>NZ_JAMCOS010000001.1:337901-645802 GCF_028069655.1 Acidovorax sp. NCPPB 4044
CCATACCGCACGGCCAGGTCCACGGCCTCCGTGTGGAAGTGCGACAGCCGCTCGGTCGCGAGAATGCGCAAATCCACGCCGGGATGGAGACGCGTGTAGTCCGCCAGTCTCGGGATGAGCCATTTGGCAGCAAACGTGGGCGTGACACTGACCGTGAGGCGCAGAGGCTCGGGCCGCAGGCCCTGGGTCGCTTCGGCCAGCATCTCAAAGGCGCGGCGCACGCCCACCACGTAGCGCTGCCCGTTCTGCGTCAGCGCCAGCGTGCGGGGATGGCGCTCGAACAGCTTCAGGCCGAGGTCTGCCTCCAGCGCACGGATCTGCTGTGCCACCGCACCCTGGGTCACGCCCAACTCCAGGCCGGCCAGCCGGAAATTCAGATGCCGGCTGGCCACTTCGAACGCACGCAGGGCATTGAGGGAAGGCGTCGAACCCAATGGATTGCTCATGGGTGTAGATTTTCTACTGTATCGGAGCAGTTATTTCTCTATATCGATCCGGTTCTACACACAGAAAAAGGAAAACAATTCCCGCACATCGGCCGGGTAGCGGCTGGAAGGGCGATTGATGGCAGTAGAAAAAGTGGCAGTGATCACGGCCGGTGGAACGGGCATTGGCGCCGCGGCGGCCCGCCGGCTGGCGGCGGACGGCTTTCGGGTGGGCATTCTTTCCTCGTCCGGCAAGGGAGAGGCCTTGGCCGAGGAACTGGGCGGCATCGGCGTCACCGGATCGAACCAATCGGTGGAAGACCTCGGCCGGCTCGTGGATCGCGTGCAGGACCGGTGGGGGCGCATCGATGCACTGGTCAACAGCGCGGGGCACGGGCCACGCGCCCCTCTGCTCGAACTGTCCGACGAGCAGTGGCTGCAGGGGATGGAAACGTATCTGCTCAACGTGGTCCGCCCGACCCGGCTCGTTGCGCCCATCATGCAGAGGCAGCAGGCTGGCGCGATCGTGAATATCTCATCGGCCTGGGCGCTGGAGCCGAGCGCGTTGTTTCCGGCTTCTTCCATCATCCGGTCAGGCCTCGCGGCGTTCACCCGTATCTTCGTGGACGGCTATTCCCGCGACAACATCCGCATGAACAACGTGCTGCCCGGCTGGATCGACAGCCTGCCGGTGTGGGAAGAGCGCCGCGCCAGCGTGCCCCTCCAGCGGTACGGCAGGGTCGAGGAGGTGGCGGCGACGGTGGCCTTTCTGGTATCCGGAGGCGCGGCCTATATCACCGGGCAGAACCTGCGGGTCGACGGCGGGCTGATGCGGTCCCCTTGACGGGAAACCGCGTCTTCTGCCGCATGGCTACGGGCCCGGGTCTGGCGCCGAACGGGCCCACAGGCTCATCCCGGTCAGCAGCGCGCCCGCGCACCACAGATAGAAGAACAGCGTGGTCAGGTGGGCCGCGATCCCGCTCTGGCCCAGCCACAAGGCGGCCATCGACAGCACCAGGGCTGCCACCGCGCCCACGAAGAGCGGGCCGCCAGGCACACCATAGAGCTTGCTGGCCCAGCGGGGGCGGAAAGCTTCCAGGGCGGGGCGCGCAGCGTGCATGGCGAGCCACCATGCGGCGACAGCGACGATGGCGCCCATGGTGATCCAGAGGTTCTCGCGTCGCACGACAGCGGTCGAAGCCAAGCCAATGGCGTATAGCCCGGCGCTGCAGGCTCCCACCAGGAGGGCCGGACTGGCGGCTGCCGTGCGCAGGAATGGCAGGCCTTTGGCCAGGGTGGAGTGCCCCAGCAGCAGGGCGGCTGCAGCCAGCAGGGCTGCACAGGTCAGCAGCTGCTTGGGGAAACCGGAAGTACCCGCCAGCCAGGCCAGCCAGGCCAGCCACAGCACCGCAACGGTGGCGCGGAGCGGGGCCAGGGCTGCAGGAGAGCCGACGCGCGGAAGCCAGAGCCCGATGCACACCGTCAGGACCAGCAGCCCGCCGGCCGCGATGAACCAGGGCGCGTCCGGGCCCCCGCGGCCTCCGCGCCAGATCCAGAAGCAGGCCAGCGCTACCCCCACCACTTTGAGCGCAGGTTCGCCGTACGCGGAAACCGCCGTTCGAAGGGGAGCCCATGCACTGTGCACCGCACGGCTTCTGTGACCTGGCAATGTCCAGCGACCTGCCGCGGCCTGTAGTGCCGGCATGCGGAGCGTCGCCAGCAGCACTGCGGCGGCAAACAACACCAGCCAGGCACTTTGCATGCGCAGTCCGGCCTCGGGGGACGGCGCAGCCTGCTGGGACTGGCGGCGCCCGGCCTCCTGCCGATCGGCAAGCCGGGGCCACAGCGCGGTCTCTGCCACCCAGGTGATGCGCCGCAATTCGAACAGGTCCTCATCGTCCCAGTGCACGGACGGCGCCGGTTGCCCATCGGCGCCGATCCACGTCCCGTAGTCCAGCCACACCGGGGCAGGCAGTGCCGGGAAATCCTGGAGGGAACTCCGGTCCGGCTGCAGCGCCGCATGGCCTGTGCCCAGACGCAGGACCAGCCCATCGGCGAGGGCCTGGCGTACCGAAGGCACCGTGCCGACCCCCAGGACCACGCCCAGTTCAGCCCCCGGCGCGGGGGGGGTGGACAGGTGGGCCGTCCACGCCATGGTCTTGACCGTTTCGTCGGCGGCGAAGCCGCCATTCCTCAGTATTTCGGAGAGCCCGGTCTGCCACTCCGTGTCCACGGGGCACAGGCGCTGACGGGCGTGGGAACCCCGATCGCCTGTGACTTCCAGCGTGAGCCAGCACGCTTCGGAAGGTGCTGCGCCGGTCCCCTGGGTGATGCGGGCCTGGAGCAGGTCGCCGGCGCGCACTGGCGCAGGGGAACTGTCCCATCGGTAGGTACCATCCGCCGGCAAGCCCGTCTGGCGCGCCAGCGCTTGGGGCAATAGCTTCCAGCCCGGGCGCGGCTGCTCTGCGATGAGGGAGTGCGGAACGGCATCGGAACGGAAGATGCCGATGCCGGCCAAGGTCCAGTCCTCTGCCGCCCCTGTGGGCTGGAAGCGTACGCGGACGGCTTGGACCCGGCTCCCCGCCGGCAGGCCGGGGGGCAGAAGCTGTGCCCGGTTCGGACCCACCTCGAATCGCTCCACGGCTCCGGAGTCCAGTTGCAATTCAGCGTGCAGTGTGTCGAACTGCCGCGCACCTGCAGGCATATCCACATAGATGCGAAGCTGCGGCTGTACGGCGACGTCCGTCTTCCATTCCAATTGCGCAGCGCGGATGCCCGAGGCCTGCATGCCCTCCTTGCCCACGGTGGCGACTGGCTTGTCGCCCGCCCATTGCCAGCGTGCCGCCCAACCGGGCAACTCCGCGTGGAACCCGGGGATGTCGCTGCGGCCCAGCGTCGGCTGGGCCTGGGCGATCGGCAGCCAGGCCATCCACTGGAGCCATTCCACCGAACCCTCGCGGGGCGGCAGGAACGGCCCTCCCAGCTTCTCGAGGGTCTTGCCGACCTTCGACTGGAAGACCGGTTGGGATGGCGCACGCTGCGCCTGGATCAGATGGGCCCGGATGGGTCCGAGATCGCATCCGGAGGGGCTTTGCACCGCCAGGCCCACCACATCCTGGTGCGCCTCCGGTGGCCCACCCTGCAGATCGCGCAAGGGAAATTGGTATCGGCGGCGAAGCTTGCCGGACGCCTCATCCTTCAGGGTTTGGATTTTCGTGGTCTGGCCGCTGTCGGAAGCGGGCGCGCCCATTTCCGGATCGGCCAGCACGCGCATGCTCTGGAGAGGCTTGCGCGCGGCCACCTCGGCTTCGGTGCCCTGGTAGGCGATCAGTATCTCGGCGAGGTGCGGATCGGTACCCCAGCGCGCCGTGTCCGACAGGATGGATCCCAGGTAGAGGGAGACCCGCGTGCGTGTTCCGTCGTCTTCCGTGCGGCTCGTGAACTCGCTGCCCGAGAGCAACTGGGTGGCGCGTGCCCCGGTTCCTTTGCCGATGGACAAGTTCACGCCGCTGAGAACGGTCTTGCTCGGGAATTCCAGCTGGATCGTGTGACTGCGGCGCAGCGGCACATCCATGCGGCGCTGAAGCACCGTGAAATCGCCGTCCTGCGCGTACCGCCACCGCAGATCGGGTGCCAGTCCCAGCTGGCGCCGGACGATGTATCCCAGATCCTTCTTGGCCCACTCCATCTGGTGGGGTTGCTCCGCCATCGCCTCCGCGGCGTTGGTGCCATTGGCTTTCTGCAGATTCACCACCTGCCGGGAAGCCCCCGGCTGTGGCGACTGCAGCACCATGTCCAGCTCTGCCGGGCAACCGGGCCGGTAATCGTGTTCGACCACCAGCGTCCCGTACCTGCGCAGGCGGGTACCGGACGGCGGGGCGAGTTCCACGGTGGAGGTGCCCTGGCTGGTCCGTGGCACCCCGCTGGGCTGGAGCGCCACGCCGAGGTCGCTGGCATCGTCGCTCGCGAAGCGGGGTACCAGCTCTGCCTTGACGCGATAACTGCCGCCCAGCATCGCCTCGCCGCCGCTGAGCGGCTGAATCCTTTGCCCCCAGTAACTGGAAACGGGCGCTGGGCCGAACGTGACTTCCTGGACAGGACCTGGGGAACCTGCGGCATGCGCGCCCGCCCCGGCCACGGCAAGCAGGGCGAGGCCCCGCCGCAGCGCACCCGAAGTGACCTGCCAAAGGGATGAGGGATCGCTCGTCATGCTGGCGTGAAGGTGCGGTCGCGCATCAGGAAACGACGAAGTTCTCTATGGCAAGGGCATCCACGCAGCCCTGCTGGTAGGCCCGGATCGCGTCTTCCGGCGTGTTGACGATGGGCTCCTCGTGCATGTTGAAGCTGGTATTGACCAGGATCGGCACACCGGTGAGCTTCTCGTACTGGATCAGCACTTCGTGATAAAGCGGATGCTTTTCCTTCTTGATCAATTGGGGACGCGCCGTTCCATCGACATGGACGACGGCCGGCGCAAGCTGCCGGTATTTTTCATGCACTTCATAAGTAATGGTCATGAATTCCGCTGCGAATTCCGAGCCTGCAACCTTGCCGGCCAGAACATCCTCTGCGCGTTCATGGGGCATCACCGGTGCGAAAGGCATGAACTCAGAGCGTTTCATGCGCTTGTTGAGCGTGTCGTTGATCTCGTATTGCTTTGCCGATGCAAGAACACTCCGGGCCCCCAGCGACCGGGGACCGAATTCCATGGCGCCACTGAAAAATCCCACCACGCGGTTCTGGGCAATCAGGCTTGCAATGCGCTGGGCTCGAAGATCCGGGTCGTCGATGCGCTCCACATTCGGGACTGCCGCTTTCTCGAGGGCTTTGGCCACGCGCTCGCTGTCGTAGGAAGGGCCGAGGTACATCGTGTCCAGTACCCGCCCCGAAAATGCGGGGGCCTGGCGTTTCAGGTCCAGATAGGCCGCTCCCACGCATAGCCCTTCGTCACCCATGTAAGGAGCGACAAAAATATTCTGAACACCTTCCAGATTGAAGAGATGCTGGTTCATCTTCACGTTGGCGACCACGCCGCCAGCAAGAACCAGATTGGAGCAGCCGGTCTTTTTCAGGTAATGCCGGATCAACTGCTTAATGCTGTCTTCAAGCACAGCCTGCGCGGCAGCAGCCATGTCCTCGCGGGTGTATTGCCCCTCCTGGAAATGCTGCCGGAAAGCCGAACTGGGGCGGTAATTGTTCAATTCATCCTTGAACTGCTGCATGGTCTGCTGTCCGCTGATGAACTTGAAATAGTTGCGAGCCAGGAATATCTGTTCCGAGGGAAAGTCCCGGGCAAACATGGCATCCACGAGATCCGACTTGATCTTGATTTCGTCTCCCTCCGTGCTGATCTGGAAGAGATTGCTCAGCTTGGAATAGAGCTTGGCCTTGTCCCCGTAGGCCGCGAGCCCTGTCAGCTTCCCTTCGTGCCTGAAGATGCGAAAGCCCAGTCCGCTGGTAATGGCTCCATAGAAGAAGCCCAGCGATGCGTTTTCCTTGAATTCCTTGAGGCGCTGCAGTGAACCGCCTTTGCCGTGTGATACGGTCAGAGAAAGTCCGTCGCCACCGCCATCGACGGTTACCACCAGGGCATCGTCGAATCCGCACGCATAGTAGGCGCTGGCCGCATGGCACTCATGGTGGTCGTACCATGCCGGTGTACCGGAAATGCCCATATTGCGCAGTATGGCCTGCCATTCCGAACGACCGTCTTTCTTCGAAAGGAAGCGCGGCAGCAGCAAGGGATTTCTCAGGCTCTTTTCCTGCTGGTCCGATGGCAGAAAATCAATTTTCCTAAAACGGTGTCCGCCCGCAATGGCAACGCCCTGGACACGGGTCATGTCGAAATTTTGTGCGACATGGGCCAGTGTATTCAAGGGGATGGAGTTGTAGCATTTGATCCGGTTGAACCGCTCTTCGGATGCCGCAAAAAGAATCTTTCCTTCTGCATCGACGACGCAAACGGATGACGTATGTTGCGGCGAGATGCCGATGAACAAAGAATTGCTTTTCATTTTTCCCCCAAACGCTGTGTTGTATGAATGCTGCCGATGGGCGCAGGTATTTCTTTTAGGGCTTTCACGCCGTTGATCTCGTAAATGCTGATATCCAGCGATCTGCAGGTCAGAGAAACACCGCAGTCTTTTTCGTCGAGGAAATGGCGACCCAGTGATGTCAGCCGTGGGTCGGAAGAAAGCGTCTGGTGGAGCTGCCGCGCGTTATCCATCAGGCGGTTGTAGATGACGATGCGATTGATTCCATGGCTTGCCAGGACATCGATGGTCCGGGGATCGGCTATGTCCCCGAACAAAGGGCGGGCCTCCGGGTCCCACTGGAAAAGGCGCAGATCTTTCGCGCCTGCCAGCGGTTTCTGGTGTACGACCTGCCCAATGACCTCAAACAACGGGGCGGTTCCCCATCGCTGGTTGTAATAAGTCATCGGATAGCTGGCTATGGCGGTGACCCGGGTATCTTCGGCAAGGCTCTCGTAGACTTTTGCCACCTGTGAGAAGTCTGTTTTCTGGCGAATCGTGGGCGAACCGGGGTACGTTTCCGCCAGATACCAGGTCAGGAAGACAGCCAGACCTGCGACTATCCACGAGGTCCGCTGCCTGCAACTGGCAACGTAGATGGCCACCAGAAGGCCCGCGAAAAAGGAAGCCATCTGTATGACCCGCGATACGCCGCGGAACATATCGAAAAAGACAAAATAAAGAAAATTGAAACCCGTTAGCGCCGGAACATAAGAAGAGAGAGTGATCGCGCCCGCAAAGCACAGCAAGGCAGGTTTGAATGCTGGATGGCTCCAGGATTCTTTGCGGCAACATGCGGCCGTCAGTAACAACAGAAGGGAATAGCCGAGAAATGCGCCCACGTCCATGGGTGCGAAGAACGGATAGATCTTTGGCATCACGCCTGGCATGAAAGGCGCACCCTGCTCGAATATGGCAGAAAGCACTTCACCGGGTGGTCGCACCAATCCTGCCATGACAGGATTGGTAATCAGGTACCACTGCTGCTGGATGAATTGAATATTCAGAATAAATAAAAACAACCCGCTCAACAGCGAATATTGTATAAAGCCGATGGCCTTGGATTTCCAACTCTTTTGGGCAAAGACCAGGAATACCGGAGTGAATAGCCACCCGTAAAAAGCCCAGTAGGGGTTGATGCGGAACTGAAGCCCTGTCAAGATGCAGGAAAACAGAAGCTGGTGCCAGCGGCCTGACTCGCAATACCGAATGAAGCAGAGATAAACCAAGGGCAGCAACCAGAAATGGTTGTTGGCCATGGAGCCCCGCGACAGCATGATGAAATACCCCGAAAATCCGAAAACGATGGCACCCGCCAAGGACGCGAGTTGCCGCTGCGTGAGATGCCAGCAGAGCATATACATCGTGGCCGCAGACAGCGGATAGGCAATCAAGGCCGAGGCATTGATGACAAAAACGGCAGCTTGCCAGCCACCGTCCGACCAACGGATTGCAGCAGAACGCAGATCGTCGATAAGATTATCGAATGGGAAGGGGCTGAGGTCGAACCCGTAGGGATAGCTCAGCAACGGCGTCAACTCCATGCTGGAGAAGATCTTGCCCGAATAGGCCTTGATCCATATGAACCAGAGCGTGCCATCGGTATCGACATCGGGCATCGAATAAACGGCGAACGGATCCACGGACCACCAGCGGTGGCTGAAAAGCACCGCAGTCAGGCATATGAAGAGAGCGAATGCCGATCCATATCGCAGTGCGATGGAATAGGGTGGATTGCGGGTGTTATGTGGCGCCATATATCTAGATTTTCACGCGCCGCCGTTGGCAAGCCGAAGAAAGGCCGTGAATAATGGGATTGCGAGAATGAATCCCATAAACGCTTGTGGGACTGCCCTCCTGGAATTTCCCAGATCATGGCCCTCGACTGCCGTGCTGGAGGAATGTAACACCATGTGTGCGAGAATCCGATGCTGTTACCCAACGGCTTCATGAAAGCGGGGGTTGCCCTTCGACGTGTTCGCGTGCTAATGCCAGTGATGGCAGTGGAAAACCAACGTTTCTTGCTGGTGCTTCCGCTGGTCGAATGGTGGAGTCGACGACTACAATCGCCGCTCTCCGGGGATCGGACAGGAGGGGGCCGAAGCCTCACGGGCTTCGCGTGTTGTCCGAAAAATGCTGCTGCTGCCGTAGCGAATCTGCCGGCCAGCGATCACTCATCAAAACCACCGGAATCCGATGGCTTCTCTGCAAGTAACCACCGCACTGATGGGCATCGGTTTGGCGGGTCTCATCCTGTATCTGATTCGGCGAGACCACCTCTATCTAATGCATGGCCTGTTCTGGGTGGTGGTCGCATGTTCCGCTGCGCTGCTGGGCGCGTGGCCCGGTCTCATCGACCGGCTGGCGCAAGTGCTGGGAATCAGCTATCCGCCTGCCCTCCTGCTGTTGCTCTCTTCCATCGTCTTGTTGGTCAAGGCCTTGCACTCCGACATGGTGAACACCCGGATCGAAAGGGACGTGCGCCGTTTGAACCAGCGCTTGGCCATGCTGGAAGCAGACAACGAGGGTGTACGCCACGACTCTGTCTCGGATGCTCCGCTATGAACGATCAATTGCTTCCCGTCATCCTGTGTGGCGGTTCTGGGACACGCCTCTGGCCCTTGTCGAGGGAAACCTACCCCAAACAGTTTCTTCCACTGGCAGGGCAGCACACGATGCTGCAGCAAACCGCCTCGCGCCTTGGCGGGTTGCCATCTTCCATACCGGTAGATCTCTCTACGGTGGTGGTCTGCAATAGGGAGCATCGTTTCCTGGCCGCAAGCCAGCTGCTGGCAGCGGGAGTCGATCGGGCCCGCATCCTCCTCGAGCCATCGGGCCGGAACACCGCGCCTGCGCTCACCTTGGCGGCGTTGCAGGCGCAGGCGGACGGCAATGATCCGGTAATGCTGGTCATGCCGGCGGACCACGTCATGGCCGATCTTCCCGCCTTTCATGAAGCCGTGTCATGCGCGTTTCCGCACGCATGCGCCGGAGCCATGATCACCTTCGGCATCGTCGCCAGCCGCGCCGAGACCGGGTATGGATACATCCAGCGCGGAGAGCCCCACGGGCCAGGTATCGACAGCATCGCCAGCTTCGCGGAGAAGCCCGATGCGGAGCGGGCGCAGCGGTATATCGATGAAGGCAACTATCTCTGGAACAGCGGTCTCTTCATGGTTCGAGCCAGCATTTGGCTGAAGGCCATACGAACCTGCCGACCCGATATTGCCGCGGCGTGCGCGATTGCAATGGCGCAAGCGCAGAAGGATCTGGACTTCGTCCGGCCAGATGGCGCGGCCTTCGAAGCATGCCCTGCAGACTCCATCGACTACGCGGTCATGGAACGTCTCCCCGCCATGCCTGAATTGGGTGTTCCTGCCTGCGTTGTTCCGCTGGCCGTGGGGTGGTCGGACCTTGGCGCATGGGATGCGGTCTGGGAGATCTCGCCGCATGACAGCAGCGGCAATGCCGTCGTGGGCGATGCAGTGGCACACGACTGCGAAGGCTCATTGCTTTTCTCGAGCAGCAGGCTGGTGGCCGGCGTGGGGCTGGAGCACATCGTCGTCATCGAGACACCGGATGCCGTATTGGTGGCCGACAAGCGCCAGACGCAGGATGTCAAGCAGATCGTTGCGATGCTCCGCCAGAACGGCCATGCGCTGGCTCAGAACCACCGCAAGATGCACCGCCCCTGGGGGTGGTATGACGCGATCGACAGCGGTGACAGATTCCAGGTGAAACGCATCGTGGTCAATCCAGGAGCCAGCCTGAGCTTGCAGAAGCATCACCACCGCGCCGAGCACTGGGTGGTTGTGAAGGGGACTGCAGAAGTGACCAAGGGCGAAGAGGTTTTTCTTCTTGGGGAGAACGAATCCACCTTCATTCCGCTGGGGCATGTGCACCGCCTCTCGAATCCCGGCAAGGTGCCCCTGGAAATCATCGAGGTCCAGTCAGGCAGCTATCTGGGCGAGGACGATATTGTCCGTCTGCAGGATACCTACGGGCGCTGAGCGCTTGGTGGGCAGGGAGTGGCCGCAAGGCTTGCGGTGAATGAATCAATGGCGGACAGGCAATGATGAAAAAAATATCGATCGTGGTACCGGTCTTCTGTGAAGAGAAGAATATCGCCAACCTTTACAGAAGAACCGCTGCTGCAATGGAGAAGGTCCGGGATGTATCGGTGGACTATATTTTCGTCAACGACGGAAGCTCCGACAGGTCCATGGACGTTCTGCGTGAAATGGCGCAGATCCATGCAAATATCAAGGTGATCGACTTTTCCAGGAATTTTGGTAAAGAAGTCGCCTTGACCGCTGGTGTGCACTGTGCGGATTCGGACGCCGTGATTTGCATGGATGCCGACCTGCAGCATCCTCCGGAGTTGATCCCTACGTTGATCGAAACATGGCGAGCCAGTGGGGCTGATATTGTTGCGACGATACGCACTGGCATCGACAAGCAGCCGATCTTGAGGCGTATCGGGTCCCATGGATATTATTGGTTGATGTCCAAAATATCCGGCCTGGACATGGTCTCCCAAACCACGGATTTTCGTCTTTTCGATCGCAAGGTGGTGGAAGCATTCCGTACCGTTACCGATCGCCAACCGATGTTTCGAGGGATCATGGACTGGATGGGGTTCCGCAAGGTATACGTCGAGTTCCACGCGGGTGCCCGGGAAGCGGGTGTGCCTGGATATTCCTACCTGCGCTTGATGAAGATGGCTGTCTCCAGCATCACATCATTTTCATTATTTCCTCTGCGATTGATTGGATATATTGGCGCATTCATCACGCTTCTGAGTGGTGGGCTTCTGGCCTGGATGCTGATGTCCTATTTTCTTTCGGAACTGCATGTCTATACGCCACTCGCTATCGTCGTGGTGGCCAATACATTTTTCATCGGGCTCGTACTCATGGCCATGGGCCTCATGTCGCTGTACATCGGGGCAATCCACACGGAGGCTATCCACCGGCCTGTCTACATCATTCGCGAGCGGCTGAATTTCCAGGCGGCACCTGCGCACGATCGTCCGTGAATCTCGCCATGAGAGACAGCCCGATACCAGTGGGGGTAAGCAGGCCGGTTGCGCTAAACCGCATCGGTTGGCAGTGGCATGTGGGTGCCATCTTGTTCTTTACTGCACTGACGGCTGCATTGTTTGCGCATCGATGGCTTTGGGTCGATCCATCGTCGGTTTACTCCATGCCCGATGTGGATACGGACGGCACACTGTGGTTCATCTGGCTGAAAGTTCATACCGGAAATATATTCTCCAGTATTGGCATTGCCAAGGATCTGACTTTTCCGTACGGATACGATCTTTCACCATTTCCGTTCGACAATATTCTGGATGATCTTCGTGCCCTGATAGTGCAATGGGCGGGCGGTTCCTGGCGGGATTTGGTTTTTGTTGTCAACATGTCTGCGCTGATTGCTTATCCGCTTTCGGCTTACAGCATGTATTTGCTGTGCTGGCATATTACTCGCAAGCATGTGCCGGCTTTGGTCGGGGCAATTGTTTTTGCCTTTTCTGGCTATTTTCTGATGTTGTCGCGAGGATCCATGTCGAACAACCATTTCTGGTTGCTTCCCCTCGTGTATCTATTTTTCTTGAAGTATCTTGAAACGGGCCTGTTGCGGTACGTGCTGGTGTCGTGTCTGCTCAATGCCCTGGAATTCAGAATCAATCCTTACTGGGCTTTTTATGGGTGGCTCTTCACTCCGCTGATTCTTATCATGCAGCCATGGCCGTGGAGACTGCGGCTCGAGAGGCTGGCCATATACTGCTTGTTGAGTGGCGGCTTCCTGTTCTTGCTGAATATACAGTTCATTCAGCAGCAGTGGTTTCTCATGACCAATCCTATCCAGTCGAACCTGGTAAGACCTGCTGGCGGGCTTGAAAATGCCATATTTCAGCAAGGCGTACCATTGGTTCCCGGGGTCGGTTCGAAGCTTTATCCATTTTCTGCTCCTGTCGATGTCGGGGCGTTCTTGGGGTATTCCGTCGTATTCCTGATTGCCGCAGCCTGTTTCCACCCAGGCGTGTGGAAAAAGAGATACTGGGTGCCATTCATCATCAGCTTCCTGGCGGCTGTGGTGCTGTCATCCAATTTTCCCGCCTTGATTCTATTGAATCATGCGTATTTCTTTTTCTTCGACATGTTTCGCGGAGTGTCTCGCATCGTTCAGTTGGCGTCTTTTTTCGGAGCATTGCTATTGGCTTTGGTCTTTTCTTCCGACCGTCTGAGGCTCCGTGTGCAAATTCCAATCGCCTTGCTGTTTTGCTTGCTGTATCTTTGGGAGGTATTTCCGGGTTCACCCACAGTGGTACAAAAAACCGATTTCAGCCAGGTTGCAAAAATTTATGAAGGCTTGGCAGAGGATAAGGAAGTTACGGCCATAGCCAGCTACCCCATGGTCTATTCCAATGTCAATTGGGGGACCGCACCATTGTTCGAGGCATTGGGGCAGATAGTTCACCAGAAGCCCATCGCAGGCGGCAAGGATCTTCGTCTTTTTCGACGTGACCCTGAAGGGCGTCCTATTTATGGGGAGATCGATGACCCGGAAACGATAGCCAACCTAGCGAGGAATGGGATCAATCGAATCGTGGTTTACAACCGGATTCTGGAAAATGCTTCAGCGGTCAATGCCGAGTTGATCGCTGATCCTCGGCTGAAATTGCTGGAAAGCCGCCGAATTTCCGAGCGGGAGTGTGGCCAATCTCTGCTGTGTCGTTCACTGGACATCAGCGTTTATGGCATCAAGCAGATTGCGCCACCGCCATTGCCTGAAATCTCCAGAAGCATGTGAGAGCCATGGAAAAAAAGCAGACTGATATGGAAAGCTTCATGCGCGCAGGCATGCCGCTCATCACCGTGGTCATAGCCACGTTCAACTCGACCAAGCTCTTGCCCATGGTCATCGGGGCGCTGCGCAAGCAGACTTATCCTCAGGAGTGCCTGGAGATATTGGCCGTTGATGGTGGATCTTCCGATGGAACGAGGCAAATGGCCGAAAGCATGGGCTGCAGGGTGATAGATAACCCCCTGACAGAGCCTGTGCATGCCAAGTACCTGGGGTTCCAGGCTGCGCGCGGCAAGTATCTGATGTACCTTGACCACGATGAAGAGGTCGTCAATCCGGATGCCCTGGCAGAAATCATTGCCACATTCAGGCAGTTTCCCGATGTGAGAACAGTAGACAGTTCTGGATACATCAATCCCGAGGGATACCCCCTCGTCAATGAATATATCAATGAATTCGGCGAACCTTTCTCATTCTTCATGTATCGGCAATCCCGCGGCATGGGCTTTCATCTGCCTGCAGTAGTTCGCCAAGCCAGGATGACGGCAGAGGGTCCCCATGCAATTATCTTTGCTCCCGCACCATCGAATAATCGCCTCTTCATCGAAAATTTGGCGGCAGGCGTGGTTACGGATATCGATTTTGTGAAAAATCAGGTCGCTATCGAAAAAGCGCAGGACTTATGCCATCTGTTTTTCCTGTTGAACGAGAAAGGGGCTTCATTTGCGGTCGCCAAAAATAATCCATTGCGGCATTATTCCGGCGATACGTGGGCAAAATTTCTTGCGAAGATCCGGTGGCGAATCAAGAACAACATTTTTCATCTTGACGGAGTCGGTGCTGCAGGTTTTACAGGGCGTCAGTCTTTCCAGCCCACGTCGCTGTCCATAAGAAAGTTTCTTTTCCTTCCTTATGCATTCACTTTGATATTTCCGTTGGTTGATGGCGTATGGTTGTCGTTCAGCCGGCGCCAGGCTTTATATATGGCCCATCCGTTGTTGACGCTTTATACGGCCTGGAAGATATGCCACTATATGGTACTCAAGATGGTTGGTTATCACCCGGAAATGATGAGCTACGATGAGAAATCTGTGATCAAGGGGAAATAGAAAATGCTGTTTTCACCCATGGATAGCGAGCGGTTTTCCTTGCGAATTGGCAAGGCGGCCATTTCGGGGCTGGAAGAGGCCAGGAATTTGGCGAAAACGGCAAGAGAAGAACAGATTGAACTGATTATTGTGCGTTGTCCGGTGGACAAGCTCGCTGTAATCCATCAATTGGAATCCGATGGATTCCAATTGATGGACACACTGATCTATCTATCCCGGTTTATTAACGCTGGCGATATCCAATCGAATGAAGAAAACATCAGGCAGGCGACGGTGTCTGACGCAGATGCTGTAGAGAGCATCGCCCGATCATCTTTTGCGAATTACGTCGGGCATTACCATGCTGATGATCGGTTGCCTCGAAACGCTGCCGATCAGATATACCCAGACTGGGCTCGCAGATGTGTATTGGTTCCGTCAGTGGCTGATTGTGTGCTCGTGTATGAGCAGGATTCCGTGATTGCTGGATTTGCTGCGCTGAAACGATTGAACCCGGACTGCTGCGACGGGATGCTTTTCGCCGTTTCTCCTGATTGTCAAAAAAAAGGAATTTTCAGGGCGCTGCTTCAGGCTTCGTGTTCCTGGGCGGAAAAACAGGGCGCCAAGGAAATGGAATACTCCACCCAATTGAGGAATGCGCCAGCTCTTCGGGGCGTGATGCAAAGTGGGTTTCTCATCAAAAAAGCTGCGCATACTTTTCACTGCTGGACAGGGCATAAATAATGGAAATGATTCCTTTCAACAAGCCCTTCATGACGGGCAAAGAGTTGGACTACATTCAGCAGGCTGTGGCGTCAGGAAAGATATCGGGAAATGGCGGCTTTACTGGTAAATGCCATACCCTGATGAAGAAGCAGTTTGGCTTCCGAGGCACACTGCTGACATCTTCATGTACCGATGCTTTGGAAATGTCGGCCTTGCTGGCTGATATTTCTCCCGGAGATGAAGTCATCCTTCCTTCGTACACCTTTGTGTCGACCGCCAACGCGTTCGTTCTCCGAGGCGCCCACATCGTATTTGCAGACAGCCGGCCGGATGAGCCAAATATGGACTGCGAGAGTGTGAAATCCCTCATCACCTCTCGCACTAAAGCCATCGTTCCAGTGCATTACGCCGGGGTGGCCTGCGATATGGATCCGCTCCTGGAGTTGGCAGAGGCCCACGATCTCATCGTGGTTGAGGATGCAGCACAGGCCATTGACTCCTATTACAAGGGTCGACCGCTGGGAGGCATTGGCGATCTTGGTGCCTTCTCTTTTCATGAGACGAAAAATATCATCTCAGGCGAAGGAGGAATGTTGTGCATCAACGATCCTGCGATGGAGGCGAGGGCTGAAATAGTCTGGGAAAAGGGTACCAACCGCTCCGCATTCTGGCGGGGTGAGGTGGATAAATATGGTTGGGTGGACATCGGTTCTTCTTTCCTGCCCTCCGATGTCACGGCAGCATTTCTCTTTGCGCAACTTGAACAGCTCAGGCGCATCCAGGACCGCCGGCTTTCACTTTGGGAGCAATATTATTCCCAGTTGCAGCCATTGGGAGAGAGGGGACTGTTGACACTGCCCCATATTCCGGAATATGCGACCAACAATGCACACATGTTCTACATTGTGTGTGCAGACTTGGAAGAACGCTCCGCTTTGATCCGGCACCTCAAATCGGCAGGGGTCCATGCTGTCTTTCATTATCAAAGCCTGCATTTGAGCCCCTATTACGCGGCACGCCACGATGGTCGTTCTCTGACCCAATGCGAGAAGTATGCAGACTCTTTGTTGAGGCTGCCTCTTTTTTATGAACTTAAAGAGGAGCAGGTAGAGCGTATCACCACGCTGATCCGCGACTTCTATCTTTGAAGCCTTGCCCGTGCAATACAAGAATATTTATTTCTTCATCGGAACCACTGCCGAACTCATCAAGATGATGCCTGTGATGCACGTCTGTTGGAGGCGCGGCGTTCCCTTTCAGCTGGTTGCTTCTGGTCAGAACGACATTCGTAACAGCGAGTTGCTGGGTCTTTTTGGAAAGAATCGTCCAGATGTAATCCTGTTTGAGGGAAACATCAGAAAAAGTGCCGCATCGCTTCTTTTCTGGTTCTTCAAGACCTTTTTCCGGTCGATCGGTGTTTTAAAAAAGAGCATGCGTGCCGCGCCAGGCCCGAGCGTCATGGTGGTCCATGGCGACACCGTTTCCACGGTGATGGGTGCCATGCTCGCAAAAATCCATCGTATGGACGTGGCTCACGTGGAGGCAGGTTTGCGCTCCTTCAATTATCTGCATCCCTTCCCGGAAGAGATCGACCGAGTCATCACGTCACGGTTGGCCAACCTGCATTTCTGCCCCAATGAATGGTCTTTGAAGAATATCCGTGGGTTGGGGGGGGAGAAGATCAACACATCTGAAAATACACTGCGCGATGCTCTTGCGATGGCGCAGGCCTCGCCTGCGATCTCCTCGGATCCAACGTTGTCAATCGGACGGCCTTATTTCGTATTTGTAGTGCATCGCCAGGAAAACCTTTTCAATGACCGGTTGGTGAGGAGCCTTGTCGCCAAGGCAATTCAGCAGTCCAAACGGGATCAGTGCGTTTTCATTCTTCACCACCTTACAGAGGTAGCGCTTGTTCGACTTGGTTTGTTGGATGTTCTGAAGAAAGAAGCCGGGGTCACTCTCATGAAGCGCTTGCCTTATATGGATTTCATGAGGGTCTTGGGTGGTGCGAAATATGTAGTCACTGATGGCGGGTCGAATCAGGAAGAGTGTTACTACTTGGGCAAGCCGTGCCTGATACTGAGAAACGTGACGGAGCGCATGGAAGGAATCGGGCATAACGCCGTGCTCAGCAAGCTGGATGATTCCGTCATTGATGAATTCTTGAGAGACCCGTCGATCCACCAACGCACACCCACTCCCGCAGATTTTAAAGCCAGCGATCTCATCGTGGACCGGCTTGCAGGCATTCGATGATGTGTATGCACGCCGCAATGAAGGGCTACCGATAATGGCTGAATCGCCCGGGCAAAAGCCATTGGGGCAGAAGCTCGTCAGTACATCTGGCTATCTTTTCGTCACTTCGATCGCAGGTGGGCTTCTGGGGTATGCCTATTCCGTTGCCATGGGGCGAATGCTCGGGCCTGAAGATTACGGCTTGCTGGGCGCATTGTTGGCCCTGGTGCCCATTCTGAGTGTGCCCATATCCACGATGAACATCGCCATGGCGCGGCTGTTTTCCCGGCACCTGGCGTTGCACGGCAGCAAGGATATTCGGCAGATCTTCTGGAGGAACCAGTTCTGGCTCCTGGGGGCAGGTGTCTGCGGATTGGTTGTTTTTGCTGCACTGTCGGTCATGCTCCGGAATGCCTTGCGTTCGCCTGACATCCTGCCCATTGCTTTCATTGGCTTGAACATCTTTTTCATGCTTTTGCTGCCCATAGCCAATGCCTTGGCGCAGTCGCGGCACCATTTCGGGTTTCTCGCGGTGTTGAACGTCCTGGGGCCTCTGGCCAAGCTCGTCGGTAGTGCTGCGTTGGTGGCGATTGGCTGGGGTGTGCAAGGGGCTGCACTGGGCCTTGCGTTGGCCAGCGGATTCCTGGCGATCTTCAGCATTGCCTATTGCTGGCGGAAATTGGATGCTCCGCTCAGCCTGGACAACCCTGTCGATCATGTCGGACTGAGGGATCTGTTTCCTGTGCTGTTGGCCACGTTGGCTTTCAATTTCCTGTTCCAAGTCGACGTGCTGTTGGCGAAGGCATTTTTCGATGCCGAGCATGCTGGGTACTATGCCGCCGCCGCGACCTTGGGCAAGGCTGTGATGTATCTGCCATCCGCCGTGGTCGTACCTCTGTTGCCCATGGCGGCCGCCGGGTCGGCCTTGAAGAGCAACACGGGGCATCTGCTTGCGAAAGCCATCGCATTGACCCTCGTCATGACGGTGCTGGGCGCGGGCTTCTACTGGTTTTTTGCCGAGCAGGTCACCCTGCTTTTGTTCGGCGAGGCGTACCGGGATGCGGGGCACATCCTGAAATGGTATGGATGGGCGATGGTGCCGGTCGCACTCATCATGGTGCTGGAGCATTATTTACTGGCCCAGGGGAAATTGCTGTTCGCTTACCTGGTGTTCCTGGCCGCGCCTCTGCTGGCCTTGGGTGCGTGGTACTTTCGCGGCAGCCCGATGAATCTTGTCTGGGTAATGCTGTCTGCCGGCGTTGGAATACTGGCAGTGGCACTGATATTTTGGCTGGTGCGCATGAGAGGTACGGCATACCGTACCCTGATCTCAATTTTCAGAGGCTGATCGGATGAGTGATTTCGCAATATTGATATTGTCGTGCGACAAATACAGCGACCTCTGGGCTCCGTTCATGGATCAATTCAGGAAGCAGTTCCCGGAGAATATTTATCCTGTTTATTTCGGCACCAATGAAATACCGTTCTCTGAAAACGGAGTGATTCCAGTTCTTTCGGGCGAAGACAGGGATTGGTCCAGTAGTTTCAGAGCCATCCTGCAGCAGATACCTGCAAAGAAGATCTTTGTGATTTTAGAAGATCTGATGGTGGCGACGAAAATCGATCCTGCGCGTTTCCGGCATTGCGTGGAATTCATCGATCGGCACGACGCCCTGCATCTGAAATATTGGAATCACATCAAAACGGACCTGGATACGAGTGACCCGGCCATTGGTGAATTCAAGCGGGGCGCGCCCTACCGCGCGACCGTGGCTGCTTTCTGGGATCGCGATTATCTTCTCAAGCTCTTGTTGGATGGAGAGAATCCTTGGAACTTCGAAATCATGGGGTCATACAGGACGTCGTACAGTGATGGCTTCTATGGAATGAAGGAGCCCCTTTTCGATTTCGTGAATCTGGTGGAAAAAGGACACTGGATTCCCGATTCCCTCGACTGGGCCAAAAAGGAAGGTGTCGCGCTCAATGTGGCCAAGCGGCCCGCGCTCACAGGGCAGCGTGGGCGCATCGCTGTACTGCAAACACTCTACTTCGGCTGGATGGCACGCGTTCCCTGGCAGCGTCGCCTGCGGTGGATGCAGACGTTGCGGCGGGCCCTGATCTGCTATTGAAGAGCAATTTATTTATAAATTCAAGAATAATGGAACTCAAATGAAAACAGCATTGATTACCGGGATTACGGGGCAGGACGGTGCCTATCTGGCGGAGTTTTTGCTTGAAAAAGGATATACGGTCCACGGCATCAAGCGCAGGACTTCGTTGATCAATACCGCGCGTATCGATCACCTTTTTCAGGATCCCCACACGCCCGATCCGAAGTTCATTCTTCATTATGGTGACATGACGGACTCCCTGTCCCTGGTGCGCATCATTCAGAAGGTCCAGCCGGACGAGATTTACAATCTTGCCGCGCAGAGCCATGTGGCCGTGTCTTTCGAAGAGCCTGAATACACAGCAAACTCGGATGCCCTTGGCCCTTTGAGAATTCTGGAGGCCATACGTATCCTGGGCATGGAGAAAAAGTGCCGCTTCTATCAAGCATCCACCTCCGAGCTTTATGGGCTGGTGCAGGAAATCCCCCAGCGCGAGAGTACGCCATTTTATCCGCGCTCCCCTTATGCCGCTGCCAAGCTGTATGCGTACTGGATTACGGTCAATTATCGCGAAGCCTACGGTATATACGCCTGCAACGGAATACTTTTCAACCATGAATCTCCCATTCGCGGTGAGACATTCGTGACCCGAAAAATCACCCGTGCATTGGCCCGTATCAAGCTTGGAATGCAGGAGAACCTTTATCTCGGCAATCTGGATGCCAAGCGCGACTGGGGCCACGCGCGGGATTACGTGGAAGCGCAGTGGCTGATGCTGCAGCAGGAAACGCCCGAAGACTTCGTCATTGCCAGCGGTATTCAATACAGCGTGCGGGACTTCGTGAATGCCGCCGCTCAGGAACTGGGCCTGGTGCTCCGTTGGCAAGGTGAGGGCATCGACGAGAAGGGGTACGACGAGAACGGCGTCGTGCGCGTGAGCGTGGATCCCCGGTATTTCCGCCCCACCGAAGTCGAAACCTTGTTGGGTGATCCCGCAAAGGCCAAGCAAGCGTTGGGTTGGGCGCCCCGGACCCGGTTCGAGGAGTTGGTGCAGGAAATGGCGCAGGCGGATCTCAAGCTCGCCGAACGGGACAGGTTGTGCCTGGAAGAGGGGTTCCAACCCGGCGGCGGCATCTGACGTGGCGGGTGAGAAAGCGATGCGCATCCTTCTGACGGGATCGACCGGAATGGTCGGCCGCAACTTCATGGAGCATCCCGCCGCCCAGGACTTCGAGATCCTTGCGCCTTCCCATCAATCGCTCGATCTCCAGGATTACCTGCAGGTGGAGCGCTTCATGGCGCAGAACAGGCCGGATGTGGTGGTTCACGCTGCCGGTGTGGTCGGAGGAATCCAGGCCAACATGGCCCGGCCGGTGGCGTTCCTGTTGGGCAATCTGGACATGGGCCGCAACGTGGTCATGGCGGCCCGCTCTGCCGGTGTGCGCCGGCTTGTCAATCTCGGGAGCTCCTGCATGTTTCCCCGGGGGCTGGCCACGCCGCTGCGCGAAGACATGGTGCTCACGGGCGAGCTGGAGCCCACCAACGAGGGCTATGCGCTGGCGAAGATCATGGTGGCGCGGTTGTGCGACTACATCAGCCGGCAGAAGGAAGGGTTTGAATACAAGACCCTGATTCCCTGCAACCTGTTTGGCCGCCATGACAAGTTCTCACCCGACGTGTCCCATTTGGTGCCTGCGATCCTGCAGAAGATCCATGCAGCGAAGCGCGACGGTGCTCCCAGCGTAGAGATATGGGGAGACGGCAATGCCCGGCGCGAATTCATGTATGCCGGCGATCTGGCGGACTGCCTGGTAGAGGCCATCCGACGGTTCGACAGTCTGCCTTCCGTCATGAATGTAGGCATCGGTGCTGACCACACCATCAATGACTATTACCGCATCGGTGCCGAGATCGTCGGCTATACCGGCACGTTCCACCACGACCTGACGAAGCCGGTCGGGATGATGCGCAAGCTGGTCGATACCTCAGTGGCACGAGGCTGGGGATGGCAGGCTTCGACGCCCCTCGAGGAGGGAATGCGCAAGGCGTATGACTACTACCTTGGCCTGTCTTCACAAACCCCATCGCAGGCCGCCGGCCGTGTGTGAACAAGCAGATAAGCGAGAGCAAATGACAGCAGCAAACAGCTACCCCCTGGCCAGCACCACGTGGGACCACGAAGAATATGCATCCCTCCAGGAGGTGATCACATCCGGGATGTTCACCATGGGGCCCAGGGTGGCCGCATTCGAACGGGAATTCGCGGACTATGCCGGCAGCAAGCATGCCGTGATGGTCAGTTCGGGATCGGCCGCCAACCTGCTGATGGTGGCGGCGCTTTTCTACCGCAAGCAGGGCACGAGGCTGCGCCGCGGCGATGAGGTGATCGTGCCGGCGGTGTCCTGGAGTACCACCTACTACCCGCTGTACCAATACGGGCTGAAGCTCAAGTTCGTGGATATCGACCGCGACACCCTGAACTACGACCTCGAGCAACTCGAGGCCGCCATCACGCCGGCCACGCGCCTGGTCATGGCAGTGAATCTGCTGGGCAATCCCAACGATTTCGATCGCATCTCCTCCTTGCTGGAAGGGCGGGACATTGCCCTGATCGAAGACAACTGCGAATCGATGGGTGCGGTCTTCCAGGGCAAGCAGGCGGGAACGATCGGATTGATGGGAACGTTCAGTTCCTTCTTCAGCCACCACATCTCCACCATGGAGGGTGGCCTGGTGGTCACGGACGACGACGAACTGCACCATCTCCTGGTGTGCCTGCGCGCGCATGGCTGGACACGCAACCTGCCCAAGTTCAACCACGTGTGCGGTGAAAAATCGGACGACCCGTTCCAGGAGTCTTTCCGGTTCGTGCTGCCCGGCTACAACGTCCGCCCCCTCGAGATGAGTGGAGCGCTGGGATCGGCCCAGCTCAGGAAGCTGCCAGGCATGGTGGAGGTCCGCCAGGAGAATGCGCGCAAGTTCGTGGCGCTGATGGCCGACTACCCGATGCTCCATGTCCAGAAGGAGATCGGGCAGAGCAGTTGGTTCGGCTTCAGTATGGTCCTGGCAGAGAACGCTCCATTCGACCGGCGCCAGCTGGTGGCGGCGCTGGAGGCCCACCGGATCGATTGCCGCCCGATCGTGGCGGGAAACTTCGCCAAGAACGAGGTGATGTCATGGTTCGACCATGAGATCCATGGACAACTGCGCAACGCCGACTGGATCGACCAGCACGGGCTGTTCATCGGCAACCACCACTATCCCCTGGACGCCGAGTTCGAGCTGCTGCGTGGTGCGCTCGACACGCTGGTGCGTTGAGGCGCACGGTGGCTGGAGCGGATGCGGCGGGCTGGAGGACCCGGGTGGTCCTTGTCGCCCTCGCCGGCGCGATGGTCGCCATGTCCTTGCTCAAATACCAGGCGCTGGCCAGCAATTGGTTCGATCTCGGGCTTTTTGAGAGCGTCTTCTATGCCTATGCGCAGGAGGGCGGCACCGGGCACGCCTTTTTCGGGCATGCCCAGCCGTTCATGGGCCTCTACGCGTATGTCTACCTGTGGCTGGGGCCGTTGGGCCTGTTGGCGCTCCAGGGTCTTGCGCTGACCGTCCTTCCTGCCTGGTGGGTGTGGCGCCAGTACGGCCCCTGGCCTGCCCTGGCATTGCTGCTGTATTACCCGCTGTGGGCCAATGCGCTGTTCGATTTCCATTTCGACCATCTCGCCGTGCCGTTGCTGCTGGGCTTCTATGTGGCCTATGAGCGGCGAAGCATCGCCTGGGCCCTGGCCTGCGCTTTGCTGCTGGCCTGGGTCAAGGAGCCGTTCGCGCTGCAGACGGCGGCGTGCGGTGTGTTCCTGATCTGGCAGGCGTGGCGGCTTCGGGCGGCAGACCCGCTTTCCCGGCGCTGGGCCATGGCGGGCGGAGTACTGGTGGCTGCGGGACTGGCGTGGTTCTATGTGGCGACGCAATGGCTCATTCCGCATTTCACCGGTTCGGGCGGGGGCCTGGATGCGGATGCGTTCACCTGGCTCGGCCAGGGGTTGGGCCGCATGGTGGTGCACTTGCTGACCCACCCCTGGCTTCCCGTGACCGAAGCATTGGCGAACCCGGGAAAGCTGCTCTATCTGTTCATCTGTTTCGGACTGCTGGCCTTCATCCCGCTGCTGAGCCCCCAATGGCTGATTCCTGCCCTGCCGCCGTTGCTGATCGCGATGCTGGCGCGGTCGGAGAACTACTACAGCTACGGCAACCACTACACGGCAGGCCTCATCGCGCCGCTGATCGTGGCATTTGCGCACGGCATGCCGGCGTTCCGGCGCATCTGCGCCCGTTGCGGGCTGTCGTCCGTGGCAGCGGTGCGGTTGCTCTGTCTCGTGCTGCTGGTGGGCCACGTGATGTTCGCGCCTTCCCCGCTGGGACGTCTTTTCTGGAGTGACAAGGTGTGGAGTTACAGCAAGCAGGCCTATTGGCCGGATGCGCGCACCCAGCGCATCAAGTCGGCCATCGAGCGCTGGATTCCACACGATCCCGGCATCAGCGTTGCGACGCAGAACCCCCTGAACTGGGGCCATCTGCCACGCCGCGAGGCGTACTTTGCCTTCCCCGACGGCGTCTTCGAGGCAAAGGCCGTCCCCGGCTGGACTCTGGGCAGCGCCGGATGGCGCGTTGCGCCGGCACGGATGCGCCAGGCCGACTATGTCGTCCTGGATGAAAAGCGCCCATGGTTCCTGCTGGACCGAGGCTGTCTCTGGCTGCATGGCCGGTGCACGGACGAAGCGGCAGCACAGCGCTACCGCGGTGCGGTGGCCGAGGTGAGAAAGCGCTACGCGCTGGTTTATGAAGACGATGGTTTTTCCATCTTCCGCCGCACGGAGACACCATGAGAAAAACCGTTCTGCGGACCCCGTTGCGACACGGGCTCTGGCAAAGCGCCCTGGCGCTGCTGCTGCTGCTACCCGGCGCCGCTTCTGCGGCGGATGTCGCCACCGATGTGGCGTTTGGTCCGCCGCCCATGCCCGGGTACCTGGGGCGGCTTCTGCAACCCGTGAAGGCGGGCGACCCCCTGCTGCCGGGGTCTTTCGACCTCAAGGCACAACTGGGCCTGAAGCATGTGCCCGCGATGGAACTGGATTCGAGCGTGCCGCTGGAAGCCAGCCCTTCGGCCGGCCGGCCTGCAGGCGCCGAGCGCGGTGTGCGGCTGACCCCGCCTCCCGATACGGACCTTTCGGCCTACGACGAACTCTGGGTCGACCATGCTGCGCCGGGCCACTGTACGCCGCAACTGGAACTGCAGACGAATGAAGGATTGCAGGAGGGGCGCCTCAGCAGTACGACCATCGTGGGCATGGCGGAAGGGCGCGGCGTTCTTTTCACCGAGCAGCCGTATCGCATGCCGTGGGTCGGCAAGGACATGTTCTACCTGCTGGCCCGCCAGTTGGGAAGCCGCGACGACCGCCAGTGGCGTTATGCCCAGGATGGCGATGCCACGGTGCTCCAGCGGCGCCTGCAGGTTCCGCTGGACCGGGCGCAGGTCATCGAGCTGGAATTCCCTTCCGGGGCGCGCCTCAACGGGGTCAACCTCCTCATCAGCGTGGGAGACCATCACCGCCCGAGCCGGCTGCTGACCCCGGCCGATTTCACGAGTGAGACCCAGGACGACGGTGTGCGGACGCGCGTGCGGTTGCGCGTAGACCGGGTCCTGGCGGAATACCGCCAAAGCAAGCGGCCGGTGTCTCTGGCCGAGGTGCTGGTGTTCTACCAAGGCACCAAGGAGCGCGCGCTCTCTGACAAGCCATTGCGCCGATTGACCCTCCTGAGCCTTCCCGGCGCCGGGCTCGTGGCGGCGGGGGACCGCACGCTGCAGGCGCCCATGAAAACGGAGCAGCTCACGGCAAACACCTGGCGCACCTCGCTGGACCTCAAGGATGTCACGGGCCGCTGGGTCGCCCGCATGCCGCTGCGCATGGCGGAGTGGCAGATCACCGGCGGTGCTGCGTGCCGGGTGGAGCTTCTGGGGGCCCACCTGGTGAAGCTGAAGCGATCCAGCTCGCCGGCTTTCGTGAACTACATGGCAGCGCATGTCCGTGCGCTGGGCGGTCCTTTCCTGGTGAGGCCCGAGGACCGGACGGGCATCGAATGGCTGGATATCGCCGCCCAGTTGCCGCTCGCATGGGCGCAGCCGCTGCCGCAGTCTCCGCGGGTGCGGGGCTCCGACGCGGAGTACCCGGGGTGGGGCCTGCGCGTGGCTTCTACCGGAGGCAATGTCCTGGACGGCGCGCAGGGAGAGGGCCTCGCTTTTTCCGGCGGGGCCGCGGTATCGATGGATTGGCGCGTCGACTTCCGGGTACAGCCGGGCCAGCGTCTCCATGTGGATGTGCGCTCCGAAGACCACCGGCAACCGGAGATCGACGTCCGGGTCATGGCCGAAGGCGGCCGGCAATATGACTTCCGGGTGCCGCCCAACCAGCCGGTGCTGCTCGACCGCCGGATCCCCGAAGGCGTGCGGGTGCGCTCCATCGCCTTGCGGCTGGATGCGCAGGGCCTGGGCACGCCCTGGTCGGTGCGAGGCGTCACGGTATTCCGCCCCTACCGCATGGAAGCGGCACAGGTGGGCAATGCCTACCGCCCCGGCTGGGGTGTGATTCCCCTCGTGGTCCAGCCGGAAGAGGCGGACCCGGGGGACACGTGGCGCTCTGACGGCATGCAGGCCGTCGGAGCACTGCATTCACGCCAGGGAGCTCCGGGCGGCACGGTGCTGCGCTGGACCACCCCGGTGCAACTGCCGGCACGGCACGTCCTCGACCTGCGGCTGCGGTATGAGATCCAGGGTGCGGAAATCGACCCTTGCTGGCTGCGTGCGGAGATCCGCGGCGACCGGGGCCACCGGTTGGAGCGGCAGCTGTGCTCTCGCGACGGAGACATCCGGGAGGGGGTGACCGCCGACCTCCTCGAACACTTCGACGAGGACGAACAGATCGTCGCCATCCACTGGAAGGGGGCGCTGTATGTGGAGCAGCCTGCGCAGGTGAATCTGCAGGCCTCGATCGGCGTCGGCGCCCGCCCGTCCGTGAACGAGACCCTGTCCCGCGGGCCGGTGCTGCTCATGGGGGGCGAGCGATGGCTTCCCGGAACGCTGACGGCCGATGTCCGGAAGACCCTGGCGCAGGGCCGCCGGCCTGTCTGGCTGGACTACGGCAGGCTGACCATTGCGCCGAAGCAGGACATGGCTCCCGCGCTGCTTCAGGACGATGACCTGTTCGAGCTCAAGCGCGTCACGCTCGTCAGCGACCAGGATGCGCAGTCCGCGGCCGTGGTCCAGTGGCGCGAGCAGTTGCGCCCCCCAGCGCCATCGCCCGGCATGGGCAAGCTCCAGAAACTTGGTGTGGCACTGCTGGCCGGGCTGGGGGTCTGGCTGGTATGGCGCGGGCTGGCCTGGCGGTGGCGCGCGGTCCTGCGGCTGGTACAGCCACTGCGGGACCGCAGCCGCCAACTGGCCGCGAAGGCCTGGGCGCTGTGCGAGCACCTGAGCGCTGCCGCCAGCCGCCACATGCCGCTGTTCCATTTCGCCGTGATGGTGGCGGCGCTGCCGCTGTTCTGGCGGGCCGGGCGCGGTGACGAGGGCGCCCCATGGTTGCTGGGTGCGGGCGTTTCCCTCTGGATCACCTCTGCCCTGCACCTGTGGCGGGAACTGCCGGCCTGGGGGCGGTTCTTCGTCCAGTACCTGTGGCCCTGCATGTGGATCGCCTGGGTGGCCTGGGCGTTGGGCGCCTACGAAGCGCCGTCGACGCTGGCCGCCGCTGCGGCCACGGCGGCCGGCACCCTCTGGCCGGTGGCATCTGCAGTACACCGGTCGCTGTGGTGGATGCGCAGGGGCATGGGGCTGCTGGTCGGCGGCGTGCTGTGCCTGGCGGCCATCTGCTATGGCCTCGGCTTCATGAGCACGGTCGATTGGGGTGAGAACGTCTTCATCACCCTGGGTGGGCTCTGCATGATCGCGGCATGGTGGTGTGCCGTGCGGAGCGCGCGTGAAGGCCTGACGCGGTGGCGGCCGGGGCTGGCCCGCTGGCTGTACGGCGAACGGGGAGGGCCTTTCCTGGTCGGTGCGATGCTCGCGCTGGTGGCGTCGATGGTGCTGCTGCAGCTCGGCATGAGCCAGCTCGCGGCGCACGTGGTGACGCTGTGCTTCTACCAGCTCTGCCTCGGCGTCGCGCTGCAGGCCTGGGTGCATGCAAGGCGGGGACCTCCCTAGATGTGGTTGCGCGGATGGGCCAACCAGGCGGCTGCGAGCCTGTGGGTCGCGGCTGTCTCCATGGTGCTGGTGTTCGCGCTGGGGCGCCTGCTGGGGCCTGCGGCATTCGGTGAATACAACTATGTGCTGACGCTGGCATCGCTGATCGCGATCCTGCAGGACGGTGGTTTCAAGACCCTGCTGCAGCGGGAGTCCGCGCACCGCAGCATCGAGGTGGAACCCGCGATGGTGCTGCGCTATGCGCTGGGGCACGTTCTGCTGGTCAGTGCCGTGGCACTGGCCCTGGTGCTGGCGCTGGCGGGAGAGCGCCGGCTACCCCTGTCCTTGGCGGTGGCGACGATGGCCCTGCTGGCGGTGGCCAACGCGGTATCTGCGCGCTGGCGAGGGCAGGGGCTCTACGCACGCGACGCCCTCTGGCAAGTGGGATTGCGCAGCGCCACGGCATTGGCGGTGCTGGCCTGCGTGCTGCTCTGGCGCATGGACACCACGGCGGTATTCGTCGGATGGGCGGCCGGCGTGGTGGTTTCGCTGGCAGTGGTGCGCTTCATGGCAAAGCCCCGGTGGAACCCTCCGGGCACCGTGTACCGGACGGCCGCGGCGTTCATGCTGATCGACCTCGCCACGACCATCTATTTCCGCATCGACATCGTGATGATGGAGCGCCTGGGCGTGCCGTCCGACGACATCGGCCGCTATGCCGCGGCCTATCGCCTGTTCGAAGGCGGCGTGCTTTTGCTGGCGCCCGCTGCCACCATCCTCTTCCGGGAGCTGCGGCTGCGCTGGCAGGAGCGCGAAGCCGCGCGGGTGCTGCTGCGGCGTGCGCTGGGGGGCGCGCTGGCGCTGGCTGCCGCAGGGGCTGCCGTGGTGCACTGGCTGGCCGAGCCCCTGCTGGTGCTGGCCTACGGCGCGGCCTATGCGGGCGCGGCTCCGCTCCTGTCGTGGCTGCTCGTCGCCTTTCTTTTCCTGGCGCCGAACTACGTGTTGACCCAGGCCGCGGTCGCCCTCGGACGCGAGCGCTGGTATGCGGGGGCGGTGTGCGTTGCCGCCGTGGTCAATGTCGGTCTGAATTTCTGGCTGCTCCCCCGGTTCGGCGTCGTCGGTGCGGCCTGGGCCAGCATCGCGACCGAAGCGGTGCTGATGCTGCTTTTGTACAAAGGGGTGCGTTCATGGCTTTGAAGGGCGTGGTGCTCTACGATTTTCTGCATGCGAAAGGCGGCGCCGAGCGGTTGACGCTGGACCTGGTGCGTGGCCTGGAGGGCACCGAGCTGTGCTACGGCTACCGCCAGCCCGAGGTGTTCTCGGCCGGCGAGCTGGCCGGTATCGCGTGCCATGACCTGGAGGCGACGACGCCGGTGCCGGGCTGGCGCACGTTGAAGGTGCTGCGTGCCTTTGCCGGACGGCGTGCCGCCTTCCTGGACCGGTACGATTGGGCGATCTACAGCGGCGTGCTCGCACCGGTGGCCGTGCGGCACCGCAAGGGGCAGCGCAACCTCTATTACTGCCACACACCGCCACGGTTCGTGTATGACCTCCGTGACTACTACCGGGACAAGTTCTCGCCGCTCCTGCGGCCCGCGCTGGCGGTGCTCGCGGCCTACCTGAAGCAGCAGTACGAGGCCTCGGTGGCCGCCATGGATGTGGTGATCGCCAACTCCGAGAACGTGCGGAGCCGGCTGCGAACCCACCTGGGTGTGGAGTCGAGGGTGGTGCACCCCCCCATCGATGTCGAGCGTTTCCGCTGGCGCCAGCAGGGGGATTACTTTCTCTCGCTGGCACGCCTGGAGGATTTCAAGCGCGTCGAATTGATCGTGGATGCCTTCCTGCGCATGCCCTCGCGGCAACTGGTGGTGGTTTCGGGGGGATCGCAGTTCGAGATGCTGCGCGCCAAGGCGGCCTCCGCGCCCAACATCCGGTTCACCTCCTGGCTGGGCGATGAGGCCCTGGCCGAACTGATGGGCGGGGCCCGGGCGTCGATCTACATTCCCCGCGACGAGGATTTCGGCATGTCTCCGGTCGAAAGCATGGCCGCAGGCAAGCCGGTGATCGGGGTGGCCGAGGGCGGCCTGCTCGAAACCATCGTTCCCGGTGAAACAGGCTGGCTGCTGCCGGCCGAGCCCACGGTGGATCAATTGATCGAATCGGTGATGTCCCTGTCGGGCGACCGGGCCGCGGCCATGCGCACCGCCTGCGAGAGCCGCGCGCAGGTGTTCAGCAAAGACCGCTTCCTCCAGAAGATGAAAGAGCTGGTCGCTGAATAAAGCGGCCTTCGTACGGGCCCGGACTCAGTCCCCCGGCGAGGCGCGCACAGGGCGGGAACGCACCACGGCGAAGCGGAAGAGGGCCAGCAGCGCGAGCCGGCGGGCCAGGCTCCACCACGGCGCGGGTGGCGTCCGCGGCAGGGCAGGGGCGCCCTGCGCCAGCGGCAACTCCAGCCGGAGGACGCGCAGTTGCGCGCTGCGCCGGAGCCAGAGCAATCCCAGCTCCGCATCGTCCAGCAGGGCGGCTTCGCGCGAGGACAGCGCTTCCACCGCCGCGCGGCTGTAGCAGCCCAGGCGGGGCGGCTCCGAACGGGCCATGCGGGCGATCCGGCCCCACCAGGGGGCGTGCGGGCCGTGCGCCGAGGCGGGGTCGATCACCACCACGTCCGCCTGTTCCGCGTGCTGCAGCAGAGGCTGCAGCCCTTCGGGGCCGGGGAAATGGTCGCCCGGTACCGTGACGACGCCGGAATAGCCCTTGGACAGCGCGTAGCGCATGCCGGTCTGGACGGCTTCCCAGGCGCTCATAGGGATCAGGGGGCGCAGGATCTTCGCCCCCGCCCGTTCCGCAAAAAGGCAGGTGCCGTCGGTGCTGCGGTGGTCCACCACCAGCGGCGCGTCCATGCCGGCCTGCCGCAGCGAAGCGACGAGGGCGCCGATCGATCCGGCATCGTTGCGCGTGGTGATGACCGCCAGCAGGCCCTTGCCCTGGGCGGATGGGCGGGGCTTGGACGTGATGTGCCGGTATTCGCGCTCGATGGCTTGCGCGCTGCTGCGGATGTCGAAGGATTTGAGCAGCGCTTGGCGGCCCGAGGTGCCCAGGCGCTGGCGCAGGGGCGGGTCATGGCGCAGGCGCGTGATCGCTGCAGTCCATCCCTCCACATCCTCGATCGGCACGCGCAGCCCGGCCTTGGCATGGGCGACCAGCCACGGCATTCCCGAGCCCGGAAGATCGGTCACGATGCACGGGCGTGCGTGGAACATGGCTTCGAGAAGAACCACGCCGAACGCTTCCGTGCGCTCCCTGGAGGCCAGACAGAAGACGTCGCAGCTGGCGAGCAGCGCATGTTTCTGCGCATCGTCCACGTCCCCGAGCAGCCGGACCGTGCCACCTGGTCCACTCGCGCGGGCAGCCTGGATGCGCGCCTGCAGGTTGGCCCGGAGTTCGCCATCGCCCACGATCAGCAATTCCACGCCCGGCAGGGCCGCGACGGCCTGGATGAGCGTCTCGAAGCCCTTGTAGTAGGTCAGGCGCCCGATGGACAGCAGCCGCAGGGCCGTCCCGGGCGACCAGTCGTTGCAGGCCGCGGGCGGCGGGAGGGCCTCCAGGTCGATGCCCAGCGGCGCGACGACGCACTTGCTGCGCCAGTACTGCAGCGTCCTGCTGGCCTTGAGGTAGGGCGGCGAGGTCGCGATGACACGCTCGGCCCCATCCAGCAAGGCATGTTCGAAGGGTCGGTAGAGGGCGTAGGCCAGGGCGACGGAGAGCTTGATCTCCGACACCACGACATCGGAGTGCCAATGCACCACCCAGGGGATTTTCCGCGCGCTGGGCAGCGTCAGCGCCCAGAGCGCGGAGTTGTTGGGCATGTGCAGGTGCAGCACATCCGGGCGGAAGCGGCGGATCGCCCGGGCCAGGGCCGCGCGGAACCCGAGCGCGAACGGGGCATAGACCAGCTGGAACTGCACCGGCACGCGTTCGAGCCATGGCGGGTCATACGGCAGCGGCGTGCCGTGGACGAGGGCGGACGCATCGATGCCCTGGGCGCGCTGGGCCGCGACCAGGTCGGAGAGAAAGACCTCCATTCCGCCGCGGTAGGGCGGGAAGAACTTCCCCACATGGAGGACGCGCAGCACCACGGGGCCTTCCTGCCTATTTCCGGGCGGCGGCGACCTGGGCCCTCATCTGTGCGTACTGCGGGTTGCGGGGATCCAGGCGGATGGCCTCGTCCAGATCCTTCAGGCTCGCCGCGAGCTGGTTGGCACCGCGGTAGGCCATGGCGCGCCCGTAGTAGGCCGCGGCGTTGGGCGCGCGCGCGATCATCGTGTCGAAAAGGGCCAGGGCGGCCTTGGTATCGCCCTTGCCCACATGCGCCATCCCCAGGCCCAGCAGCAGCCGCGGATTGTTCGGGCTGGCAGCGAGCAATTCCGTGAAGCCGCCGATGGCGTCGTCGAACCGGTTTGCGCCGATCGCGCTTTCGGCACGGCGCAGGCGCATGGCCTGCCGGATGCGGTCCATCTCGGCCGCGTTCGCGCTGGGCAGCTCCATGCGCAGCCCCTGGCTGAAATGCTCGAAGGCCTGGGGGTAGAGCCCCAGCGCGAATTCCGATTCGCCGCGGTGGTAGTAGAGCTGCAGTTCCTCGAAGCCCTGCTTCTGCGCTTCGTCGAAAGCCGCGATGGCTTCGGCATGCTTCTTCTGCTGCTGCAGGGCCACGCCCGCGTTAAAGCGGGCGGTGCCGCGCAGCGCGCCCAGCGCTTCGGCGGTGGCGAAGGCCTTCTGCGCCTCGGCGACCGAGCCGCGGTCCAGGTGGTAGGCCCCCAGGTTGAGGAACGGCCTCCAGCGCCCGACCGCGTTCTGCGGCGCCTTGAGATCGGTCTTCTCGGCCGCGTCGCCCCAGGCGGTGTAGTCGTCGCTCAGCGATGCGACACGCTCGAAGGCGAGCAGGGCGAAGACCAGCCCCACGATGCTGCCCAGCGCATAGATGGTGCGCGGCTTGAAGCCCGTGAGCACGACCGCCACGAGCACGGGAACCGCCACCGCCCAGAGGTAGCTGCGGTACAGCACGAAAGGATCCTGCACCCACACCGTGGCGAATTCGGTCACGTACAGCAGCAGCGGGAACAGCAGCGCCACACCGACGAGGCTGAGCACGCCCCGGCGCCGCAGCACGGCCCATACGGCGGCGGCCCAGAGGGCGAGGTAGCCCACGAGCCCCAGCACCTGCGGGAAGGCCGCGTAGCTGAGCGGGAAGGCCGGGCGCAGGTCCACCGACATCCACATCACGTTCGGCACGAACCACAGGAAGCCGTAGGCGAAGAACAGCGCCGCCTCGTTCAGGATGCTGAGCGAATACATGCGCGCGCCGATGCCCGGGCTCAGGCGTTCGAGCTGCTGGGTGAAATCGATGGAGCGCTGGTCGAAGACCTTGCCCAGGAGGTCGCCGTAGACGCCGAACAGCACGGCCGCCGCCACGGCGACGAGCGCGGCGGACACCCCCGCGATGCCGGCGATGGTGCGCCAGCCCGGGCGCCGGACATGGATGTAGAGCGGCACGGCCATGGCCGCGACCATCACCGCGTGCTCCTTGGAGAGCACCGCCGCGGCATAGGCCGCGATGGCGCCGGCATACCAGCCCGCGCCCCGGCCCGACAGCCCCCGCACGAAGCACCAGCAGGCCAGCACCGCGAAGAAGGTGGCCATGACGATGGAGCGCTGCACGAGGTAGGCCACCGCATAGACGGCCATCGGGTTGACCGCGAAGAGCGCCACGCCCACGCGGACGGCGGCGCTGCGCGACGGGCCGAAGTGCGGCTGCGCCTCGAATTCCTCGGGGAAGCGGGTGCGCGCGAGCAGGTCGCGCACCAGGGCATAGAGGGCGGCCACCGTGGCCAGGTGCAGCGCCACGTTGAAGAGCCGCTGCTTTCCCCAGCCTGCGCCGGCCAGACTGTCCACCCACACGAAGCTGCCGTAGGACAGCATGCGCTGCTTGAAGGCGAGCAGGTTGCCGTAGTTGCCGAAGATCGTGCCGTCGGTCAGCGCCAGATCGTCGAACAGCAGCGCATGGTTCCAGCTGGGCAGGTAGATGGCCAGCACGGCGGCCAGGACGGCGAGCCCGAAGACGACGAAGGAAGCGGATGGTTTGGTGGCCATGGCGGTGGAGGCGTGACGCGGAGACGGGCGCCGCGGCGGTCAAAAAGGGGCGGGCGCGCTAGGAGCGCGCGCCCCTGCGGCGATGAACCGCGGAAGTCTAAGCGATGGGGCGGCGCCCGCCGGCATGGCCGAGCCTGCGGGCCGGTGCCCCGCGGGCCGGGCGATTTCAGCCGGGCGCCAGCCCCTTCAGCACCATGTGGCAGATCAGGTCCTCGGCCTGCGCGTAGTCCTTGCGGGTCAGCGCCGGCTTGCCCAACAGCAGTGCGAACTGCGCCTGCTGGTCGGCATAGGCCTGGGTGACCGACCAGATGATGAACATCAGGTGCGTGAAATTCACCCGGGCGATGCGGCCTTCGCGGGCCCAGCGCTCGAAGGTGCGCACGTCGTTGCGCAGCACCGGGCCCACGCGCTCGGCAATCACGCTGCCGTAGCGCGGCGCGCCCGCGATCACTTCCTTGGCGAAGACCTTCGCGGCATTGGGCCGCTCCAGCGAGGAGCGCAGCTTGGCGCCGATGTAGCGCCGCAGCGCCTGCGCGGGGTCTTCGCCGTGCGACATCTCTTCCATGCCGTCCAGCCACTGCGTGAGCACATCGTCCAGCACGCGGCGGTAGAGCGCTTCCTTGCTGGGGAAGTAATAGAGGAGGTTGTGGCGGCTGATGCCTGCCGCGGCGGCGATGTTTTCCAGCGATGCGCCTTCGAAGCCGAACTGCGCGAAGTGGCTTTCCGCCTCCGCGAGGATGGACAGCTCCTTGCGCAGGCGCGCGGGCGAGGGGCTGCGCGGCGCGTCCGGGCCCGGATCGGGCACGGGCGCCGCGGCCGCGGAGGGCGCGGAAGAAGGCGTTTGGGAGGCAGGCTTCGGAGTGGCGGCAGCGCGGCGGCGCGGCGCGCTTGCGGTGCGTGGATGCACAGGGGCGGGGCGGGAAGGCGGTCGGCGGGGGCTCATGCGCACCATTGTGGGCCGAAGCCGGGGCGGTCCGGGCGGCCCTGCGGGGGAAACGCGCCGCTGGCATGGTGCTTGCAGTTCGGGATTTTACCAATGGGTAAGTTTTTACCGGTTGGTAAATTGCCATCACACAACGGCGGGCCACGCACCCGCCACCACGAGCGAGGACCCCCGATGACCCCTCCGCCTTCCCTCCGGCCCCGGTGCGCCAGGCGCGCCCGGCATGCGCCTTTTGCCGCACCGGCATTCCCTCCAGGCTGCGCGCGCGGCCGATCCACCGGCGCGGCCCCGCTGCGCACGGCTTCCGCTTCCCTGCCTTCCTGAATCCCTTCCGGGACCCCACACCACAGGAGCTATCCGATGGAAACGACGACCGCAAGCGCTGGCTGCGGCGTGCATGGCGCACGCCTGAACCTGGCCGAATACGCGCAGAACTTCAGCGATGCGCACCCGCCGCTCACGCGGGCGCAGGCACTGATCGAGGCCGAGCGCTGCTACTACTGCTACGAGGCGCCATGCGCCACGGCCTGCCCGACGGGCATCGACGTGCCCTCCTTCATCCACCGCATCGCGCAGGGCAACGAGCGCGGTGCGGCGCGCGCCATCCTGGAGGCCAACCCCCTGGGCGGCATGTGCGCGCGTGTCTGCCCCACCGAAGTGCTGTGCGAGCAGGCCTGCGTGCGCAACGTGAACGAAGACAAGCCCGTGGAGATCGGCGCGCTGCAGCGCTACGCGACGGATGCGCACTTCGCGCAGCCGGGCGCGCCGATGTTCACGCGGGCCGAGCCCACGGGCAAGCGGGTGGCCGTGGTGGGGGCGGGCCCCGCGGGGCTGGCCTGCGCGCACGGCCTGGCGCGGCGCGGGCACGACGTGGTGCTGTTCGACGCGCGGCCCAAGCTCGGCGGGCTCAATGAATACGGCCTGGCGAGCTACAAGACCACGGGCGGCTTCGCGCAGAAGGAGATCGACTGGCTGCTGTCCATCGGCGGCATCGCGCCGCGCTGCGGCCAGGTGCTGGGGCGCGACATCACGCTCCCCGGTCTGCTGCAGGCCTACGACGCGGTGTTCCTTGGGCTGGGCCTGGCCGGCGTGAATGCGCTGGGCATCGGGGAGCCCGAGGCCCAGGGCCTGCTGAACGCGGTGGATTTCATTGCCGACCTGCGGCAGGCGCAGGACCTCTCCACCCTGCCCGTGGGCCGCCGCGTGGTGGTGGTGGGCGGCGGCATGACCGCGGTGGATGCCGCCGTGCAGGCCGCCAAGCTCGGCGCCGAGGAGGTGACCATCGTGTACCGCCGCGGGCAGGAGAGCATGTCCGCGTCGCTCGTGGAGCAGCAGTGGGCCCGGACGAACGGCGTGGCGATCCGGCACTGGGCCGCACCGAAAGAGCTGCTCTGCGAAGGCGGCGCGGTGCGCGGCATGCGGTTCGCGGCCATGGGGCTGCAGGATGGCCGCCTGGTGGAGACGGGCGAGGCCTTCACGATCGAGGCCGACATGGTGCTCAAGGCCATCGGCCAGAGCTACCTGTCCGGGCATGCCGGTGCCTCCGTCGCGCTGCAGCAGGGGCGCATCGCCACCGATGCCGAGGGCCGCACCAGCGTGCCGCGCGTCTGGGCCGGCGGCGATTGCCGCGCCGGCGGCCGCGATCTCACCGTGGAAGCCGTGGAGCACGGCAAGGTGGCCGCGGTGTCCATCCACGAGGCGCTGCGGGCGGCCTGACGCCGCGCCACCCCGCACGCACGCACGCACGATCCCCCCGCGACGACAGAGACCGGAGAAGCACATGGCAGACATCCGCAGCGATTTTCTCGGCATCCGCAGCCCGAACCCGTTCTGGCTCGCCTCGGCGCCCCCCACCGACAAAGAGGTGAACGTCACCCGCGCCTTCGAGGCCGGCTGGGGCGGCGTCGTCTGGAAGACCCTGGGCGAGGACCCGTCCGTGGTCAACGTGAACGGCCCGCGCTACGCGACGCTGATGTCGCAGGACCGGCATGTGATCGGGCTCAACAACATCGAGCTGATCACCGACCGCCCGCTGGCCGTGAACCTGGAGGAGATCCGCCGCGTGAAGCGCGCCTGGCCCGACCGCGCGATGATCGTCTCGATCATGGTCCCCTGCGTGGAAGAGAGCTGGAAGCACATCCTGCCGCTGGTGGAGGACACGGGCGCCGACGGCATCGAGCTGAACTTCGGCTGCCCGCACGGCATGAGCGAGCGCGGCATGGGCGCGGCCGTGGGGCAGGTGCCCGAATACATCCAGATGGTCACGCAGTGGTGCAAGCACTACACGCGCCTGCCGGTGATCGTGAAGCTCACGCCCAACATCACCGACGTGCGCCAGCCCGCCCGCGCGGCCCGGGCGGGCGGGGCGGACGCGGTCTCGCTCATCAACACCATCAATTCGATCATGGGTGTGGACCTGGAGCGCATGGCCATGAGCCCCAACACGGGCGGATGGGGATCGCACGGCGGCTACTGTGGGCCGGCCGTGAAGCCCATCGCGCTCAACATGGTGGCCGAGATCGCGCGCGATGCGCAGACGGCCGGGCTGCCGATCAGCGGCATCGGCGGCGTGAGCACCTGGCGCGATGCGGCCGAGTTCATCGCGCTGGGCTGCGGCACGGTGCAGGTGTGCACCGCGGCGATGGTGTACGGCTTCAAGATCGTGCAGGACATGTGCGACGGCCTCTCCAACTTCATGGATGCGCAGGGCTACGCCACGCTGGCCGATTTCCAGGGCCGCGCGGTGCCCACCGTGAAGGACTGGAAGCAGCTCGACCTCAACCACGTCGACAAGGCCGTGATCCACCAGGAGTCGTGCATCCAGTGCGGGCGCTGCCACGTGGTCTGCGAAGACACCTCGCACCAGGCCATCACCTTCTCGCGCGAGGACGGCGTGCGCCGCTTCGAGGTGAACGAGGCCGAGTGCGTGGGCTGCAATCTCTGCGTGTCGATCTGCCCGGTGCCCGAGTGCATCACGCTGCGCAGCCTGGCGCCCGGCGAGGTGGACGCGCGCACCGGCCGCATGGTGACGGGCGACTACGCCAACTGGACCACGCATCCGCACAACCCGAACCGCGTCGCGCCGCCCGCCGTTGCCTCGCCCGCCACCCCCGCGCCCGCCGCCGTGGCCGCCGCGTGATGTCCTGGAGCCCGCCATGACCCGCCCCTCCAGCCCCTCCGCCCCCGCCGGCGCCCACGGCCTCTGGAACGACGACCTCGCGCCCACGCAGGCGCACCAGCGCACCTGGCGCTGGTACCACTTCGCCGCGCTGTGGATCGGCATGGTGATGTGCATCCCCGCCTACACGCTCGCGGCCAGCCTCATCGAGAGCGGCATGTCGTGGAGCCAGGCGGTGGGCACCGTCTTCCTGGGCAACCTGATCGTGCTCGTGCCGATGCTGCTCATCGGGCATGCGGGCGCGAAGTACGGCATCCCCTACGCCGTGCTGGCGCGGGCTTCGTTCGGCACGCGCGGCGCCAAGCTCCCCGCGCTGCTGCGGGCCCTCGTGGCCTGCGGCTGGTACGGCATCCAGACCTGGTTCGGCGGGATGATGATCTACACGCTGGCCGGCGTGCTCGTGGGCCATCCGCTGGAGGGCGAGAAGATCGCGGGCCTGGGCATCAACCTGGGCCAGCTCGTGTGCTTCCTCGTGTTCTGGGCCATCCAGTTCTACTTCGTGGTGCACGGCATCGAATCGATCCGCAAGCTCGAGACCTGGACGGCGCCCTTCAAGATCGTGATCTGCTTCGTGCTGCTCTGGTGGGCCTACGACAAGGCCGGCGGCTTCGGGCCGATCCTGCACCAGCCCTCGCAGTTCGCGCCCGGCGGCCCCAGGGCGGGGCAGTTCCATGCCGTGTTCTGGCCCTCGCTCACGGCCATGGTGGGCTTCTGGGCCACGCTCGCGCTCAACATCCCCGACTTCACGCGGTTCGCGAAGTCGCAGCGCGACCAGGTGGTGGGCCAGGCCATCGGCCTGCCGGTGCCCATGGGCCTGCTGGCGGCGCTGGCGGTGTTCGTCACCTCGGCCACGGTGGTGATCTACGGCAAGGCGCTCTGGGACCCCGTGGACCTGGCCAGCCGCATGACCGGCGCGGCCGTGCTGGTGGCGCTCATCATCCTGCTGGTGGACACGGTGAGCGTGAACCTCGCGGCCAACCTCGTGGGCCCGGCCTACGACTTCTCGGCGCTGGACCCCGCGCGCATCAGCTACCGCACGGGCGGCTACATCACCGTGGGCATCGCCATCGCGATGATGCCGTGGAAGATCCTCGAATCCACCCAGGGCTACATCTTCACGTGGCTCATCGGCTACTCGGCGCTGCTCGGGCCCGTGGCGGGCATCCTGATGGTGGACTACTACCTCGTGCGCCGCACGCAGCTCGACGTGCCGGCGCTCTATGCGGACGAGGGCCCGTATGCCTACACGCGCGGGTGGAACGGCGTGGCCGTGGCCGCGTTCGCGCTGGGCGTGGCACCCAACATCCCCGGCTTCCTGAATGCGGCCTTCCCCGCCAGCTTCCCCGGCGTGGGCGACGTGTTCAAGCAGATCTATGCGTACGCCTGGTTCGTGGGCCTTGCCATCGCGGGCGTGGTCTACCGGCTCGGGATGGCGCGCAGCGGCGCGCCGGCCCGCGCACCGCTGCGCCGCGCCTGACGGCGCCCATCCCTTCAAGGAGAACGACGATGAGTGCACCCTCCCTTCTGATCCGTGGCGGCACGGTGGTGAACGCCGACCGCGAGGAGCGCGCCGACGTGCTCTGCGTGGACGGCCGCATCGCGGCCGTGGGCGCCGACGTGGCCGGCCAGGCGCCCTCCGGCACCGAGACGCTCGACGCCTCGGGCCGCTACGTGCTGCCCGGCGGCATCGACCCGCACACCCACATGCAGCTGCCGTTCATGGGCACCGTGACCATGGACGATTTCTTCACCGGCACTGCCGCGGGGCTGGCCGGCGGCACCACCACCATCATCGACTTCGTGATCCCCGATCCGCAGGAGCCGCTGATGGACGCCTACCGCAAATGGCGCGGCTGGGCCGAGAAATCCGCGGCCGACTATTCCTTCCACGTGGCGGTCACCTGGTGGAGCGAGCAGGTGCATGCCGACATGGGCACGCTCGTGCGCGAGGAAGGCATCAACAGCTTCAAGCATTTCATGGCCTACAAGAACGCCATCATGTGCGACGACGAGACGCTGGTGAACAGCTTCAGGCGCGCGCTGGAGCTGGGCGCCATGCCCACGGTGCATGCCGAGAACGGCGAACTGGTCTACCTGCTGCAGCAGGAGGTGGCCAGGATGGGCATCACCGGCCCCGAGGGCCACCCGCTCGCGCGCCCGCCCATGGTGGAGGCCGAGGCGGCCCAGCGCGCCATCGCCATCGCCGACGTGCTGGGGGTGCCGATCTACGTGGTGCACGTGAGCTGCGCCGAGGCGGCCGAGGCCATCGCGCGTGCGCGCTCGCGCGGCCAGCGCGTGTTCGGCGAGGTGCTGGCGGGCCACCTGCTGGTGGACGACAGCGTCTACCGCGACCCGGATTTCGCCACCGCCGCCGCCCACGTGATGAGCCCGCCGTTCCGCGCGCGCGCGGGCGGCCACCAGGAGGCGCTGTGGCGCGGCCTGCAGTCGGGCCAGTTGCACACCACCGCCACCGACCACTGCACCTTCTGCGCCGCGCAGAAGGCCATGGGCCGCGACAACTTCGCCAGGATCCCCAACGGCACGGGCGGCGTGGAAGAGCGCATGGCCGCAATCTGGGACGGCGGCGTGAACACCGGCCGGCTCACGCCCAGCGAGTTCGTGGCGATCACGTCGGCCAACGCGGCCAGGCTGTTCAACATCTACCCGCGCAAGGGTTTCGTGGGCGCGGGCGCCGACGCCGACCTGGTGCTCTGGGACCCGGAGGGCAGCAAGACCTTCTCGGCGAAGACGCAGCACAGCAAGGGCGACTTCAACATCTTCGAGGGGCGCACCGTGCGCGGCATCCCGAGCCACACCGTGAGCCAGGGCCGCATCGTTTTCGCCGAGGGCGACCTGCGCGCGGAGCCGGGCAAGGGCCGGTACGTCCCGCGGCCGGCCTTCGGCCCGCAGTTCCAGGCGGCGGGCCGGCGCGCCCAGGACCTCGCGCCCACCGCCGTCCAACGCACCCACTGAACCACCGGAGCCTCCACCATGGACACCAAAACCACCAGCACCGCCACCGACATCGCCGCGCTGCGCGTCAACGGCGAACGCCTCTGGGATTCGCTCATGGAGCTGGCGCGGATCGGCGCCACGCCCAAGGGCGGCGTGTGCCGCCTCACGCTCACCGACCTGGACCGGCAGGGCCGCGACCTCGTCACGGGCTGGGCGCGCGCGGCGGGCATGTCCGTCACCATCGACAGGATCGGCAACGTCTTCATGCGCCGCCCGGGCCGCGACGACCGCCTGCCGCCCATCATGACCGGCAGCCACATCGACACGCAGCCCACGGGCGGCAAGTTCGACGGCAACTACGGCGTGCTGGCCGGCATCGAGGTGGTGCGCACGCTCAACGACCACGGCATCGAGACCGAGGCGCCCATCGAGGTCGCCTTCTGGACCAACGAGGAAGGCTCGCGCTTCGTGCCCGTGATGATGGGCTCGGGCGTGTTCGCCCGGGCCTTCACGCTGGAGCACGCCTACGCCGCCACCGACACCGAGGGCAAGACCGTGAAGGGCGAGCTGGAGCGCATCGGCTACGTGGGCGACCAGGAGCCCGGCGACCACCCCATCGGCGCCTACTTCGAGACCCACATCGAGCAGGGCCCGGTGCTGGAGGACAACGGCAAGACCATCGGCGTGGTGACGGGCGTGCTCGGCATCCGCTGGTACGACTGCACCGTGACCGGCATGGAGGCGCATGCCGGCCCCACGCCCATGGCGCTGCGCCGCGACGCGCTGCAGGTGGCCACGCGCCTCATGCAGGAAGTGGTGGCCTGCGCGCACCGCCACCCGCCCCACGGCCGCGGCACGGTGGGCATGGTGCACGTGCACCCCAACAGCCGCAACGTGATCCCGGGGCAGGTGAAGTTCAGCATCGACCTGCGCAACGCCACCGATGCCGACTGCGAACGCATGGACGCCGACATCCGCGCCGTGGCCGCACGCCTGGCCGCCGAGACCGGGCTGGAGATATCCATCGAGCCCGTCTCCGCCTACCCCGCGCAGCCCTTCCACGCCGAATGCGTGCATGCGGTCGAGCGCGCCGCCGCGCAACTGGGCTACTCGCACATGCCCGTGGTGTCCGGCGCGGGGCACGACGCCGTCTACATGGCGCGGCTGGCCCCGGCGGGAATGGTCTTCATCCCCTGCAAGGACGGCATCAGCCACAACGAGATCGAGGATGCGCAGCCCGCGCACATCACCGCCGGCTGCAACGTGCTGCTGCACGCCATGCTGGAACGCGCAGGCACCTGATCGCTATCAAATAAATAGCAAACTATCGAATGGATCCGGCGGCATGGAGGCTAAAGCATGCCCAACCGGGTGGCTGCGTTCCGGAGAGCGGGGAGTTACAGCGCCCCCACCATGGTCGGGTTGCCGGAAGCCGCCTGCCCGCCTAACGTCATCCGCTTTGCCATGCGTTTCTTCGCCCGTACTTCCATGAACCTGCCATCTTCTTCCTCGACGGCCCCGTCCTTCCTGCCCTCCCGCTCCGCAGCCGTGGCCTGCGCCGCGCTGGCCGCCGTGCTGCTGTCGGGCTGCGAAACCACCAACATGCGCATGGGCAGCGCGGAATCGAAGACCGTGGCCACCGGTGCCGCCGCCGGCGAGGCCTCGGCCAACGCCAGCTCGCAGCTGGAGCGCTGCGCCTCCCCGCTGGGCACGGTCTCGCTGGTGGAGAACCAGCAGGCGGGCTGGTACACCATCCTGCGCAACGAATACCGTCTGCCGCCCACGGCGAACCTGCTGCGCCTGCTGGTGCAGCAGTCCAACTGCTTCGTGGTGGTGGAGCGCAGCGCCGCGGGCATGGGCGCCATGAACCGCGAGCGCGCGATCATGCAGTCGGGCGAGATGCGCGGCGGCAGCAACTTCGGCCAGGGCCAGATGGTGGCGTCGGACTATGCGATGTCGCCCGAGATCATCTTCTCCAACAGCGACGCGGGCGGCATCGGCGGCGCGCTGGGTGCGCTGGTCGGCGGCGGCAGCGGCCGCGCCATCGGCGCGTTGGGCAGCTCGCTCAAGACCCGTGAGGCGAGCGCCATGCTGACGCTGGTGGACAACCGCTCGGGCGTGCAGGTGTCGGTGTCGGAGGGCAGTGCCTCCAAGAGCGACTTCGCGGGCTTCGGCGGCCTGTTCGGCGGCTCGGCCGGCGGCGCCATGGGCGGCTACCAGAACACCTCGCAGGGCAAGGTCCTCACGGCCGCGTTCATGGACGCCTACAACCAGATGGTGGTGGCGCTGCGCAACTACAAGGCGCAGAGCGTGCGCGGCCAGGGCCTGGGCGGCGGCGGCCGGCTGGGCGTGGACGGCGCCGCGGCGCCGTCGCAGACGAAGGCCGGCACGGCGATGTCGGTGCGCGAGGCGCAGTCGCGGCTCAACGCGCTGGGCTACGACGTGGGCGCGCCGGACGGCGGCCTGGGCCCGAAGACGGCCAACGCGCTGCGCACCTACCAGAAGGACAAGGGCCTGCCCGTGACGGGCCGGCTCGATACCGCGACGGCGGACGCGCTGTCGCGCTGAGGCCCGGCGGGCCGGGCGCCGTCTTCCCTCCGCCCGGTTCCGCCACTGCAGAGTTCCCCCCAGCGGAAGCTCGCTCCAAGGCTTGGTTTGTCGCTCGGACATGACGTATTGTTACGAGTCGATGACTTTGCCTTGGGAATGAAATGAAATTGCGGACCCGGATCCTGCTGCTGTGCGGTGCCACGCTGCTGGGATTGCTCGTTCTTTCTGCGGTGGCACTGACCACGCAGTACGAGACCATGGTGCGGGAGCGCACGTCCCAGCTCTCGACCCTGGTGACACTGGCGCATGCGGCCGCGCAGAAAGCCTACGACCAGGAGAAGGCGGGCCAGCTGTCCCATGAAGATGCCATGAAGGCGGCCAAGCAGGCCATCGGCAGCTTCCACAAGGGCGACCTGTACTTCTTCGTGCGGGGCTACACCGACGACGTGAACCTCGTGCACCCCAACCCCAAGCGCATCGGCATCGTCGATGCCAACGTGGGCAGAGCCGCGGGCGAGCGCTACCGCGCGGCGCTGCAGGGCAAGACCATCGGCACCGTCGTGGCCAAGGGAACCCGCCCGGGGGCCAAGGAAGAGGTGGAGAAGCTCTACGCGATCGTCAAGTTCGAGCCCTGGGACTGGATCATCGGCTTCGGCGATTACATCGACGACATCGAGAAGGCGTTCTGGCACAACGCGGCCATCCTGCTGGGGATCGGCTCGGCGCTGATGCTGGTCGTCGCCGTGCTGGCCTGGGACATGTTGCGCACGCTGGTGCGGCAACTGGGCGGAGAGCCGCAGTACGCCGCCGAGGTGGTGCGGCAGATCGCGGAGGGCAACCTGGCCGTGGATGTGCAGACCCGGCCCGGCGATCGGACGAGCATCCTGCATGCCATCCAGGTCATGCGAGACAACCTGTCCGCCCTGGTGCGGCAGGTGCGCGAAAGCACCGGTTCCATCACCACCGCCTCCGCGGAGATCGCGTCGGGCAATGGCGATCTCTCGTCGCGCACGGAATCGCAGGCCAGCGCGCTGCAGCAGACGGCCGCATCGATGGAGGAGCTGACCTCCACCGTGGAGCAGAACGCGCAGAACGCCCGCCTTGCGAACGAGCTGGCCGTGGCGGCGTCCGGCGTGGCGGTGCGCGGCGGCACCATGGTGGGCCAGGTGGTCGACACCATGGGCTCCATCGATGCGTCCTCGCGCAAGATCGTGGACATCATCGGCGTGATCGACGGCATCGCGTTCCAGACCAACATCCTGGCGCTGAACGCGGCCGTGGAGGCCGCGCGCGCCGGCGAGCAGGGCCGCGGCTTCGCGGTGGTGGCCAACGAGGTGCGCAGCTTGGCCGGTCGCTCGGCGGCTGCCGCCAAGGAGGTCAAGGGACTGATCGACGACTCCGTGGCCAAGGTCGGCGCAGGCACCCAACTGGTCCACCAGGCCGGGGCGACGATGCAGGAGATCGTCGACGGCGTGCAGCGCGTGACGGCGATGGTGGCCGAGATCAGCGCTGCGAGCGCGGAGCAGAGCGCCGGCATCGCGCAGGTCAACCAGGCCGTCTCGCAGATGGACCAGGGCACGCAGCAGAACGCAGCCCTCGTGGAGCAGGCCCTGGCCGCGGCCCAGTCGCTCAGCCAGCAGGCCCAGGCGCTCTCCCACACGGTCGACAAGTTCCGCGTGGACGACGCCGCACAGGGCCTGCCCGCGCTGCCGCGCTGAACCTTGCCGGGCCCCGGCAGCCCGCCTGCGGGCTGCGCCGGGCGGTTCAGCGCGCCGCCGGGTCCTCGCGCGTGATCCCGAGGAAGTGGTCCTCGAAAAAGACCCCTTTCCAACCTGGCCAACGCGCGCCTTACATCAACGCTTGCGCTTTCGCAGTTCGTCGAGAAATCTCTTGGCCCAAGGCGATGCGGTTTCCACGAGGGCCGGATCGACCAGCGCCAGCAGCTTGAAAGAATGGGCTCCTTTGCCGTAGGGAAGCTTTGTCCGGCAAGCTGCCGTGGCCGCCTCCAGAGCCGTGTACACAGCGGTCTTGTCGGTCTTTTCGATCGCACTGGTCGGTCGGGCTGCTGCCTTGAAGCCATGGCCGAAGAAGCTCGCCACGGCTTTCCAGTCCGCCAGGAACCAGTTTTCCATACAAGGCACCATGAAGTGGGCGTCCGCGTCCGTTGCAGGCCCCGGCTGATTCCAACCAGCCTGAGCGGCCAGATGGCTCCACGGCTTGTAGCCCGCGACAGCCGGCGGCTCATGTTGGGCAGCAACCAGGCTCTCGCTATCTACCAGCAGCAGGGCGTTTTGTCCCTGCTTGACTGCTGTGCAGAAGCGGTCGAAAGCTTGCTCTCTGCCGCCGCAGGCCACCATGCGTGGCCTGCGGGTGGTGCCAAGGTCGGTCTTCGAGAGAAACACCGCGAACGCCTGCGCGAACTCTCTTTGCAGTGCAGAGCTACCGGTCCCGCTGCCGCCACCTTCGGCATAAACGAAGACATCGTTCTTGATGCGCTTCTCTACCACCGCGTGCCTCCGATCTGGCCGCTTGTCCATAGTTCGCCGAGGCGGTATTTCTCCAGCCAGGGCGCCAAGTAGTCCGGGTCTAGTCGTTCGATGCGTGACCCCTCGGGATCGCGTTCGCACACGAGAATGGCTTCAGGGTGTTCGGAAAACACATCCATGAAGGCAGGTGCATGGGTGGTCACGATCCATTGGGCTCGTGTACTGGCTTCCGACAGCAGGCGTGCGAGCGGCGCAAGCATGTCCGGGTGAAGTCCGAGTTCAGGTTCCTCCAGTACGACGAGCGGGGGCGGTGCAGGGTCGCAAAGCAACGCGAGCAGGGCGAGGTACCGCAAGGTTCCGTCGGACAGGCGGGTGGCGGGTATCGGCCCAGCGCCCTCGATCAGGAAGATTTGTGCAGCGCCTCCATCGATTTGGACATGCACGTCCTCAATGCCTTCGTAGACCAATTGCAGACCTTCGATGAACTGCTTCCATGCCGGCCGCTGCATTTTCAGGCGGTTGATCACCAGGGCAAGATTCGAGCAATCCTGCTCCAGCCGGTCGCTGGGCAGATCGGTTTTTTGCTGCAGGCGGGGCGCCGAATATCGCCCGAAGGTCCATTCCCGGTACAGGCGGATGGCATCGAATTGATCCGCCAGCCATGTCATTTCTGGATAAAGATCCGCATCCCTTTTCTGCGCGAGGATGGATTGATCCGGCTTGATGGTTTCCCGCATGAGCTTGCGCTCACCCCAATCACGCGCATTCAAGACAGGCCGGCCCTCGTTCCACCGGTAGAAGAAATAAGGCTGCTCCTCACCTGCTCGGGCTTGCGCATACTCCAAAAATTCGTCTTGGACATTGAGGCGTCCGGCCTCTTGGTTCAATGCCAGGCCGTAACGCAGGTCTGCTTTGCTCGCGACATTGGTCAGCCGTGCTTCTATGCGTGCGTCTTGTCGTGCCGCTTTGCCTTCTGACTTATGCAGCCAGTCCTGTATGCCGCCGCCGTCGCGGATCGGCTCAGTAATTCTCCCTGGGGTGGCCTGCAGTAGAGAGATAGCCTCAAGAAAATTGGATTTCCCCGAGCCGTTCGGTCCGATGAGGATATTGAGCGGACTAAGTTCGGTGGCTTCGCTCTCCGGGCCATAACTCAGGAAGCTGGTGAGTTTCAGACTTTTGATCAGCATAGGGTTAGCAAGTGAGGTGCGTGTTGCTGTCAACGCAATGGGACACGGTTCGTGATCCCGAGGAAGTGGTCCAGCATATGGAAGTGGTCCTCGAAGAACGCTTCCTCCAGCGCGGCGAGCGCCGCGATCGGCAGCCACTCCACCTGCGCCGCGTCGTCGTCCGCGCGCACGGCGGGAAAAGCGTCGCTGCCCAGGTCGAAGTAGTGGGCGTGCGTGATGGTGCGGCCGCGCTGGCTGCGGTCCGGGTGGTCGAACACGGCCACTTCGCGCAGGGCGGCGCGCATGCGGGCCTCGGGCAGTTCGCAGTGCGTTTCCTCGGCCAGTTCGCGCAGGCACGACTGCCACACGGTCTCGCGCTGCTCGATGAAGCCGCCCGGCGCGGCGAGCTGGCCCTTGCCGGGCGCGTGTGCGCGGCGGATGAGCAGCACGTGGTCCTGGCAGCGCAGCACGGCGTCCACGGTGACGAACACGGGCGGATAGGGCGCCTGGGCCCAGGCCTCGCGGTAGCCGCGCAGCATGCGCCATTCCTCCTGCAGCGCCGCATGGTGCGGGCCCGCCGAGAAAGCGCGCAGGAAGTCGAGCGTGCTGTCCGGCATCTGCGCGGCCAGGGGCCGGAGGGCCGTGAGCAGCGTGTCCGGCGTGGCGCCGAAGACCGCGTCGCGGATGGCGGTGGCATCGATGCTGCCCTGGCGCTCCATGGGGATCAGCTGCCAGCCCGGGAAGGCGCGCAGGTAGCTGCTGGTGGCGTCCTTGAAGTGGCCCACGAGGCCGATGCGCGCATCGGGCGGCGTGTGGCGCGACACCGTCTGCAACACCGCGGCGACCCAGGCGAGTTCGTTGTAGTGGTCGCGCACGGGCAGCACGGTGAGGCGCGCGCGGTCGGCCTCGGGCAGCGCGTTGCGCAGCATGGCCTCGCGCTCCTGCCAGGTGAACGGGTTCTTGGGCGAGCGCGCCTGCCAGGCCGAGCCCATGATGACGATGGCGCTGTGCGCGCTGTCCAGCGCGCGGCGCAGCAGGGCCAGGTGGCCGTTGTGGACGGGCTCGAAGCGCCCGATGAGGATGGCGGTGTCGTACATGGATGGCGGGTGCGAGGGTGGGCGGCCGTCATGCGCCGCCCGGAGAGGCGGCACGGTGCGCGCGGGACTGCGGGAAATGTAGCCTTCTTGCCGGCGGCGGGCCCCGCGGTGCGGCGGCCCGGGCCTGCCGCGTTTGGGGGGTAAGCATCGGAATGGCCCGATGTCGCCGGATTCATTGAATAGTTTGCTATCAAATAAGTAGCAATTGCGCTGCGGATCAGACGTACTTCGCCGCGATCGGCATCTGCCGGCCGTTGCCGAACGCCTTGGCGCGCACGCGCAGGATGGGCGGCGCCTGGCGGCGCTTGTACTCGTTGCGCGCGATCATCTGGCGCACGCGGTGCACCAGCGCGCGGCCGGCCTCGTCGTGCTGCAGTTGCACCGAGAACGCGCGCGCTGCCTCGTACTCGGCGTGCGAGAGGCCTTCGCCCTCGATGATGAGCTTGAGCACCTGGTCCAGCACCGGGTAGGGCGGCAGGCTGTCCACGTCGCGCTGGCCCGGGGCCAGCTCGGCCGAGGGCTCCTTGTCGATGATGGCCTGCGGGATCAGCTCGCGCCCGGCATGCGCATTGACGTGGCGCGACAGCTCGAACACCTCCGTCTTGTAGAGGTCGCCCAGCAGGCCCAGGCCGCCGTTGGTGTCGCCGTAGAGCGTGCAGTAGCCCACCGAGATCTCCGACTTGTTGCCCGTGGTGAGCAGCAGGTGGCCGAAGGCGTTGGAGTATTCCATCAGGATGGTGCCGCGGATGCGCGCCTGCAGGTTCTCCAGCGGCAGGCCTGCGAGCGGCTGGCCGAAGCTCTCGCCGAACTGCGCGGCATAGCCCGCCACGAGGTCCGCGATGGGGTGTGTGTGCAGCCGGATGCCCAGGTTCTCGCACAGCCGCACCGAATCGTCCACCGAGCCGCTCGACGAGAAGCGCGAGGGCATGGTCACGGCCACCACGTTCTCCGGGCCCATGGCTTCGGCGGCAAGGGCCAGCGTGAGTGCGCTGTCGATGCCGCCCGAGCTGCCCACCACCACCTGCCGGAAGCCGCAGCGCCGCGCATAGTCGCGCAGCCCGAGCACGATCTGCTGGCGGTAGAAATCCATCGTGGGCAGCCCCTCGGCGGGCACCGGCGGCAGCGCGGCGCCGTCCTCGGCGAGGAAGCGGCCGTCTTCGAGCCGCAGCGTGCGCACGTCCTCGGCGAAGCGCGGCGCCTCGAACACCACGCCGCCCTCGGGCTCCACCGCGAACGAGGCGCCGTCGTAGACGATCTGGTCCTGCCCGCCCACCTGGTTCACATAGACCACGGGCAGGCCGTGGCGCCGCGCCGCATCGCCGAACACCTGGTGGCGCACCTCGCGCTTGCCGATGTGGCTGGGGCTCGCGTTGATGCTCACCACGAGGTCGGGCGCCGCGTCGGCCACGCGCTGGAAGGGGTTGGTGGCGTAGTCGGCCACGGTGTCGTTCCAGCCGTCCTCGCAGACCAGGAAGCCGATCTGCGCGTGGCCGATGCGCAGCACGCGCGCCACGTCGGGGCCGGGCTCGAAGTGGCGGCGCTCGTCGAAGATGTTGTAGGTGGGCAGCAGCTGCTTGGCATAGGTGATCCGCACCTCACCGCCCTGCAGCACCAGCAGGCTGTTGTGCAGGCGCTTGCCGGGGCCCTGGGCGCGCGTGGGCGTGCCCACCACCCAGTGCAGGCCCGGCGTGCCGCGCGAGGCCTCCTGCAGCGCCGCGATGCCGGCGTCCACGCGCTCCATGAAGCCGGGCTCCTCGAGCAGGTCGCCGGGGTAGTAGCCGCACAGCGCGAGTTCGGTGAACACCACCAGGTCGGACCCGGCCTGCGCGGCGCGCTGCGCCGCGTCCACCATGCGCTGCACGTTGCCTTCGATGTCGCCCACGGTGAAGTTGAGCTGGGCAAGGGTGATTCGGAGCATGTCGGTTCCTTGGCTGTGGAAGAGGAAGAGAGAGGGGGGAGACGGCAGCGGCGCAGTGGCCTCAGGCGCCGGTCGGCAGGCCGAACACCTGCCGCAGGTAGGCCAGGTAGGTTTCATCGTCGCACAGCGTCTTGCCCGGGCTGTCGGACAGCTTCGCGACCGGCTGGCCATTCGCGCGCACGATCTTCATGACGATGTTGAGCGGCGTGGGGCCCATGTCGTTGCTGAGCTGCGTGCCGATGCCGAAGCCCAGCTGCACGCGGTCGCCGAAGTGGCGGTAGAGGGCGAGCGCGCGGTCCACGTCCAGCCCGTCGGAGAACACGAGCCGCTTGCCGTGCGCGTCGATGCGCAGCCGCGCGTAGTGCGCCAGCGCCTTCTCGCCCCAGGCGACGGGGTCGCCCGAGTCGTGCCGCAGGCCGTCGAAGAGCTTGGCGAAGTAGAGGTCGAAGTCGGCCAGGAACGCGTCCATGCCCACGGTGTCGGTGAGCGCGATGCCGAGGTCGCCGCGGTACTCCTGCACCCAGTCCTCCAGCGCGGCCTTCTGGAAATCGCGCAGCCGCACGCCGAGCGCCTGGTAGGTCTGCAGGTATTCGTGCGCCATGGTGCCGATGGGCACGATCCGCAGGTCCAGCGCGAGGCGCACGTTCGACGTGCCCTTGAACCACTGCGGCACCTGGGCGGCGAAGGACTGCACCACCTCGCGGTGCCAGTCGCGCCCCCAGCGGCGGCGCACGCCGAAGTCGAACATCTCGAACGGGTGCGCGCGCGGCGCCTCGGCGGCGAGCTGCTGCACGCGGGCGATCTTCGCGGCCAGGCGGCGGCGGCCTTCGGCCAGGGCTTCTTCTGCGCGGCCGAGCCGGCGGAAATACAGCTCGTTCACGATGGCCAGCACGAAAATCTCGAAGCCCATCACGTGCACCTGCGGCCCGCGCGCGACGATCGACAGCACCGGCCCCTCGGCCCGCGCCTCGATGAAGGCGCGCTGGAACTGGAAGATGCGCAGGAAATCGACGAAATCGCTCTTGATGTAGCGCAGCCCGGCCAGGTACTCCAGCTCGGCGGGCGTGAAGCGCAGCGCACAGAGCGCGTCGAGTTCGGCGTTCACCTCGGGCAGCAGTTCGGCGAGCGGGAAGGCCGGCGTGTTGCGGCAGACGAAGCGGTACTCGGCCTGGGTCTGCGGGTGCCGGTGCAGCAGCGCCTGCCACATGGTGAACTTGTAGAGGTCGGTGTCCAGCAGGCTCTGGATGATCGGGGTCATGCGGTCTGCTCCTATAAAGATAGCAAACAATTCAATGGATACGGCGGCATCAGGCCAAAAATTCTGTGGACTGCGCGAGCTGCACGCCCTGCGCGCGCACCGTGTCCAGGAAAGCGCCGTGCTGCGCCTCGAAGCCGCGCACCGGGCTCATGCAGTCGGTGAGCAGCACCACGCGCGAGGGCGTCCAGCCCGGCTGCAGGCGCGGCAGGTGCTGCACGATGTGCTCGGTGGTGGCGCGCACGCAGTGGCTGCTGGCCTCGCCCGCGATCACCAGGCGCTCCGCAGTGCCCAGGCGCTGCAGCAGCGGCACGTTGAGCGCGGTGCCCGGGTCCTGCGGATCGGGCACCTCGGCCTCGATGGCGCTGTAGTGCTCGGTCCAGGGGTTCATGCCCTTGAACACCGCATGCACGGCCTGCCCCTGCACAGCCTGCCACTGCGCGCAGGCGTCCAGCAGGTCGGCATGCACGCCGTGGCCCCAGCTGCCGATCTCGCAATGCACGGGCCAGACCATGAGCGTGTAGCGCCCCTGCGCCTCCAGCGCGTCCAGGTAGGCCAGCACGCGCGGCAGGGCGGTGGCGTCGCGCGGTGCGAAGTCGCCGGCGCGCACCTGCGCGGCGGCGATGGGGGTGAACGGCGCCACGTCCGCGCCGCCGCGCGCCTGCCAGAAGAGCGGGTGCGCCACGTCGTGGCGCTGGTGCGAATCGAGCGTGACCGTCACCGCGCCGAGCTGCGGTGCCACGCGGCGCACGAACGCCGCCAGCCGCTGCAGGTCGCCATGCGCCCCGGCCACGGGCAGCGAGGGCGCGAGGCGCTGGCCGGAGAGGGGATCGGCCGGGCACCACGCGGCCGGCAGATCGCAGAAATCGTTCTGCGGGTCGATGGCCAGCAGATGGAGGGCAGCGGATGGGTGGGTCATGGACGGCTCCGTTCAGGACGATGGAAGAAAGGCGTTGACGCGATTGTAGACAGTTAGTTTATTAATGCAACTAACTAACGCGCCCGGTGACCGCCTGCATGCCATGGGAGCAGGACCCGGCGGCCTGCGGCTCTGCATGCCCGCAGGAGAGGTTTGGGGCCGGTGGGGGCGGAAGGGGCTGCGTGGCCGCAGGCGGCAAAACGCCCATGCCCGGGCCGGCAGTGCCACCGCGAGGTGGCCGCCGGCCCGGGCATGGGCGTGCGATGCAGTGCGGACGCCAAGCGGCCGGTGGGGTGCCGCCGCGGGCCGTTACTTCATCACCCTCCGTGCCGCTCCCACCCCCAGGACTGCGAGCACCACGAAGACGATGGCGACCACGAGGAACAGGAAGAACAGGATCTTGGCGATGCCGGCGGCGCCCGCGGCAACGCCGGTGAAGCCGAGCGCGCCGGCGATGAGGGAAACGATGGCGAAGATGATGGCGTACTTCAGCATGGCGAAGGCTCCGGTGGTGTGGTGGGGAATGGGTGCATCTTCCCGGCGCCGCCGCGCCGCGGCCGTCAGCAGGCCATGGCTCCGCGTGTAGGAAAAGGTGCGCCGGGATGCCCTGCGCCGCGCCGTGCCTTCATGGCCTCGTCGGCCGCCGGCCAGCGCTCAGGGCGCGGCCCGCCGCGGGGCGCGGTCGGCCCTCTGCGCCCGCTCCAGCACGTTCAACACAGCGTAGTCCCTCGCTTCCCCGGCGATCCCCAGCGAACGCTTCAGGCCGGTGCGCGCACCCGCATCCAGCAGCAGTTGCACCGCGTCGGCATGCCCCGACATGGCGGCCAGCATCAGTGCCGACTCGTCGTATTCGGAACTCCAGTCGAGTTCTTCGACGTCCTCCCGGGCCAGCAGAACCCTCAGGACGTCGGTATGGCCTTCGCGGGCCGCGTACATGAGGGGCGTCAACTCCCGGTCGTTGCCGGCATCCGGCTTCGCCCCCGCGGCCAGCAGCAGCCGAACGGCCTCCGCATGGCCGCGCTTCGCCGCGATGCCGAGCGCGGAGTTTTCCGTCTTGGTGAGCGCATTCACCTTCGCGCCGGACTGCAGCAGCAGCGCCATCATCTCCGTGTTCCCCGTCTTTGCCGATTGCATGAGGGGCGTGGTTCCATCGGGCTGCTCCCGCAGTACGTCGGCCTGGGCCGCGATCAGGACTTTCGCCATCCGGACATCCTGCCGTGCGATCGCCTGCATGAGGGGGCACCGCTCCGATGCATCCGTGCGCGACAGGTCGCTGATCGGGGCGAGGAAGGCCGCCATCTCGTACTGCGCATGCCGGACCGCCTCCATGAGCGGCGTGGTGCGATCGATCGTGTGTGCATCGGGGTTGGCGCGGTCGGTCCTCGGGCGCAGGCTGCCCAGGTAACCCTGGCGTGCGGGCATCAGCAGTCGGGCAATGCCCACGCGGCCCTTTCGGGCGGCCTCGTGCAATGCGGTGGTTCCGTCGTGACTTGCCACTGCGACGTTCGCGCCGGCGGACCGCAGCATTTTCACGATGGCCTCCTGCCCGTTGGCCGCCGCGGCCATCAGCGGCGTCCGGCCGGTGTTCGATGCCGTGTCCAGCGCGCCGCGGTCTTTGCGGTTCTGGGTGAGCGTCTGTACCAGGATGCCTACCGATGCCACGTCGCCCGCCTGCGCCGCCAGGTACAGGACCGTTTCGCCCTGGCGATTGCGGGTGCCGAGGGCCGCTCCGGCCCCCAGGAGATGGCTGACCGTCTGGGTGCGTCCATGCCGCGCCGCCTGCAGCAGCGGGGTATCGCCCCGTGCGTTGGTGGACTGCAGCAGGGCCGGCGTCGTCAGCAACGACACCACGGCATTGGCCCCTGCGGCGGCAGCGTGGTGCAGCAGGGTGTTGCCGTCCGCATCCTTCCATGACGCGGGCATGGGCAGGCCGACCAGCCAGCTGGCGGTGGCCGCGTCGCCGGCCGCCAGGCTCTGAGCGACGGCTGCGGGGCGGTCTTCCTCCGCGAGCTTCTCGACCTCTTCCACGGCCATGCCTGCCAGGGCCGATTCGATGGATGGCGACGAGGCGCGGTAGCGCTGCAGCGCGGGATGCATGAGCGCCGCCTGCCACGGGGTGCCGCTGGCGGATGCCGCCGAGCGGATGAGGGGCCAGACCCTCGCAGGGTCGAGGCCGCGCAGTTCCTCGGGGTCTTTCGTGGCGGCGAGGGCGTGCATCAGCAGTTCGGACGACCACTCGGCCGCCGGGGGAAGATCGGGCACCCGCACGCTGCGATAACCGACATCGCCGGCACGGGTCGTTTCCTTCACGTAGAAGTCGCCTGTGCCGATCCGCTTGATCCTGCGCATGCCGTCCTGCGTCTTCGAAGTGTCGATGACGGCGCACTTTTCCTTCTCGATCAGCCCCTGCGTCTTCATGTTCTTCGCGATGGTGCGCATGAGCAGCGCAGGGTCCGCGATGACCGAATAGGGCGCCTCTTCGCTGCCGGTGGGCTCGTGCCCGGAGATGACGACAGCGGCCGGGATCGGTCCGAAGCGGCTCTGCAGGCCGGTTTCGAGGTGGTCGCGGTATTCGGCATGCAGCCGGTAGGCCGTCTCCTCCGTCAGCGCGCAGCCCAGGTGCGGCCGGAAGTGCTCCTGCAGTTCGGCCAGGCACTCTTCGGCCAGGTTGCGCACCAAAGCGTCGGGCGCCACGCGCGCCTCGGCGAAAGCCAGCGCGTCGGCCGCATGGGCGTTGACGGTCGGCCTGTCGACGAACTGGTCATCGCGCCCGGCGACCTGGAACTTCTTCGCCAGCAGATTGCGGTAGCCGTTCACATAGTGGATCTCGTTGATCTCGTAATGCTCGCTGTCGCCGTGCCGAGCCTGGCTGAAGTCCCGCAAGGCCTGGTCCAGCATGCCTTCCCAGACCTTCTGGGCGTGGGTGTGCAGCCCCTTGTTCAGGGTCAGTTCCTGCACGGCCATGACCAGGTTGGCGAGGCTGCCCTCGGAGCAGACCTGCAGCCCCTCCGCCAGGTTCTCGAGGATGTCGATGCGGGTCGACAGCGGCGTCGCTTCGTCGGTGATGGCCACGCACAGGGTGTCCAGCGACGCCTTGCCCTCGCCATAGAGACGCGTCACGTGGCCGGAGAAAAACCCGTCGGCACCCTCGCGCACGCGTTGGTGGAACGTGTCCAGGGCGTGGGCGGCCTGCTGTGCCCTGGCCGGGGACGGATGGTTGTCGCGGAGGAAACGCTGGAGCGTCTCGATACCGGTCCGGTACTGCTGGATGAGCTGCTTGCCGCGCGCCGATTTCTCGAAGGCGCGCACGGAAGATCCGTCGCGTCGGCGTTCGTAGCGTACGGCGGTCTGTTCGGGGTAGGGCTGCGCAGGCGCATCGGTGCGCGCTTGCGGACGAAAGAGGGGGGTGATCCGCATGGAAGCTCCTGGTGCCCCGACGGTAGAGGCACCGGATGCCGGGGGCGTGCGCGGATCCGAAGCGAGTGCCTGAATGGCGATGGGGCACTCAACGGACCGCGAACGGCGGGCAGATGACCAGCGTCAGCTTCCCGTACGGGGTTCCCGAGGACGCGTGGCTCCTTCGGTCTTCTGGAAGGCTGCGAGCAATTCCAACACTTCCGGGTGACCCTCCGACCGGGCGATTCTCCGGGCCTGCTCCAGGCCCTCCCGGGCACCGGCCTGCAGTAGCAGCTTCACCACGGCAGTATGGCCCTTGGCCGCGGCCATCACCAGCGCCGTGTCTCCGTTGAAGGCGCGGTCTTCCACGCCGCAGATTTTGCGGCGCAGCAGCAGTTCGACCATGTCGGCATGCCCGTTGGCCGCCGCATACACGACGGGGCTCGTGTGGTCGTCTTCGGTGGGTTTCCACCGCAGATCTTTCGGGGCGTTCCTGCGCAGCAGGGCATCGACGGTCTCGACGTGGCCATTGCTCACGGCCTCCTGGAACGGCTTCCGGTGAATGCTGACGAGGTATTCCCGGGGATTTGCGTCCAGCAGCAGTTCGAGCGCGGCCGTGTGGCCACGGCCGGCCGCGGCGATGATGTCCCCCTCGTCCGGCTTTCCGCCGGACTTCAGCAGCAGGTCCACCATCTCCGGTTGGCCCGTGATGGCCGCGTTTCTCAGCGGGTTGGCGCCTATCAAAGAGCCCTTGACCCTGGCCCCGGCGCCGATCAGGAACTCGGCAGCGCGCATGTTCTTCTGGTTCACTGCGCGCGCCAATGCTCCGTTCATGTCCCAATCGGGCTGTGAGAGGTTGCTCTTCGGGGCCAGCAGGGCCGCCATCTCGTAATGGCCGCGATCGAGCGCCTCCATGAGCGGCGTGACTCCACCGTGGAGGATTCCCGTGAAGGCTTTGGGATCGGCGCGGGCGTCCAGGAGCATCCGGGCGCAATCCATGCGGCCGTGGCGCGCGGCCTCGTGCAGGGCCGTGGTGCCGTCGCTGCTGTAGGCATTGACGTTGGCGCCGGCGCTGTGCAGCATCTTCACGATGGCGGTCTGGCCGGAAGCCGCGGCGACCATCAAGGGCGTGCGCCCCGTCCGAGATGCCGCATTGAGCATGCTGCGGGCCTTGGCATTCTGGAGACTGGCTTGCACCAGTACCCCCACCGAGGCCGCATCGCCTGCCTGCACGGCGAGGTAGAGCGCCGTCTCACCCTTCTGGTTGGATTTGCCGATATCGGCCTTGGCCTGCAGAAGCTGGTGCACCGTCGTGGTCCGGCCGTAGCGTGCGGCATGCAGGAGCGGGGTATCGCCCCGGGCGTTGGTGGTCTCGAGCAGCGCCGGTGTCATGAGCATCGAAACGAGGGAATCGGCCCCCGCGGCGACTGCGTGGTGCAGCAGGGTGTTCTTGTTGGCGTCCACCCACGATGAGGGCATGGGCAGTGTGGCCAGCCAGCTGGCGGTGGCGGTGTCGCCGGCCATGAGGCTCTTGGCCACGGCGGCGGGCCGTTCGGCTTCGGGCAGGTTGTCTACCTCTTCCACGGCCTTGTTCACCAGGAACGATTCGATCGCCGGAGAGGCGGCCCGGTAACGCTGCAGCGCGGGGTGCATCAACGTGGCCTGCCATGAAGCGCCGCCTTGCTCCGCCGACGAGCGGATCAGCGCCCAGACCCGCTCGGGGTCGAGGCTGCGCAGTTCTTCGGGATCCTTCGTGACGGTGAGCGCATTCATGAGCAGCGCGGAGGACCACTCGCCGTCCGCAGGCAGATCGGACACCCGGACGTCGCGGTAGCCGGCCTCGCCTTCGGTGGTCGTCTCTTTGACGTAGAAGGCCCCGTCCGTGATCTGCTTGATCTTCCGGTTGCCTTCCTCGGTCGATGCGGTGTCGATGGCGGCGAATTTCTCCTTTTCCAGCAGCCCCTGCGTTTTCATGTTCTTCGCGATGGAGCGCATGAGCAGTGCCGGGTTCATGACGATGGAGTACGGCGCGTCCTCGTCGCCGGTGGGCTCGTGCTCGGAGATGACGACCATGCCTGGAATCGGGCCGAACCGGCTCTGCAGCCCCGCTTCCACGTTGTTCTCGTATTCGGTGCGCAGCTTGAATGCAGTCTCCAGCGTCAATGGGCGGCCCAGGTGCTCCCGGAAGTGCTCGTGGATTTCCGACAGGCAGGTCTCGGCGAGGTGGCTCACCAACTGCTCGGGGTTGACGCGGGCCCGCACGAACCCTGCGGCTTCTTCGGCATGGTTGCTGACGGCCTGCTGGTCGACGAAGCTGTCGCTGCGTTCGGCAACCTTGAATTCGTCCGCGAGGAAATTGCGGTAGCCGTTCACGTAATGGATTTCGTTGCCCGCATAGTGCTCGACACGGCCGTGCTTCGACTGGCTGAAATCGCGCACGGCCTGGTCCAGCATGTTCTCCCAGGTCTTGCGTGCATGGGAGTGCAGGCCCTTGGCGAGGTTCATGTCCTGGACGGCCATGATCAGGTTGGACGTGGTGCCTTCGGAGCAGACCAGCAGCCCTTCGGCGAGGTTTTCGATGATCTCCATGCGCGTCGACAGCGGAATGGCTTCGTCGGCCATGGCCACGCACAGCGCGTCCAGCGACGCCTTGCCTTCGCCGTACAGGCGTGCGATTTGCGTGGAGAAATGCCCGTCGATCCCTGCCTCCACCCGGCTGCGGAACACGTCCAGCGCATCCGCGGACTGCTGCGAGGTAGCGGAGGGGTGCTCGTGCAGAAAGGCTTTCAGCTTGCCGATGCCGGCCCGGTACTGGGTCATCAGCTGTTTGCCCCGCTCCGATTTCTCGAAGGCGCGTACGGAGGTGCCGTCCTGCCGCGGATCGTAGCGGACGGCTTTTTGCGCAGGGTAGGGTTCCGCAGCGGTATCCGCGCGCGGTGGGCGGTGGAAAAGGGGGGTGACTTGCATGGGCGCTCCGGGGATCGAACGACGATAGGAGCGTCTTCCGCAGGTGCCACGCGCGCACCCGAAGCGATTGCCCGGCTGGCGCAGGGGCGTTTTTGCGCCATGGTGCCGCGCTGCGGGGCGCAGGCCTGCGCCAAGGAAAAAGCCATCGGCCGGGAGGGCGGATGGCTTTCTTTGTGTGCCGTGGAACGGCGCGAGGGTGCGGCTTCGGGGCCGCCTGGCGGTCTGGGGCCTGGCCTACAGCCCGGCCGCTGCGCGCAGCGCGGTGGCCTTGTGGTCTGCGTTCACATCGCTGCGCGATATGAACTCCGCCCCAAAGCCCAAGGCTTGGCCTAGACCCAAGCGCCGGGCCTCACAGCCCGGCCGCTGCGCGCAGCGCGGTGGCGTTGTGGTCTACGTTCACATCGCTGCGCGATATGAACTCCGCCCCAAAGCCCAAGGCTTGGCCTAGACCCAAGCGCCGGGCCTCACAGCCCGGCCGCTGCGCGCAGCGCTTGGGCCTTGTCCGTCTTTTCCCAGGTGAACTCGGGTTCTTCGCGGCCGAAGTGGCCGTAGGCGGCGGTCTTCTCGTAGATGGGGCGCAGCAGGTCGAGCATCTGGATGATGCCCTTGGGGCGCAGGTCGAAGTGCTCCTGCACCAGTGCGGCGATGCGGTCGTCGGGGATCACGCCCGTGCCTTCGGTGTAGACCGTGACGTTGATCGGGCGGGCCACGCCGATGGCGTAGCTCACCTGGATCTGGCACTGGCGCGCGAGGCCGGCGGCCACGATGTTCTTGGCCACGTAGCGTGCGGCGTAGGCGGCCGAGCGGTCGACCTTCGTCGGGTCCTTGCCGCTGAAGGCGCCGCCGCCGTGCGGGCAGGCGCCGCCGTAGGTGTCCACGATGATCTTGCGGCCCGTGAGGCCGCAGTCGCCCTGCGGGCCGCCGATGACGAAGCGGCCCGTGGGGTTGATGAGGTACTTCGTGTCCTGCAGCCATTCCTTGGGCAGCACGGGCTTGATGATCTCCTCGATCACCGCCTCGATGAAGCTGGCCTTCATCTTGGTGGGCGTCTCGGACTGGTCGGGATGGTGCTGGGTGGAGAGCACCACGGTATCGATGCTGTGGGGCTTGCCGTCCACGTAGCGCAGGGTCACCTGGCTCTTGGCGTCGGGGCGCAGGAAGGGCAGGCGGCCGTCCTTGCGCAGCTGGGCCTGGCGCTCCACGAGGCGGTGGGCGTAGTAGATGGGCGCGGGCATCAGCTCGGGCGTCTCGTCGCAGGCGTAGCCGAACATCAGGCCCTGGTCGCCGGCACCGGTGTTGAGGTGGTCGTCGCTCGCGTGGTCCACGCCCTGGGCGATGTCGTTGGACTGCTTGTCGTAGGCCACGAGGACCGCGCAGCCCTTGTAGTCGATGCCGTAGTCGGTGTTGTCGTAGCCGATGCGCTTGATGGTGTCGCGCGCCACCTGGATGTAGTCGACGTGCGCGTTGGTGGTGATCTCGCCGGCGAGCACGACCAGGCCCGTGTTGGTCAGCGTCTCGGCGGCCACGCGGCTGCGGGGGTCTTCGCGGAAGATCGCGTCGAGGATGGCGTCGGAGATCTGGTCCGCCACCTTGTCGGGGTGGCCCTCGGACACCGATTCCGACGTGAAGAGAAAGTCGTTCGCCATTTGAATAAACTCCTGTGCTTTTTTGGCATTTTGGGCGTTGCCCTCAGCCTGGGGAGCCTTGGCGAACGCTTTAGCAGAGTTGTTTAACGTCGCCCTGCAAGTTGCTCTGTTTAACTCAGCGACCGCGCCATTCTACTGATACGGACCTGTCTCCGATGCCCGCCCTGTTCCAGTTCTTCGCCCGCCTGCCGCTGCCCGTGCTCCATGCGCTGGGTGCGCTGCTGGGCTGGATCGCCTACCTCGCCTCGCCCACCTACCGGCGCCGCTTCAACGCCAATGCCGCGCAGGCGGGCTACCCGTTCGCGCGCGTGCGCGCCGCCGTGGGGCATGCGGGGCGCATGGTGACCGAGCTGCCGCGCCTGTGGCTGCGCGCCGATGCGCCGCCCTACCGCATCGAGGGGGGCGAGTGCGTCGAGGCGGCCTGGGCGGCCGGCCGCGGCATCGTCTTCCTTACGCCGCACATGGGCTGCTTCGAGCTGTCGGTGCAGGCGGCCGCGCTGCGCTGGAGCCCCGCGCACGGGCCCATCACCATCCTCTACCGGCCCGCGCGACAGCCCTGGCTGGCCGAGATGATGCGCACCGCGCGCGACCGGCCCGGCATCCGCGCCGTGCCCACGGCGCTCATGGGCGTGCGGCAGATGATCAAGGCGCTGCGCCGCGGCGAGGCCGTGGGCCTGCTGCCCGACCAGGTGCCGCCCGAGGGGCAGGGCCTGTGGGCGCCGTTCTTCGGCCAGCCGGCCTACACCATGACGCTGGCCGCGCGCCTCGTGCAGCAGACGGGCGCCACCCCGATCCTCGTGCGCTGCGAACGCCTGCCGCGCGGCCGCGGCTACGTCGTGCATTTCGGGCCGCTGCCCGAGCCGCTCTCCGATTCCCTCGAAACCGCCACCGTGCAGATCAACCAATCCATGGAACGCACCATCCGCCAGTCGCCCGACCAATACCTCTGGGGCTACGGCCGTTACAAGCAGCCGCGCGCCGAGCCGCACGCCGCCCAGCCGCCCGCCACGCCCGGAGACCGCGCATGACGGCGGGGCGCTTCAACGTCGCGCTGATGCGGGTGCTCGCGCGGCTGCCGCTGCCGGTGCTGCGCGGCCTGGGCTGGCTGCTGGGGCAGGTGCTCTACGTGCTGGCCAGGCCGCGCCGCAAGGTCGCGCTGCGCAACCTGGAGCTGTGCTTTCCGGAGGCCAGCGCCGCGCAGCGCCGGGCCTGGGCGCGCGAGACCTTCGTGCGGTTCTGCCAGTCGTGGCTGGACCGCAGCTGGCTCTGGATGGCGCCGCAGTCGGTGGTGGAGCAGCGCCTGGAGATCCACGGCGCGCTGGATGAACTGGAGGGCGACACGCCCACCATCGTCTTCGCGCCGCACTTCCTCGGCATGGACGCCGCGGGCACGGCGCTCACGTTGCAGACGGGCCGCGCGTTCACGTCGATCTTCACGCCGCACCCCGACCCGGACATCGACGCCTGGCTCTTCGCCGGGCGCCAGCGCTTCGGCAATGTGCGCATGCTCAACCGCGGCGATGGCGTCAAGCCGATCCTGAGCGGCCTGCGCAAGGGCGGTCTGCTCTACCTGCTGCCCGACATGGATTTCGGGCCGGGCGATTCGCTGTTCGTGCCGTTCTACGGCATGCAGGCGGCCACCATCACCTCGCTCTCGCGCTTCGCGCGCCTGGGCCGAGCCAAGGTGGTGCCGCTGGTGGGCCGCATCACGCCGCGCGGCTACAGCGCCGAGATGATGCCGGCCTGGGAGCACTTCCCCACCGACGACCTCGAGGCCGACACCGCGCGCATGAACCGCGAGCTGCAGCAGTGGATCGACACCATGCCCGGCCAGTACTACTGGGTGCACAAGCGCTTCAAGACGCGCCCGGGCGGCGAGCCGTCGGTCTACCGGTAGCCATCCGCGCGGTTGCCGGTGCAGGCGGATTTGGATCAAAAAGGCTCCATGCCGCCGGATTCATTGAATAGTTTGCTATCTATTTAATAGTGACCGGCCGCTGCAGGAAATCGCCGATCTCGCGCGCCACGAGCGCGGGCTGCTCGTGCACGAGCCAGTGCGACGCGCCGGGCACCTCGCGCAGCCGCAGGTCGGGCACCCAGCGTTCCAGCCCGTCCAGCAGGCCGGGCCGCAGGGCCGGGTCGTCCAGCCCCCAGACCACGAGCGTGGGCCGCGCGATGGACAGCATGGCATCGGGCAGCGCCACGGCCTCGGCATGGGCGCCGCCCTCGCGCGGCGGGCGCAGGGGGCTGGCCCGGTAGTAGTTGCAGGGGCCCGTCAGGCCCTCGTCCCAGGTGGCGCGGTAGCGGCCCCGCAGCTCGGGCGTGAGCCAGTCGGGCGCCGTGCCGTCCGGGCGGCCGAAGAAGCCGAACAGCCGGCGGTAGCCATCGGCGGCGAGCATCGCCTCGGCGTCGGGCCGGCAGAGGAAGTGCATGTATTCGCTCGCCTGCTGCTGCTCCGGGCTGCGCTGCAGCTCCCGCAGGAAGGTGCCGGGGTGGGGCGAGTTCACGATCACGAGACGCTCCAGCAGGTCGGGCCGCTGGTTGGCGAAGTTCCAGGCCACGGCGCCGCCCCAGTCGTGCGCGACCAGGGCCGCCAGCCGGCCGCCGCCGGACGCCGGCCCGCATTCGGCCTCGACCAGCGCCACCAGGTCCTGCACGAGGTGCTTCGCGCGGTACGACTCGGCGGCCTGGGGGCTGCTGGAGGGGGCGAAGCCGCGCAGGAAGGGCGCCACGCAGCGGTAGCCGCCGTTCTCGGGGCGCGCGAAGTGCTCCAGCATGCCGTCCCAGATGAAGGCGCCTTCCGGAAAACCGTGCAGGAAGACGAGCACCGGGCGGCCGCGCTCGCCGCTCGTGTGGCAGTGCAGGGTGATGCCGTGGGGCAGGGCGTGGAGGATGGTGTCGGTCATGCGGCGGTGCGGTGGGGAGACCACCCGCGCGTGCCTTGCTCCACGCGGGTCGTCAGGGGTTGTCGAGGGACTCGCCAGGGGCGTTGTCGTCGTCGGTGGCCGGCGCGGACGGTGCGGCCTCGGCCTCCGGGCCGGGCTCCACCACCGGGTGCGACCACTGCCAGAGCAGTTGGGCGACCTCGTCCACGCCCTGCTTCTTCAGGGCCGAGAACATCTTCACCTCACCGCCGCCCGCCTGCAGTCGCGTGATGGACAGCACCTTGGCCTGCTCGGCGCGCGTGAGCTTGTCGGCCTTGGTGAGCAGCACGAGGAATTTGAGTCCCGCCTCGACGCGCGGGCGCACGGCCTCCAGCAGCGCCTCGTCCAGCTCGGTGAGGCCCAGGCGGGGATCGCACAGCAGCACGATGCCCGTGAGGCCCCGGCGCTGCACGAGGTAGTTCAGCATCACCTGCTGCCAGCGCTGCTTGTCCGAGCGCGAGACGGCCGCGTAGCCGTAGCCGGGCAGGTCGGCCAGCACGGCGTCGGTCGTGCCGTGGCGGCCCAGCGAGAACAGGTTGATGTGCTGCGTGCGCCCGGGCTTCTTGGAGGCGAAGGCGAGCTGCTTTTGCTGCGTGAGCGTGTTGATGCAGGTGGATTTGCCCGCGTTGGAGCGGCCCACGAAGGCGATCTCCGGCACCTCGATGGCCGGCAGGTGGTGCAGCTGCGCGGCGGTGGTCAGGAAACGGGCCGTGTGCATCCACCCCACGGCGACCTTGGCGTCGGGTGCGGGCGGGAGAGAGCCAGCAACTGGCGCATGTGATGTAGTCGTCATAAATGGGGGTTAGCAGGGAGACGCCCGCGAAGGGGCGCATTGTAAGATTGACGGGCTTTGCGGCACCCTTCTACAACACAGAACCCCCCGATATGAAGAAACTGCTTGCTCCCATGCTGATGGCTGCCGCGCTGGCGGCGGCGGTGTTACCGGCCTCGGCCCAGGCGCCCGCCGCGGCGCAGAAGGCGGGCAAGCCGGATCTGGTGAAGGGCGAGGCCAGCTTCACCGCCGTGTGCGCCGCCTGCCACGCGGCCGACGGCAATTCGGCCATCGTCGCCAACCCCAAGCTGGCGCAGCAGCACCCCGAATACCTCGTCAAGCAGCTGCAGGAGTTCAAGTCCGGCAAGCGCAACGACCCTGTCATGAAGGGCATCGCCTCCACCCTCTCCGAGGACGACATGCGCAACATCGCGTACTGGGTGGCGTCCAAGCAGGCCAAGCCCGGCTTCGCCAAGGACAAGGACCTCGTCGCGCTGGGCGAGCGCATCTACCGCGGCGGCATCGCCGACCGCAACATCGCCGCCTGCGCGGGCTGCCACAGCCCCAACGGCGCCGGCATTCCGGCCCAGTACCCGCGCCTGTCGGGCCAGCACGCCGACTACACGGCCAAGCAGCTCTCCGAGTTCCGCGAAGGCAAGCGCGCCAACAGCGTGCAGATGACCCAGGTGGCGGCCAAGCTCAACGACCGCGAGATCCGCGCCGTCGCCGACTACATCGCCGGGCTGCGCTGAACCCTGCGCCCCTGCGGGAATCCCCGAGGGGCCCGCGCTTGACTTGCGTCAAAATCCCTCCGGTCGGCCCTGCCGCCCTCCGGAACCAGCCGCCGATAATCACAACCAAGACGGGCGGGCACATCTGAACGGATGGCCCGCCCTTTTTGCGTTCAGGCCGCATCGCCGCATTCCGGCGCCGCCTTTCGCCTTGTCTCCCCCTGTCCCTCCACCGCATCCGCCACCGCTTCTCGCCGTTCTGCCCATGTCCGACACCGCCCCCGGCCACCCGCCCCAGCCCCGCACGTCCCCCGCGCGTGCCGTGGTCGAGCTGCTGTCGTCCATGCGCTTCGCGATCTCGCTGCTCACGGTGATCTGCATCGCCTCGGTGATCGGCACGGTGCTCAAGCAGCACGAGCCCGCGGTGAACTACGTGAACCAGTTCGGGCCGTTCTGGGCCGAGCTGTTCCTGGCCATGCGCCTCAATGCGGTCTACAGCGCCTGGTGGTTCCTGCTGATCCTCGCCTTCCTGGTGACCAGCACCTCGCTGTGCATCGCGCGCAACGGCCCGCGCTACCTGGCCGACCTGCGCAGCTACAAGGAGAACATCCGCGAGCAGAGCCTGAAGGCCTTCCACCACCGCGCGCAGTCGGCGCTCGCGGCCGAGGCGCCCGAGGCCGCCGCGCGGCGCATCGGCGGCCTGCTGGCCGGCGGGGGCTGGAAGGTGCGGCTGCAGCAGCGGGACACCGCGGCCGGCCCCGGCACGGGCTGGATGGTGGCCGCCAAGGCCGGCGCGGCCAACAAGATCGGCTACATCGCCGCGCACAGCGCCATCGTGCTGATCTGCCTGGGCGGCCTGCTCGACGGCGACCTCATCGTGCGCGCGCAGATGTGGATGGGCGGCAAGACGCCTTACACCGGCGGCGGGCTCGTGTCCGAGGTGGGCCCCGAGCACCGGCTCTCCGAGCGCAACCCCACCTTCCGCGGCAACCTCTTCGTGGCCGAGGGCACGCAGTCGGGCACGGCCGTCCTGAACCAGTCCGACGGCGTGCTGCTGCAGGACCTGCCGTTTTCCATCGAGCTGAAGAAATTCATCGTGGAGCACTACTCCACGGGCATGCCCAAGCTGTTCGCGAGCGAGATCGTCATCCACGACAAGGCCACGGGCGAGGCCACGCCCGCGCGCGTGGAGGTGAACCATCCCGCCAGCTACCGCGGCATCGAGATCTACCAGTCGAGCTTCGACGACGGCGGCTCCCGGCTCAAGCTGCGCGCCGTGCCGATGGCGCCGGGCGTGCAGCCGTTCGACGTGGAAGGCACCGTGGGCGGCTCCACGCGCATCGAGCGCGCGGGCCGCGCCGGTGCCGGCGAGGCCATGGCACTCGAATTCACGGGCCTGCGCACCATCAACGTCGAGAACTTCAGCGCGGCCGGCGCCGGCGGCTCCGGCGCCGACGTGCGCAAGGTGGACCTGCGCCAGTCCATCGAATCGCGCCTGGGCGCGGGCAACAAGACCGTCACGCCCAAGGAACTGCGCAACGTGGGCCCGAGCGTCACCTACAAGCTGCGCGACGCCGCGGGCCAGGCGCGCGAATTCCACAACTACATGCTGCCCGTGGACACGGGCGACGGCCAGCCGGTGTTCCTGCTCGGCGTGCGCGAGACCCCGGCCGACCCGTTCCGCTTCCTGCGCGTGCCGGTGGACGACCAGGGCCGCATGGACGGCTTCCTGCGCATGCGCATGGCGCTGGCCGACCCCGCGCTGCGCGAGCAGGCGGTGCGCCGCTACGTGGCCCAGGCGGTCGACGGCTCCCGGCCCGAGCTGGCCGGGCAGCTCACGCAGTCCACGCTGCGCGCGCTCTCGCTCTTCGCGGGCGCGGGCGATGCGGTGCGCCCGGCCGGCGCACCGCCGCGCGCGGGCCTGCAGGCCATCTCCGACTTCATGGAAGAGAACGTGCCGGCGGCCGAACGCGAGCGCGCGGGCGAGGTGCTGATCCGCATCCTGAACGGCGCGCTGTTCGAGATCGCGCAGCTCACGCGCGAGCGCGCCGGCCTCGCGCCGCTGCCGCAGAACGAGGCCACGCGCGCCTTCATGACGCAGGCCGTGCTCTCGCTGAGCGACGCGCAGGTCTACCCGGCGCCCATGGCGTTCGAGCTGGCCGATTTCACGCAGGTGCAGGCCAGCGTGTTCCAGGTGGCGCGCGCGCCCGGCAAGAACGTGGTCTACCTGGGCTGCGCCCTGCTGATCCTGGGCGTGTTCGCGATGCTCTACGTGCGCGAGCGCCGCGTCTGGGTGTGGCTCGTGCCCGCCGGCAGCGGCGGCGCCGCGGCCACGATGGCGCTGTCCACCAACCGCAAGACGATGGATGGCGACCGCGAATTCGCCCAGCTCACCGAGAAACTCATCGGGGCCCGGCCCCACCATGGAGGCACCACCGCATGAACACGACGGCGACCACCACCACGACCACCACCATCACCCTGAACGAAGGCTATTTCGCGCGGCGCAACTGGTTCGACTGGGTGTTCGCGGTCCTCGTGGCCGCGGGCGGTCTCTACGCGCTGCAGCGCTATGGGGCCTTCATGGACGTGTACGAGAAAGGCATCCTGCTCGGCGCCATCCCGTGCACCGTGTGGCTGGGCTGGTTCTGGCGGCCGCTGCGCGCGCTGATGCTGGTGGTGGCGGCGCTCGCGCTGCTGGCCATCGGCCTCTACCAGCAGGACGGTGCGGGCAGCCTCGCGCGGGCCGACACCGTGTTCGGGCTCAAATACTTCCTCTCCAGCCAGTCGGCCATCCTCTGGATGAGCATGCTGTTCTTCATCAGCACGGTGTTCTACTGGCTGGGCATGTTCGCTCGCGGCGAGCGCGGCGCGCTCTCGCTGCTGGGATCGCGCATCGCCTGGGTGGCGATCGGCATGGCGCTCATCGGCACGCTGGTGCGCTGGTACGAGAGCTACCTGATCGGGCCGGACATCGGCCATATTCCCGTGAGCAACCTCTACGAGGTGTTCGTGCTCTTTTGCTGGATGACGGCCGCCTTCTACCTCTACTACGAAGAGCAGTACGCGACGCGCGCGCTGGGCGGCTTCGTGATGCTGGTGGTGAGCGCGGCCGTGGGCTTCCTGCTCTGGTACACCGTGGTGCGCGAGGCCCACGAGATCCAGCCGCTGGTGCCGGCCCTCAAGAGCTGGTGGATGAAGCTGCACGTGCCGGCCAACTTCATCGGCTACGGCACCTTCGCGCTGGCGGCCATGGTGGCGTTCGCCTACCTCATCAAGCAGCAGGCCGGCGAGACGCGCTGGTGGAAGCTCGCGCCGCTCTGGATGCTCGGCGTGGTGCTGTGCTTCGAGCCCATCGTGTTCCGCCAGGGCGCCACCGAGAACGGCGGCAGCTACTGGATGGTGTATTTCGGCATCTCCGCGCTGATCGTCGCGGGCATCCTGCTGGGCCGCCGCCGGATCGCCGAGCGCCTGCCGCCCTTCGAGGTGCTCGACGACGTGATGTACAAGGCCATCGCCGTGGGCTTCGCGTTCTTCACCATCGCCACCGTGCTGGGCGCGCTCTGGGCGGCCGAGGCCTGGGGCGGCTACTGGAGCTGGGACCCCAAGGAGACCTGGGCGCTGATCGTCTGGCTCAACTACGCGGCGTGGCTGCACATGCGGCTCATGAAGGGCCTGCGCGGCACGGTGTCGGCCTGGTGGGCGCTCGTGGGGCTGGGCGTGACCACCTTCGCGTTCCTGGGCGTGAACATGTGGCTCTCGGGGCTGCACAGCTACGGAACGTTGTAGCGGCGGACGAATCCGTCGGAGGCGAGGGCGCGTATAACCGGGACATCCCCGCAGGCCGCCCCCATCCCCCCGAAGGATTCCTCCATGCTCATCAAGAACCACGACGACGGCTTCCTCCACCCCGCCGGCAGCGAGATCACTCCCCGCGCGGTCTACGAGGGCCGCCGCGACCTCATGAAGCTCCTGGCGGGGGGCGCGGCCGGTGCGGCGCTCGCCGGCTGGGCCGGCCGGGAGGCCCTGGCCCAGGTGGCGCGGCCCGGCAAGCTGGCGCCGCTGGTGGCGGCGCCGAGCAAGGTGGCCGGTGCCACCACCATCGAAAAGCTCACCGAATACAAGGACGCGAGCACCTACAACAACTTCTACGAGTTCGGCGTGGACAAGGGCGACCCCGCGCGCAACGCCCACACGCTCAAGACCTCGCCCTGGACCGTGGAGGTCGAGGGGCTCGTCAACAAGCCGGGCAAGTTCGCCCTCGAAGACCTGCTCAAGCTCAGCCCGCAGGAAGAGCGCATCTACCGCCTGCGCTGCGTGGAGGGCTGGTCGATGGTGATCCCCTGGGTGGGCTACTCGCTGGCCGAGCTCATCAAGCGCGTCGAGCCGCAGGGCAGCGCCAGGTACCTCGAGTTCGTGACGCTGGCCGACAAGAAGACCATGCCCTACGTGGACCGCCCGGTGCTCGACTGGCCCTACACCGAGGGCCTGCGCATGGACGAGGCCATGCATCCGCTCACGCTGCTCACCTTCGGCATGTACGGCGAGGTGCTGCCCAACCAGAACGGCGCCCCGGTGCGCCTCGTCGTGCCGTGGAAATACGGCTTCAAGAGCGCCAAGAGCCTGGTCAAGATCCGCTTCGTCGAGAAAGAGCCCGGCACGGCCTGGAACAAGGCGGCCAAGCAGGAATACGGCTTCTATTCCAACGTGAATCCCAACGTCGACCACCCGCGCTGGAGCCAGTCCACCGAGCGGCGCATCGGCGAGGACGGCGGCATCTTCGCCAAGAAGCGCAAGACGCTGATGTTCAACGGCTACGAAGCGCAGGTCGGCCAGCTCTACGCGGGCATGGACCTCAAGAAGTTCTATTGACCACCGGATGCGGCGGGCCGGGATGCCAGGATCGCTCCTTCCCGGCCAGGCCGCACCGCCCGCCCCCATGAAGAAACTGCTGCTCCACCCCGCCGCCAAGCCGGCCGTCTTCGCGCTGTGCCTGCTGCCGTTCGCGTGGCTGGTCTACGGCATCGCGGCCGACCGGCTCGGCCCGAACGCCGCCGAGGTGCTCATCCGCTCCACGGGCGACTGGACGCTGCGCGGCCTGTGCATCGCGCTGGCCGTGACGCCGCTGCGCGTGATGGCCGGCCTGCCGGCGCTGGCGCGCTTCCGCCGCATGCTGGGGCTGTTCGTGTTCTTCTACGCGGTGCTGCACCTCGTGAGCTACGCGTGGCTCGACATGGAGTTCGACCTGCCCGGTATCGTGCGCGACACCCTGCAGCGGCCCTTCATCCTCGTGGGCATGCTGGCGTTCGGCCTGCTGCTGCTGCTGGCTGCCACGTCGTTCAACCGCGCGATCCGCTGGCTGGGCGGCAAGCGCTGGCAGGCGCTGCACCGCGCGGTGTATGCGGTGGCGGGCCTGGCACTGCTGCACTTCTTCTGGATGCGCGCGGGCAAGAACTTCTTCGGCGAGGTCGCCGTCTATGCGGCGATCCTGGGCGTGCTGCTGGGCTGGCGCCTGTGGCGGGCGCTGCGGGGCACGCGCCCGGCCCGTTGGGCGGCCCAGTGATTTGCTATCTATTTCGTAGCAAACTAATCAGTATTTGCGGCGGCATGGAGGCGAAAAGACGGGTTGGGTGATATCCAGTCGAATGCTTTCCGGATGGGGGCACGACCCTTTGCCGGGCGCGATCTTCAGGGCCTGGTGTTGGGGCAGCCCGGTATCTGCGCCGCTTCCGTGCACTCCGATGGGATGTTTTCAAAGACGACCCCCGGGCTGACATAGACCTTGTTGGCTTGCACGGGCGGGTCGAGTTGCCAGTCGATTCCGCTGCCGCCTGAAAGATCAACCACCTTGCTTTCCCCAAGCAACTCTTTGGGGTCCACCCGGTACAGGCGGACGATGGCTGGATCCCTCTGGTCGTAATGCACGATGCGCTGCCACAGCGATGCGTCGTAGATCTCCAGCCGATAGACGTAGTGGGGGCTGTTGTAGGTCATGAAAAGCGCTGGCCTGGTCGCATACCAGCCCAGCACCACGCAGGCATTCAATGCCAGGCACCAGACGATGCAGGGCACGTTCTTGAGATCGGACAGTTTCATCACCACTCCAACTTGATCGGAAAAGGAAGGCGCACGCGGTGTACGTCGGAGACGACCATGAAATCCCCGCCCCGGCCATGCAACGCACGCCATTGCCTGAAATGCCGGTTCTGCACCAGATAGCTCTGGTGGCTTGCCTCGGCGGCATCGGCGTACATCCACTGCTCATCGATGGGGATGTCCAGGGCGGACCGGGGTGTGCGCTTCACGCCACGCGGTCCCCAGAAGCCCAGCGGCTGCGATAGAAAGGAATCGTCGTTGAAGTCGTAGGCGTCGCGCAGGTGGAAGGCCAACTCGTCGATGGCGATGGCGATGGCGGCCCTGTATCTTTTCGGGTTCCGCGCGCGTGCGCTCCCTGTCCACGTGGACGATATCGTTCACTCGCCTCTCCCCCCCGCTTGGGTCTCTTCGTTTTTACGGGACCGGATTCTGACGGGAAAAGCGGCGAGGGAGGGGAGAAGTCACGGTTCTTTGGTGACTTTGGGTAACGTTTGGATGGATGGGCGGGCACCTGCGGCGAACCCTGCCGTGGCGGAGGTTATGCTGATTGCTATATTTTTAATAGCAAACTATTCAATGAAACCGGCGGCATGGAGGCCGAAACACCTGAAGTTCAGCTGCGCACGGCCTGCAGCGCCGGCCGCACCTGCCGGGTGGCCGGATCGATGATCGCCGTGGGCAGCTGGTAGGCCCGGTCGTCGAACAGGTCGATGCCGCACTGCAGGTTCTCGATCCAGTCCAGGAAATCGCCGATGGCCTTCTTGCCCAGGATGGGCGAGCCGTGCTGCGGCACCAGCATGGCGATGTCGAGCTGCCGCGCCATGCGCGTCCACAGGCGCAGGATCTTGTTGGAGACCATGTAGCGGCGGTGGAAGCCTTCCATGAGCGGGATGTGCGGGGCCAGTTCGGTGACGGGCTCGCGCGCCTTCGCTCCGGAGGTGAGCGACACCGCCAGATCGCCGGTGAACAGGATCTTGCTCACCGGGTCGTAGAAGTGGAAGTTGCCCTCCGAGTGCATGAAGTGCGCCGGCAGCAGCACCAGCTCGTTGCGGCCCAGTGGCAGGTGGCCGCCGGCATCGGGCACGCCGATCACGCGGTTCTCGGTCTTGCCCACCTTGGTGAAGTGGGGCGCGAAGCGCTCCCAGACGCGCGAGATCACCAGCGTGGCCTTGGTGCTGGTCATCCACCGGTCGAGCGACGCGATGATGTCCGGGTCTGCGTGCGAGGCGATCAGGTAGGAGAGCTTGTGCGGGGCGAAGTGCTTGCTCATGCCCATGAACAGCTCGTTGAAGGCGAGGTTGCCGCCCGGGTCGATGATCGCGCCCGTGTCCCCGTCCACGATGAGGAACTGATTGGCCTGCACCGCCTGTCCGTCCTCTTCGATGAGGTCGGAGAACATCAGGCAGGCGTGGTGCTTGTCTCGATAGAGTTCCAGGGGTTCCGATGCCATAGCGTTCCACGTGTCATGAAACGGTCAATGTACGGACATCGGCCCGCCGGGCGCTTGATGCGCATCAAGCGAATGGTCAGCCGGGCAGCGTCTCGTGGCGGAACGTGTCCTCGAGCGGCTCGCGCGCACGGATGAGGTGGGCCCGGTCGCCGTCCACCAGCACCTCGGCGGGGCGGGCGCGCGTGTTGTAGTTGCTGCCCATGGAGCTGCAATAGGCACCGGCCGAAAGCACGGCCAGCCGGTCGCCGGCCTGCACGGCCAGCGTGCGGTCGCGCCCGATCCAGTCGCCGCTCTCGCAGACGGGTCCGACCACGTCGTACACCGCGGAGGCAGCGCCGGCGGCCGGCGCACCCACCGGCACGATCGCGTGGAAGGCCTGGTACATCGCGGGACGGGGCAGGTCGTTCATCGCGGCATCGACGATGCAGAAGTTCTTCTGCTCGCCGGGCTTCACGTAGAGCACCTCGGTGAGGCACACGCCGGCATTGCCGACCAGCGAGCGGCCGGGCTCGATCATGAACTGCCGGTCGCCGTAGCCGCGCGCATCCAGGCGCTCGAACAGCTGCGTCCACAGCGCATCCGCCGCGGGCGGGGTGTCGCCGTTGTAGTTGATGCCCAGGCCGCCGCCGAAATCGATGTGGTGGATCGGGATGCCGGCGGTCTCGATCTGGCCGACCAGGTCCAGCATGCGGTCCACCGCGTCGAGGTAGGGCGTGGCTTCGGTGATCTGGGAGCCGATGTGGCAATCGATGCCCGCCACCTGCAGCCCGGGCAGGGTGGCGGCGCGCTGGTAGGTGGCCACCGTGCGCTCGTGCGCCACGCCGAACTTGTTGCCCTTGAGCCCGGTGGAGATGTAGGGGTGGGTCTTCGGATCGACGTTCGGGTTCACGCGGATGCTGATCGGCGCGCGCCGGCCACAGGCCACGGCCACGTCGCTCAGCACCTCGAGTTCGGGCTCGCTCTCCACGTTGAAGCAGCCGATGCCGGCCTCCAGCGCCTCGCGCATCTCCTGGCGCGTCTTGCCCACGCCGGAGAAGATGATCTTGCCGGGATCGCCGCCGGCCGCCAGCACGCGGCGCAGTTCGCCGCCGGAGACGATGTCGAAGCCGCAGCCTGCACGGGCGAAGAGCTGCAGCACGGCCAGCGAAGAGTTCGCCTTCATCGCGTAGCAGATCTGCACCTTGCGCCCCGCGAACCCGCGCTGGTAGGCCGCCAGCGCCGCGAGCATCGATGCCTTCGAATAGACATACAGCGGCGTGCCATGCGCCTGGGCCAGGTCCGCGGCACGCACGGATTCGATGGAGAGGTCGTCGCCCTGGTAGGCGATGTGGGGGTGGCCGGGCAGTGCGGTCAGCGTCATGGGGTGGTGGAGGCAGGGGACGACGCGGGCGTCGAAGCGGGGGACGAGGGGACAGAGGCGGCGGGCAGGGCAGGCGACGGTGCCAGCACCGGTGCCGCAATGGGGGCCGGCGTGGGCGCGTCGCGCATCGGATCGAGCGTCTGCGGCAGCGTGGCACGCTGGGTCGCGGCCGGATCGGACGGCAGGTAGAGCGGACCACGTTGTCCGCAGCCCGTCAGGGCGGCAACCGCACCGGCAGCAAGGACGCACGTGCTGACTAGAATTTGCGAAGCTCTCAACATCCGCAAATTGTAGAAGTAATGACCGATCAAGAATTCCTGGACCAGGCCGAACAACTGCTGCTGGCGGTGGAGCAGGGCTGCGACCGCATCAACGACACCACCGATGCGGACCTCGACGCCCAGCGCTCGGGCGGCATGGTGACCATCGTCTTTTCCAACCGCAGCCAGATCGTCATCAACTGGCAGAAGCCCCTGCACGAGATCTGGATGGCCGCGCAGTCGGGCGGCTACCACTACCGCTTCGACGGCAGCGCCTGGATGGACACCAAAGGGGCGGGCGAATTCTTTGCGGCGCTGAGCGACAACGCCTCGCACCAATCGGGCATGCCGCTCGCTTTCGCGGCCGCCTGATCCGGATCGCCCCAAGAAAAAAGGCACCGCGGCGGGCGCCGCAGTGCCTTCGGATCGCCACCCCCGGCGGGGGGGGCAGCGAGGTCAGTTGCGGAAGAGGTCCAGGATGCGGTTGCGCTCTTCCACGGGCGGCGGCGCCTGCGGCGCGGCGCCCGGCACCGCTGCCGGATGGTCTTCCATGCCGACGCTGGCCACCCCGGCATTGCGCGCGTATTCCTCGTAGAACCACTCGCCGCCCACGTTCACCACGCCGGGCGGCACGGTGGGTTCGGCCACGGGCACGCCCTTCAGCGCGCGTTCCATGAAGCTGATCCAGATCGGCAGGCTGAGGCCGCCCCCGGTTTCGCGGCTGCCGAGGTTGCGCGGCGTGTCGTAGCCGATCCACGTCACGGCCGCGACGGTGGGCTGGAAGCCCGCGAACCAGGCATCCACGGCATCGTTGGTGGTGCCGGTCTTGCCGTAGATATCGGGGCGCTTGAGCGTCGCCTGGGCGCGCGCCGCCGTGCCAGAGCGTGTCACTTCCTGCAGCAGGCTGTTCATCACGAAGGCGTTGCGCGGCTCGATGGCCCGCGCGTTGTCGGCCGTGGCGGGCGGCTGGAAGTCCGACAGGATCCGGCCCTTGTGGTCCGTCACGCGGCTGATGAGGTACGGATTCACGCGGTATCCGCCATTGGCGAACACCGAATAGGCCGACACCATCTGCATCGGCGTCACCGACCCGGCTCCGAGCGCCATCGTGAGGTAGGCCGGGTGCTTGTCCGCGTCGAAGCCGAACTTCGTGATCCATTCCTGCCCCGTCTTCGGTCCCACCGCCTGCAGGATGCGAATGGACACGACGTTCTTCGACTTGGCGAGCGCGGTGCGCAGCGTCATCGGGCCGTCGTACTTGCCGTCGTAGTTCTTGGGCTCCCACGGCTGGCCGCCCGTCGTGCCGGCGCTGAAGAAGAGCGGGGCATCGTTCACCACCGTGGCCGGGGTGAAGCCCTTCTCGAGCGCCGCGGAGTAGATGAACGGCTTGAAGCTCGAACCCGGCTGGCGCCAGGCCTGGGTGACGTGGTTGAACTTGTTCTTGTCGAAATCGAAGCCGCCCACCAGCGCCTTGACGGCACCCGAGCGCGGATCGACGGCCACGAAGGCGCCTTCGACTTCCGGCAACTGGGTGATGTCCCAGGTCTTCTTGGGCGTCTGGATGATGCGGATCACCGCACCGCGCCGGATCTTGATGTTGGGCGGGGCCTTGTCGCTGAGGCCGGACTGCGCGGGCTTCAGGCCGTCGCCCGTGATCTCGATGGGCTCGCCATTGGCGCGCGCCGCCACGATCTTCTTGGGCGTCGCCTCCAGCACCACGGCCGACAGCACATCGCCGTTGTCCGGATGGGCGGCCAGGGTGTCGTCGATCACGTCCTCGGCTTCCTGGGCATTGGTGGGCAGGGCGACGAACTTCTCGGGGCCGCGGTAGTGCTGGCGGCGCTCGTAATCCATGATGCCCTTGCGCAGGGCCTGGTAGGCGGCTTCCTGGTCCCCTGCATTCAGCGTGGTGTAGACATTCAGGCCGCGGGTGTAGGCATCGTTTCCGTACTGCGCGAAGATCAGCTGGCGCGCCATTTCGGCCACGTACTCCGCATGGATGCGGGTGTTGTCCGGGCCGCCCGGGCGGATTTTCAGGTCTTCCTGCTTGGCGGCGGCGGCTTCTTCCGCGGTGATGAATCCGTTTTCGACCATGCGGTCGATGATGTAGAGCTGCCGTACCCGGGCCCGCTTGGGGTTGCTGATCGGGTTGTAGGCCGAAGGGGCCTTGGGCAGGCCCGCCAGCATGGCGGCTTCTGCAATGCTGATGGATTTCAGCGGCTTGCCGAAATAAGCTTCGGACGCGGCGGCAAAACCATATGCCCTATTTCCCAGATAAATCTGGTTCATGTAAATCTCGAGAATCTGATTCTTGGTCAACAGATGCTCGAGTTTGAATGTTAGTAATATTTCGTAAATCTTTCGCGTAATTGTTTTCTCCGACGAAAGATAAACATTGCGAGCCACCTGCATCGTGATAGTGGAAGCACCCTGGCTTTTCACCCGGCCCAGGTTTGCGAGAGCCGCCCGCACCATGCCCTTGTAATCCACGCCCCCGTGCTGGAAGAACCGCGCGTCCTCGATGGCCAGCACGGCATTGGTCATGACCTTCGGGATTTCCTGGATGGGCGTCAGGTTGCGGCGCTCCTCGCCGAATTCGCCCAGCAGGGCGCCTTCCACGGAATACACCCGCAAAGGCAGCTTGGGCCGGTAATCGGCGAGGTCCGAGATGTCCGGCAGGTTGGGATACGCCACTGCGAGCGCAACGGCGATGGCCAGGCCCAGGCCCAGCGCTCCTGCAGCGGCGATCCCGAACAGCCAGGCAAAGCTCTTGATCAGCCAGCGAAGCCACGTCGGCCGGGAGGGGGTGGCCCGCGGCGCGGTCTTGTCGGGAGGGGAGGGTGGCATATCGGTCCAGTGGAATCAACCGGGCATTATAAAAAATCGCCCATGGCGCGGCGTTTCCGCACGCTTACCGCTGTGCGGAAGGGGCGCGTTTGCGCTCTTGGGCAGCGCCCCTGGATAACCTCTGCGGCCGCCGTGAATTCCGTCTGCTTTTGACAACGCAGCGCTGGTTACAGCGGGGTAAAACACTTTGCCGCCCTACAACCTTACTGCTAGCATTCATGTGAAGTGTTAAGTTTTGTTGCGTCAATAAAGCGAGTTACAGGGGGCCAATCTTGATCTCTTTGGGATCTTTGTTCAGTCGCCAGGCTGCGCCACTGCTGGGCATCGACATCAGTTCTTCCAGCGTCAAGCTCGTGGAACTGGGGCGCGACAAGGCAGGGGGGCTGGTGCTGGAACGTTGCGCTATCGAGCCCCTGGAACGGGGCTGGATCAGCGACGGCAACATCGAGAAGTTCGATGAGGTCGCCGAGGCCTTGCGCCGGCTTGTGAAGAAAAGCGGCACACGCACGAAGAACGTGGCGCTGGCATTGCCGGCTTCCGCGGTCATCACCAAGCGAATCACCTTGCCGGGCGGCATGTCCGAGCAGGAACTCGAGGTGCAGGTCGAATCCGAGGCCAACCAGTACATCCCGTTCTCGCTGGACGAGGTGAGCCTGGATTTCTGCGTCATCGGCCCGAGCAAGAACGCCCCGGGCGATGTGGATGTGCTCATCGCTGCATCGCGACGCGAGAAGGTGCAGGACCGGCAGGGGTTGGCCGAAGCCGCAGGGCTGAAGCCGGTGGTCGTCGACATCGAATCGCACGCCTCGCGCCTGGCAGCCGGCCGGCTCATCGAAGCCTTGCCCAACCAGGGCGCGGATGCCCTGGTGGCGTTGTTCGAAGTGGGGGCCCTAACCACGAGCATGCAGGTCATCCGCAACGACGAAGTCCTGTACGACCGGGACCAGGCGTTCGGCGGTGCACAGCTGACCCAGCTCATCGTCCGGCAATACGGTTTTTCCGCGGAAGAGGCGGAGAGCAAGAAGCGCAACGGAGACCTGCCCGAGGACTACCAGTCTGCGGTACTGCGGCCGTTCGTGGAAAGCATGGCTCAGGAAATCGGGCGGGCATTGCAGTTCTTCTTCACCAGTACACCCTACAACCGGGTGGATCACATCATGCTTGCGGGAGGGTCGGCACCATTGCCTGGCCTGACGGAGGCGGTCACCCAGCATTCGGGGTGTGCCTGCACGGCCGTCAATCCCTTTGAAGGCATGGAGATCGGAAGTTCCGTCCGTCTCAAGAAGATGGTGCGTGAAGCGCCGTCCTACCTCACCTCGTGTGGGCTCGCCATGCGGAGGTTCCTCCAGTGATTCTCATCAACCTGCTGCCCCATCGCGAGGCAGCCCGAAAGCGCCGGAAGGAAGCCTTCCAGGCGACGATGTTCGCGTCGTTCCTGATCGGCCTTGCCATCGCTGCAGGCATCTACTGGTGGTACCAGATGATGATCAGCGAGCAGCAGGGGCGCAACAGCTTCCTGCAGTCCGAGATCAAGGTTCTTGAAAGCCAGATCAAGGAAATCGCCACCATCGAGGAAGAAATCGCCGCGCTGCGCGCGCGCCAGAAGGCGGTGGAGGATCTCCAGTCCGATCGCAATCTGCCGGTCCACCTTCTGACGGAACTGGTCCAGCAACTGCCGGACGGGGTCTACATCACCAGCCTCAAGCAGGCGGACCAGGTCATCACCATGCAGGGCATGGCGCAATCGAACGAGCGCGTCTCCGAAATGCTGCGCAACCTGGCCGAGAACACCCCGTGGTTCTCCAAGCCCGAGCTGGTCGAGATCGTGGCGGCCAACGTGGCATTGACGCCCCGGGACCAGCGCCGTGTGGCTTCGTTCAATTTGCGCTTCCGCCTCATGCGGACCAGCGAAGCGCAAAAGGCCATGGACGGTGCCAGCGCACCCCACGGCGCACCGCGCGCGGCAGGGGGATGAGCATGGCAAGCAGAAAAAAGACATCCGTTGACTTCGCCGCACTGCAGGGAAATCTGCAGCGGCAATTCCAGAATCTCGACGCCAAGGATCCCTCTCTCTGGCCGCCGGTGCCCAAGCTGTTGCTGTGCGTGGTGATTGCCGCGGGTGTCGCAGCGTTTCTCTGGTTCTTCAAGATCAGCGAATACCAGGACGAACTGGAGTCCGAGCGCAGCAAGGAAGTGGCCCTGCGCGAGGATTACCAGAAGAAGCTGACCAAGGCCGTGAGCCTCGATGCGCTCAAGAAGCAGCGCGAGCAGGTGCAGCAGTACGTGATCCAGCTGGAAAAGCAACTGCCGAGCAAGGCCGAGATGGCCGCGCTGCTGTCCGACATCAACCAGGCGGGCCTTGGCCGCAGCCTGCAGTTCGAGTTGTTCCGTCCGGGTCAGGTGGTCGCGAGGGATTACTACGCGGAGTTGCCGATTGCCATCCGGGTGACCGGCCGGTACCACGACATCGGAGCGTTCGCATCGGATGTCGCCAACCTCTCGCGCATCGTGACGCTGAACAACATCTCGCTGTCGCCGTCTGGCGCCAAGGATGCAGCGGCCGGCACGCTCTCCATGGAGGCCACGGCACGGACGTTCCGATATCTCGATCCTGAGGAAATTCAGGCCCAACGCCAAGCTGCCGGAGCGAAGAAATGAAGCGGCATCTTGTGTATGGCTTCGCGATGCTGGCTGCGCTGGCGCTCCAGGGCTGCGGCTCGTCGAACGAGGATGAATTGCGCGAATGGATGTCCGGGCTGCGCGCCACGACCAAGCCGCGCATCACGCCCCTGAGCGAGCCCAAAAAATTCCAGCCCGAGAACTACAGGGCCGAAGGGGCGACCGATCCCTTCAATCCACTCAAGCTGACCCAGGCCCTGCGACGGGACTCCGTGCAGGTGGCGGCCAACGCGACATTGATTGCTCCTGAAATGTCGCGCCGCAAGGAACCGCTGGAAGCCTTCCCGCTGGACACCATGTCCATGGTGGGGAGCCTGAACAAGGGCGGCGCTCTGACGGCGTTGCTGAGGGTGGACAACCTGATCTATCAGGTACGGGCGGGCAATTACCTGGGGCAGAACTACGGAAAGATCACGCAGATCACCGAGACGGCCATCCAGGTGCGTGAAATTGTTCAGGATGCAACGGGCGACTGGATAGAGCGTCCTGTGACGCTGGATCTCCAAGAGGGGAAGAAATGATTCAAACGAAATGGTTCGGTTTTCGTTGCCGAGCGGCACTGGTCGCCGCGGCGGCAACGTTGTGCAGCACCTGGGTCCATGCACAGGCAGCGATCGAGTCCGTGCGCGGCGTCATGCAGGGCGGCACGGAACTCGTGCGCATCGAGCTCTCGCAGCCGCTCAGCACGCTGCCCTCCGGATTCGCCATCCAGGCTCCCGCGCGGATCGCGCTCGATTTCCCCAACACCACCAACGGCACCGGCCAGTCCCTCGTCGAGGTGAACCAAGGCAACCTGAAGTCGGTGAACATCGTCCAGGCCGGGGACCGTTCGCGCGTGGTGCTCAATCTGAAGCAACCCACTTCCTACAAGGCGGAAATCCAGGGCTCTGCGCTGCTGGTGTCGCTGGATCCCGCATCCACGGGCACCGTGGCCCAAGCCGTGGCCCCCGTGGCGTTTGCCGAAAGCAGGAACACCGATGTGCTTCCTCTGCGGGACGTGGACTTCCGGCGTGCCACCGACGGCGCGGGCCGCATCATCGTGGGCCTGGCCAACAACCAGGTGGGCGTCGACCTGCGCAAGCAGGGCAACAACCTGACGGTGGAGTTCCTCAAGTCCTCCTTGCCCGAAGGGCTGCGCCGCCGCCTGGACGTCACCGATTTCGGTACCCCCGTGCGCATCGTGACCACCGCCCAGCAGGGCGAGCGTGTCCGCATGACGATCGAGCCGATCGGCGAATGGGAACACAGCGCCTACCAGAGCGACAACCAGTTCGTGGTCGAGGTCCGCCAGAAGAAGGTCGACCTGAACAAGCTGACGCAAGGCCCTGGTTTCAGCGGTGAAAAGCTTTCGCTGAATTTCCAGAACATCGAAGTGCGGTCCTTGCTGCAGGTGATCGCTGACTTCACGAACTTCAACATAGTGACGTCCGATACCGTGACCGGCGCACTGACGCTCCGGCTCAAGGATGTTCCGTGGGACCAGGCCCTGCAGATCATCATGGATGCCAAGGGCCTGGGCATGCGCAAGTCGGGAACGGTCCTGTGGATCGCGCCCAAGGACGAGATCGATGCCCGGACGAAGAAAGACTACGAAGCCGCGCTGGCCATCCAGAGGCTGGAGCCCCTGCGGACCCAGGCCTTCCAGCTGAACTATGCCAAGGCTGCCGACATGCTGACGCAACTGGCCAATACCAGTGCGGGGTCCGGAACGTCCACGCGATTCCTCTCCGAGCGGGGGAGCGCTATCGCCGAGCCGCGCACCAACCAGCTCTTCGTCACGGACACGCCGAGCAAGCTGGAAGAGGTTCGCCAGTTGCTGCTCACGCTCGATGTGGCGGTCCGGCAGGTCATGATCGAGGCGCGAATCGTCGAAGCACGTGACACCTTCGGCCGTTCGCTGGGCGTGCGTCTGGGTGGGGCCGATCTGCGCGCCAACCGCGGCGGAGACGGCGGCTACAGCATCGGCGGAAACAACCGCGTCGCCTTCGGGTCGAGCTATGACAATGCCGTGGCCTCCAGTGGTGCGGGCGGCACGGTGGCCACCACGGGCAGCAGTTCCAATTTCGTGAATCTGCCTGCTTCGCTTTCCACGGGTGGCAGTTTCGGCAACTTCGCGCTCACGCTCTTCAATTCCGCAGCCAACCGCTTCCTGACGCTGGAGTTGTCGGCCATGGAGGCCGATGGCCAGGGCAAGGTGGTGTCGAGCCCGCGCCTGATCACCGCCGACCAGACCAAGGCGCTGATCGAGCAGGGGACCGAGTATCCCTATTCGGTGACGGCTCCGAACGGCGCCACCACGGTTGCATTCAAGAAGGCCGTCCTGAAGCTGGAGGTCACGCCCCAGATCACGCCCGAGGGCAACATCATTCTTGACCTGGACGTGAACAAGGACAGCAAGGGTGAAACGACGACCCAGGGCGTTGCGATCGATACGAACCATATCAAGACCCAGGTTCTTGTGGAAAATGGCGGCACCGTGGTGATCGGCGGGATTTTCCGGTTGGAAGAGACCAACCAGGAAAACAAGGTTCCCTTGCTGGGCGATGTCCCCGTGGTTGGGAATCTTTTCAAAAATAGGACCAAGGAATCCACCAAGCGTGAAATGCTGGTGTTTATCACCCCGAAAGTCATTTCGGACAAAGGTCCAGTTCGTTAAAAATCAACTTGGGTGACAGAATGAAATCATTGATCAAGGCCATCGCGTTATCGCTGGCCGCCACGCTCGTGGCGTGTGGTGGGGGTGGGGGAAGTGCCGGAGGCACCGACACGGGCGGCACGACGACGCCAGCGGTTGCATCCATCGAGGTCCTGACATCGGCCACGGGGTTGGCCTCTGCGGACACGACCGGTGTCACCGTCACCGCTGTGGTGAAGGATGCCTCCAACAATTCGATCGCTTCCAAGGCCGTGTCCTTCAGCGCGAGCAGTGGCACGCTGACCAGCGTCGCGGCCTCGACAGGCACCGACGGGCGCGCCACGGCCGTGCTGACCGCAGGCAATGACCGCTCCAACCGCGACATCGTCGTCACGGTGACTTCCGGCTCCATCACCCAGAAGGCCACGATTCCCGTCACAGGCACTACGCTGACGGCTTCCGGCTCGACGTCCCTCCTGACCGGTGCATCCACCAGTTTCGCCGTCAGCCTCCGCGACAGCAGCGGCGTGGCGATCTCGGGCGCTGCGGTGACAGCGTCCTCGTCCCTGGGCAATGCCATCACGGCCAGCAGCACGAATACCGATGGCAATGGCTCGGTCACGCTGGCCTACGCTGCCACGCGCAGCGGCACGGACACGTTGACGATCCAGGGTGCAGGCGCCTCGCAGGCCCTCACCGTGAACGTCAGCAGCGTGAATTTCGCGTTCACGTCGCCGTCCGCCAACACGGAAGTGGAAGTCAACAGCAGCCGTGCCGTGACGGTGCGGTACCTGTCCGGCGGCGTCGGCGTGGCCGGCAAGGCCGTGTCGTTCGGTACCACCCGCGGCACAGTCTCGCCTGCTCAGGCAGTGACGGATGCCAATGGCACGGCCACCGTGCAGGTGACTTCGCCGTCCGTCGGCGTGGCGACCGTGAGTGCCCGTGTGGACGACAGCGCGATCACCACCTTGCCTGTGAGCTTCGTGGCCTCGACGCCCGCGACCCTGGTGCTGCAGACCTCCTCGGCAGCCCTGGCTCCCAACAGCCCCGGCAGCTCGACCAACCAGGTGCAACTGCGCGCCACGGTGCGCGATGCCGCCGGCAATGCCGTCAAGGGCAAGACCGTCTTCTTTACGGCGGTGCAGGATCTGAGCGGTGGCTCCATCAAGACGGGCACCGCCGTGACGGACGCCAACGGCCTGGCCACCGACGTGTTCGTGTCGGGCGCCACGTCGACGGCCGCCAATGGTGTGCAGATCCGGGCCACGGTGGCCAACACCGCGATCAGCGCCGTCTCGTCCCTGACGGTGAGCAGCCAGGCGCTCTTCATCTCGATTGCTGCGAACAACACCATCGAAAAGCAGACCACCACGTACCGCAAGACCTTCTCCGTGCAGGTCACGGACGCCAATGGCGCACCGGTGGCCAACCAGAACGTCACGCTGTCGTACTGGGCTCCTGTCTTCGGCAAGGGCACCATGGATTTCGATGGGGTCAACGGCGTCTGGACGAACGGCAACACGGCCACGCTCACCCGCTCGGTCGGCTGCCTGAACGAAGACACCAATCGCAATGGCATTCTGGACACGGGTGAAGACCGTGATGGAAACGGCCGCCTGAGCCCGGGCCTGCCCGCGGCAATCGCACCGGCATCGGTGACGACGGATGCGGTCGGCGCTGCCACCTTCACACTGACCTACGGCCAGCAATACGCCAACTGGATCCTGTTCGAACTGGCCGCCAAGGCGGTGGTCGCGGGCACGGAATCCAGCTCTTTCTTCAATTTCAGCGCCTCTGCCAGCGCGGACGACATGACCAGTGCAACGGTGCCCCCGGCATCGCGCGTCAGCCCCTTCGGCACGGCCCTCAATTGCGCGGACCCCAGCTGAGCATCCACCTCATCGGCCTTCCAGGCTCGGGCAAATCCACCGTCGGGCGCCAGTTGGCCCGGCGGCTGGGGTTGCCCTTCATCGATTCGGACCACGTGATCGAGCAGCGCATCGGCGGCTCGATCCGTGGTTTTTTCGATCGTGAGGGGGAATCCGCCTTCAGGGATCTGGAGGAGGAGATCATCCGCGAGCTGACGGAGGCGAAAGAGGCGCGCGTGCTCGCGACAGGCGGGGGCGCGGTGATCCGCCCGGCCAACCGCGCTCGCCTGCGCGAGCGGGGCACGGTGGTGTACCTGAATGCATCGCCCGAGGAAATCTTCCGCCATATCCGCCACGACCAGACCCGGCCGCTGCTGCAGGTGGCCTCGCCACTCGACCGGTTGCGCGAATTGCAGCGCGAGCGGGATCCGCTGTACCGGGAAACGGCGCATTTCGTGGTGTCTCCGGGGCGCGGCAAGAACGTCGCAGCGCTGGTGCAGCACATTGCCATGCAGATAGAACTGGCCGGGCCGCCACCCCTGGCGCCTTGAGGCCAGAGCCCAGCCCCCCGGGGGCCTTGCAGCCGGGCGGCTTGGCCGCTTGGCCGCGCCGCAATCGGAGCCAGTCTTGCAAGACGGCGGGCACATGCTGCGCCCTCCCGCCAACGCACCGACGGTCCTCCAAGGCCGCACCATGTACTGCACGCCCTCCGGCGCACAGGACCCAGCAGCACGAACAAACGCGCCGGAGCCGTGGCGCACCATGCCCTCCCCGGCAGGCCGGCTGCGGTGCGCGCAGCGGAAGCCGATAGACTCCGGGGCCATGACTGCCGACGCCCCCCTTGCTCGCGATACCGACCGGTCCCCACGGTCGTCGCCTTCGTCCTCCAGCGGATCTGCCACCTCCCTCTCGACGGAACGCGGTTGGCCGCCGGGCCGCGGCGATGGGCACGTGCCGCCGTCGCGCGTGGAAATTCCGCTGGGTGACCGGAGCTACGGCATCGAGATCGGCGCGGGCCTGCTGGACGAGGCGGGCATCTATGCGGCGTGCCCCAAGGCCGCCTGTGCGCTCATCGTAACCAACGAGACCGTGGCGCCGCTGTATGCCGAGCGTCTGCGCCAGGCCATCGCCCCCCGCTATTCCGAGGTGTTCATCGTCTCCTTGCCGGACGGCGAGGAGCACAAGGACTGGCAGACGCTGAACCGCATCTTCGATGCGCTGCTGTCCCATGGCTGTGACCGCAAGACCGTGCTGTTCGCGCTGGGCGGCGGCGTCGTGGGCGACATGACCGGCTTCGCGGCGGCAAGCTACATGCGCGGCGTGCCCTTCGTGCAGGTACCGACGACGCTGCTCGCGCAGGTGGATTCGTCGGTGGGCGGCAAGACGGCGATCAACCATCCGCTCGGCAAGAACATGATCGGTGCGTTCTACCAGCCGCAATTGGTGGTGTGCGACCTGTCCACGCTGTCCACGCTGCCCGCGCGCGAACTGAGCGCGGGGCTGGCGGAAGTGATCAAGTACGGGCCGATCGCCGACATGGAGTTCATGGCATGGCTCGAAGACCACGTCGATGCCCTGCGGGCCGGCGACCACGCGGCGCTCGCGCACGCCGTGCGGCGCAGCTGCGAGATCAAGGCCTGGGTGGTGGGGCAGGACGAGCGCGAAGCCGGCCTGCGGGCCATCCTGAACTTCGGCCACACTTTCGGCCACGCCATCGAGGCCGGCATGGGGTATGGCGTGTGGCTGCACGGCGAGGGCGTGGGTGCCGGCATGGTGATGGCGGCCGAACTATCGCACCGGCTGGGGCTTGTGGACGCGGTTTTCGTGGAGCGCCTGCGCGCCCTCATCGTGCGCGCCGGGCTGCCGGTGCGCGGTGCCGTGATCGACCCCTCGGACAACGCCGGCCGCTACCTCGAACTCATGCGCCTGGACAAGAAATCCGAAGGCGGCGAGATCCGCTTCGTGGTCATCGATGGCCCGGGGCGTGCCTCCATGCGCCCGGCGCCCGATGCGCTGGTGCGCGAGGTCGTCGACGCCTGCTGCGCCTGAGCGACCCGGACCGCCACGGTGCAGCCAGAACCCTCCTTCGTCCCGGGCGCCCGCGCGGGCAGCGCGCCGCAGCCGCCGCAAGGGCAGGGGAGCACGCCGGCCTGCGTGCCGCTGCTGGCGCCGTATGCCTGCGACCCGGCCCTGACGCGCGGGCGCAGGCATCCGCAGTCGCTCGCGCCCACGCGCACCGAATACCAGCGCGACCGCGACCGCATCGTGCACTCGACGGCGTTCCGACGGCTGGTCTACAAGACGCAGGTGTTCCTCAACCATGAGGGCGACCTGTTCCGCACCCGGCTCACGCATTCGCTGGAAGTGGCGCAGCTGGGGCGGTCCATCGCGCGTTCGCTGCGCATCAACGAGGACCTGGTCGAGGCCGTCTCGCTCGCGCACGACCTGGGCCACACGCCGTTCGGCCATGCGGGGCAGGATGCGCTGCACGAGTGCATGGCGCAGCAGGGCGGCTTCGAGCACAACCTGCAGAGCCTGCGCGTGGTCGATGCGCTGGAAGAGCGCTACCCGGACTACGACGGCCTGAACCTGACCTTCGAGACGCGCGAGGGCATCCTCAAGCACTGCTCCCGCGCAAACGCCGAGCGCCTGGAGGCTCAGGAGCCCGGCGGCGTCGGCGCGCGCTTCCTGCTCCGGCAGCAGCCGGGCCTGGAGGCGCAGCTCTGCAACCTGGCCGACGAGATCGCCTACAACGCCCACGACATCGACGACGGCGTGCGCTCCGGGCTGATCACGCTGGCGCAGTTGCGGGACCTGCCGCTCTTCGACCGCTTCCGTGCCGATGCCGAGCGCGACCATCCGCACCTGGGCGGGCCGCAGGCGCAGCGCCGGCTGCTGCACGAGGCCATCCGCCGCATGCTGAGTGCGCAGGTCTACGACGTGATCGATGCCACCGGGGCCGCCATCGCGGAGGCGGCGCCGCGCACCGTGGACGACGTGCGCCGCCTGCCGCCGCTGGTGGGTTTCAGCGCCTCCATGCGGGAGCAGTCGCAGGCGCTCAAGCGCTTTCTGTTCCAGAACCTGTACCGGCACCCGCAGGTCATGGAGACCACGGGCCTGGCCAAGCAGGTGGTGCGCGAGCTGTTCGAGATCTACGCCGCACGGCCAGCCGAGATGAAGCACCGCTTCGCGGACCGCGCGGCCGCGGCGCTGGAGGGCGGTGCGTCCGGCGCCTTGCCGCATGCGCGCACCGTGGCCGATTTCATCGCAGGCATGACCGACCGGTTCGCGGTGCGCGAGCACGAGCGGCTCACGGGCGTGCGCCTGCTGGCCTGACGGCGGGTGGGCGGAGGGCCGGCGGCCAGCGCGGCCCGGGCGGCCAGCGCGGCCCGGGCTGCCGGCTGGCCGCCGTTTGCCCGGGGACAAGGCCTGCCGGCGGCCCCGCCGATAAAATCGCGGCTTCCCCCCCAGAAAGACCCCATGAGCGAATCCCCTGCCGGCGCAGTGCCGCCTGCCGCCAATGCCTGCGCGTCCGTGCACCAGACCGTGATCGAGGACATGGTGCGCTGGCTGGAGCGTGCCGTCATCGGCCTGAACCTATGCCCCTTCGCCAAGGCCGTCCATGTGAAGGAGCAGATCCATTACGTGGTGAGCGATGCCACCGACGCGCGCGGCCTGATCGAAGACCTGCAGCGCGAGCTGGAGGCGCTGGCCGAAGCCTCGCCCGAACGGCGCGACACCACGTTGCTCATGGCGCCGGGCTGCATGGAGGATTTCCTCGATTTCAACGACTTCCTGGGGCTGGCCGACGATCTGGTGGAGGCGATGGACCTGGGCGGCATCCTGCAGGTGGCCTCGTTCCACCCGCGCTTCCAGTTCGCGGACACCGCGGTGGACGACGTGGGCAACGCCACCAACCGCGCGCCGTACCCCACGCTGCACCTGCTGCGCGAGGAAAGCATCGACCGCGCCGTGGAAGCCTTTCCCGAGGCCGAGGCGATCTTCGAGAAGAACATCGAGATGCTCGAAGCACTGGGCGCCGAGGGCTGGGCCGCGCTGGACGTGGGCCCGCGCTGCCCCGTCGCGCACGGCGCTGCCGGGGGCGGAGCGTGAAGCCCGCGCGCGCCCCCAAGTCAGTCCCCCGCGCCGGTGCGCAGGCCCCGGCTGCCGACGCGCAGGTGATGCAGGAACTGCGCCCGGGCCAGTCGGTGGAACTGCTCAAGGAGCTGCACATCCTCACGCGCGATGGCCGGCTCAACCAGGACTCGCGGCGCAAGCTCAAGCAGGTCTACCACCTGTTCCAGTTCATCGAGCCGCTGCTGCGCGAGTTCGCCCAGGACGGGCAGGCGCCCACGCTGGCCGACCACGGTGCGGGCAAGTCGTACCTGGGCTTCATCCTCTACGACCTGTTCTTCCGCGAGCTGGGCCGCGGGCACATCTACGGCATCGAGACGCGGGCCGAGCTGGTGGCGCGGTCGGAGGCGCTGGCGCAGCGGCTGGGTTTCGACCGCATGGCCTTCCTGCACCTGACCGTGGCGGAATCGACCGCCGCCGCGGCGCTGCCCGCACGCTTCGACGTGGTCACGGCGCTGCACGCCTGCGATACCGCGACGGACGATGCCATCGCCTTCGGGCTGGCGAAGCAGGCGCGCGCCATGGTGATCGTGCCGTGCTGCCAGGCCGAAGTGGCCGCCTGCCTGCGCCAGAACAAGGCGCTGGCGCTCGCGCGCACGCCGCTGGCCGAACTGTGGCGCCACCCGCTGCACACGCGCGAGCTGGGCAGCCAGCTCACCAACGTCCTGCGCTGCCTCTACCTGGAAGCCAGCGGCTACCAGGTGACGGTGACCGAGCTGGTCGGCTGGGAGCACAGCATGAAGAACGAGCTGATCGTCGCGCGCCACACCGGCCAGCGCAAGCGCAGCGCGGCCGAGCGGCTGCGCGCCATCCTGGCGGAATTCGGCCTGGAGCAGGAGCTGGCGGCGCGGTTCCCGCTGACGGCCGCCCCGGTTCCTTCCGGGGCGGTGGCGCAAGAGTCTGCATGAAATATGCTCCATGCCGCCGGATCCATTGAATAGTTTGCTATAAAAATCATAGTAAATGAACCGGGGCTCGCAGGCGGCGCACCGTGGGCGCCCCGGGGTGGCGGGCAGCACCCGGCGAGGCGGTCGCGGCCGGGTGCCATGACGCAGGCCGTGCGCGCGGTGCGGTCCGTCGCGGCGAGGGCGCCGGAAGGGGCCGGCCGAGCGCTCTAAGATCGCGCTCCACGCTGCTGCCTTCGCCTATTGCCCGCTCGCTCGCCATGGCCCGCCTTCCCCGCCTGACCCTGCCCGGGTACCCTCACCACGTCATCCACCGCGGCAACAACCGCCAGGTGGTGTTCGTGGACCGGCAGGACCGCGAGGCCCTGCTGGACCTGTTGGCGGAGCAGTCCCGCGCCTGCGGGGTCGCCATCCATGCCTATGTGCTGATGGACAACCATTTCCACCTGCTGGCCACGCCGCGCACCGCGGAAGGCCTGCCGTTGCTGATGCAGGCCGTCGGGCGCAGCTACGTGCGGGCCTTCAACCAGCGCCACGGGCGCAGCGGCACGCTGTGGGAGGGGCGCTACCGCTCCACGGTGCTGGAGGCCGAACGGTACCTGCTGGCCTGCATGGCCTACATCGATCTCAATCCCGTGCGGGCCGGGCTGGTGGCCCAGCCGGAGGACTACCCCTGGTCCAGCCACGCCCACGCGCTGGGCCTGCGGGCGGACCGGGTGGTGACGCCGCACGCGCTCTACTGGGCGCTGGGCAATACACCGTTCGCGCGCGAGGCCGCCTATGCGGCCCTGGTGCAGGCCGGGCTGGCGGCGTCGGAGCAGGGACGCATTACCGAGGCGACGCTGGCGGGCTGGGCGCTGGGAAGCGATCCGTTCGCCACCGCGCTGCAAGCGCAGACCGCGCGAAGGGTGACCAAGGCCCGCGCAGGGCGCCCCCGCAAGAGCGACGACGGCTCTCCCTGAAGGCGACGTGAGTTACGAAGGGATGAAAACATCCTTTTTTGATATGTCCCTAATTAAAAGAAAAACGAATGTTGCATAAATAAAATCAGTATCTGACCCCAATTAAAATACTTGATGTGCATAACGTCATGCACTACGCTCGGGCTCCCTGCGACCAATTTCCCCGAGGAGAGCGCCATGACGACGGCTGCCGAAATCCTGCACCTGCAACAGCACGGTCTGTATTCATCCGCCCAGGAGCACGATGCGTGCGGGCTGGGCTTCGTGGCCCACATCAAGGGCGAGAAGCGGCACGACATCGTGACGCAGGCGCTCAAGATCCTCGAGAACATCGACCACCGCGGCGCCGTGGGCGCCGACAAGCTGATGGGCGACGGCGCAGGCATCCTGATCCAGATCCCCGACGCGCTCTACCGCGAAGAAATGGCCAAGCAGGGCGTCACGCTGCCGCCCGCCGGCGAATACGGCGTGGGCATGATCTTCCTGCCCAAGGAGCACGCTTCCCGCCTCGCCTGCGAGCAGGAGATGGAGCGCGCCATCAAGGCCGAGGGCCAGGTGCTGCTGGGCTGGCGCGACGTGGCGGTGAATGTGGAGATGCCGATGTCGCCCACGGTGCGCCAGAAGGAGCCCATCCTGCGCCAGGTGTTCATCGGCCGCGGCAACGACGTGATCGTGCAGGACGCGCTGGAACGCAAGCTCTACGTGATCCGCAAGACGGCCAGCGCCGCCATCCAGAGCCTGAAGCTCAAGCACAGCAAAGAGTATTACGTGCCGAGCATGTCGAGCCGCACGGTGGTCTACAAGGGCCTGCTGCTGGCCGACCAGGTGGGCACCTACTACCTCGACCTGCAGGACCCGCGCTGCGTCTCGGCCATCGGCCTCGTGCACCAGCGCTTTTCCACCAACACCTTCCCCGAGTGGCCGCTCGCCCACCCGTACCGCTATGTGGCGCACAACGGCGAGATCAACACGGTCAAGGGCAACTACAACTGGATGCGCGCGCGCGAAGGCGTGATGGCTTCGCCCGTGCTGGGCCCGGACCTGAAGAAGCTCTACCCCATCAGCTTCGCGGACCAGTCCGACACCGCCACGTTCGACAACTGCCTCGAACTGCTGACCATGGCCGGCTACCCCATCAGCCAGGCCGTGATGATGATGATCCCCGAGCCGTGGGAGCAGCACACCACCATGGACGAGCGCCGCCGCGCCTTCTATGAATACCACGCCGCGATGATGGAGCCCTGGGACGGCCCGGCCTCCATCGTGTTCACCGACGGCCGCCAGATCGGCGCCACGCTGGACCGCAACGGCCTGCGCCCCTCGCGCTACTGCGTGACCGACGACGACATCGTGATCCTGGCCTCCGAATCGGGCGTGCTGCCCGTGCCCGAGAACAAGATCGTGCGCAAGTGGCGCCTGCAGCCCGGCAAGATGCTCCTGATCGACCTGGAGCAGGGCCGCATGATCGACGACGACGAGCTGAAGGCCAACATCGTCAACACCAAGCCCTACAAGCAGTGGATCGAGAACCTGCGCATCAAGCTCGACAGCGTCGGCGGCGATGCGCCCGTGGCGCCGCTGCCGTCCGAGCTGCCGCTGCTGGAGCGCCAGCAGGCCTTCGGCTACACGCAGGAGGACATCAAGTTCCTCATGGCGCCCATGGCGAGGAACGGCGAGGAAGGCATCGGCTCCATGGGCAACGACAGCCCGCTGGCCGTGCTCTCGGGCAAGAACAAGCCGCTCTACAACTACTTCAAACAGCTCTTCGCGCAGGTGACCAACCCGCCGATCGACCCGATCCGCGAAGCCATCGTGATGTCGCTCAACAGCTTCATCGGCCCCAAGCCGAACCTGCTGGACATCAACCAGGTCAACCCGCCGATGCGCCTGGAGGTGAGCCAGCCGATCCTGGACTTCGTGGGCATGGCCAAGCTGCGCGACATCGAGCAGCACACGCAGGGCAAGTTCAAGAGCGCGGTGATCGACATCACCTACCCGCTGGCCTGGGGCCATGAAGGCGTCGAAGCCAAGCTCGCCTCGCTGTGCGCGCAGGCCGTGGACGCCATCAGGGGCGGTGCCAACATCCTCATCATCAGCGACCGCGCCGTGAGCGCGACGCAGGTGGCCATCCCCGCGCTGCTCGCGCTCTCGGCCATCCACCAGCACCTGGTGCGGGAAGGCCTGCGCACCACCGCCGGCCTGGTGGTGGAGACCGGCACCGCGCGCGAAGTGCACCACTTCGGCGTGCTGGCCGGCTACGGCGCCGAGGCCGTGCACCCCTACCTGGCCATGGAGACGCTGGCCGACATGCACAAGGACCTGGCTGGCGACCTGTCGCCGGAGAAGGCCATCTACAACTACGTGAAGGCCATCGGCAAGGGCCTCTCGAAGATCATGTCCAAGATGGGCGTGTCCACGTACATGAGCTACTGCGGCGCGCAGCTCTTCGAAGCCATCGGCCTCAACAGCGACACCGTGGGCAAGTATTTCACCGGCACGGCCAGCCGCGTGGAAGGCATTGGCGTGTTCGAGATCGCCGAGGAAGCCATCCGCATGCACAAGGCCGCCTTCGGCGACGATCCGGTGCTGGAAACGATGCTGGACGCCGGCGGCGAATACGCCTGGCGCACGCGTGGCGAAGAGCACATGTGGAGCCCCGACGCCATCGCCAAGCTGCAGCATTCCACGCGTGCCAACAACTGGAACACCTACAAGGAATACGCGCAGATCATCAACGACCAGAGCCGCCGCCACATGACGCTGCGCGGCCTGTTCGAGTTCAAGTTCGACCCGGCCAAGGCCATTCCCGTGGAGCAGGTCGAATCCGCCAAGGAGATCGTCAAGCGCTTCGCCACGGGCGCCATGTCGCTGGGCTCGATCTCCACCGAGGCGCATGCCACGCTGGCCGTGGCCATGAACCGCATCGGCGGCAAGAGCAACACGGGAGAGGGCGGCGAGGATGCCGCGCGCTACCGCCAGGAACTGAAGGGCATCCCGATCAAGCAGGGCGACACGCTCAAGAGCGTGATCGGCGCCGCCAACGTCGAGGTCGACCTGCCGCTGCAGGAAGGCGATTCGCTGCGCAGCCGCATCAAGCAGGTGGCTTCGGGCCGCTTCGGGGTCACCGCCGAATACCTGTCGTCGGCCGACCAGATCCAGATCAAGATGGCCCAGGGCGCCAAGCCGGGCGAGGGCGGCCAGCTGCCCGGCGGCAAGGTCACCGACTACATCGGCAAGCTGCGCCACAGCGTGCCCGGCGTAGGCCTGATCTCGCCGCCGCCGCACCACGACATCTACTCGATCGAAGACCTCGCGCAGCTGATCCACGACCTGAAGAACGTGGCGCCGCATGCCGACATTTCTGTCAAGCTCGTCTCCGAAGTGGGCGTGGGCACGATCGCGGCCGGCGTGGCCAAGTGCAAGAGCGACCACGTCGTGATCGCCGGGCACGACGGCGGCACGGGCGCCTCGCCCTGGTCGTCGATCAAGCATGCGGGCTCGCCGTGGGAGATCGGCCTGGCCGAGACGCAGCAGACGCTGGTGCTCAACCGCCTGCGCGGCCGCATCCGCGTGCAGGCCGACGGCCAGATGAAGACCGGCCGCGACGTCGCCATCGGCGCTCTGCTGGGCGCCGACGAGTTCGGCTTCGCCACCGCGCCGCTGGTGGTCGAGGGCTGCATCATGATGCGCAAGTGCCACCTCAACACCTGCCCGGTGGGCGTGGCCACGCAGGACCCGGTGCTGCGCCAGAAGTTCTCGGGCAAGCCCGAGCACGTGGTGAACTACTTCTTCTTCATCGCCGAGGAAGTGCGCCAGATCATGGCCCAGCTGGGCATCGCGAAGTTCGACGACCTGATCGGCCGCACCGACCTGCTCGACATGCGCGCCGGCATCGCCCACTGGAAGGCCCGGGGCCTGGACTTCGGCCGCCTCTTCGCGCAGCCGCAGGTGCCGGCCGACGTGCCGCGCTTCCACGTCGACAGGCAGGACCACAACATCGACCACACGCTGGACCGCAAGCTCATCGAGCGCAGCCGGCCCGCCATCGAGAAGGGCGAGCGCGTGCAGTTCATCGAGGTGGCGCGCAACGTGAACCGCTCCGTGGGCGCGATGCTCTCGGGCGCCGTGACGCGCGAGCACCCCGAGGGCCTGCCCGACGACACCATCCGCATCCAGCTCGAAGGCACGGGCGGGCAGTCGTTCGGCGCGTTCCTCACGCGCGGCATCACGCTCTACCTGATCGGTGACGCCAACGACTACACCGGCAAGGGCCTGTCGGGCGGCCGCGTGATCGTGCGCCCGAGCATCGACTTCCGCGGCGACACGGTGCGCAACACCATCGTGGGCAACACCGTGATGTACGGCGCCACGACCGGCGAGGCCTTCTTCGGCGGCGTGGCCGGGGAGCGCTTCGCGGTGCGCCTCTCGGGCGCCTCGGCGGTGGTGGAAGGCACGGGCGACCACGGCTGCGAGTACATGACGGGCGGCACCGTGGTGGTGCTGGGCAAGACGGGCCGCAACTTCGCGGCCGGCATGAGCGGCGGCGTGGCCTATGTCTACGACGAGGACGGCCTGTTCCACACGCGCTGCAACCTGTCGATGGTCACGCTCGACCGCATCGTGCCCTCCGACGAGCAGATGTCCACCACCTCGGCCGGCATCTGGCACCGCGGCCAGACCGACGAGGCGCAGCTCAAGAAGATGCTGGAGGACCACAACCGCTGGACCGGCAGCAAGCGCGCGCGCGAACTGCTGGACAACTGGGCGGCCTCGCGGGCGAAGTTCGTGAAGGTGTTCCCCACCGAGTACAAGCGCGCGCTGTCCGAGATCCACGAACGCAAGGCGCTGCAGGAGCCGCCCACCCCGCCGGTGGCAGACCCCGCACAGGCCGCCGCGCGTGCGGCGGTGCCGGCCAAGTAAGGCCGCACCACGCACCCCACGCCGACCACGCAACGCACAACGACAGGACACGCAATCATGGGAAAGACCACCGGCTTCATGGAATACGAGCGCATCGAGGAGGGCTACAAGCCCGTCGCCGAGCGCCTGAAGCACTACAAGGAATTCGTCATCGGCCTCGATGACGCGCAGGCCAAGCTGCAGGGCGCGCGCTGCATGGACTGCGGCACGCCGTTCTGCAACAGCGGCTGCCCGGTCAACAACATCATTCCGGACTTCAACGACCTGGTGTACCAGCAGGACTGGAAGAGCGCCTGGGCCGTGCTGGACTCGACCAACAACTTCCCCGAGTTCACCGGCCGCATCTGCCCGGCGCCCTGCGAGGCCGCCTGCGTGCTGAACGTGAACGACGACCCGGTCGGCATCAAGTCCATCGAGCACGCCATCATCGACCGCGCCTGGGCCGAGGGATGGGTGCAGCCGCGCCCGGCCCGCCACAAGACCGGCAAGAAGGTGGCCGTCGTCGGCTCCGGCCCCGCGGGCATGGCGGCCGCCCAGCAGCTCGCGCGCGCCGGGCACGACGTGACGCTCTTCGAGAAGAACGACCGCATCGGCGGCCTGCTGCGCTACGGCATCCCGGACTTCAAGATGGAGAAGTCGCACATCGACCGCCGCGCCGAGCAGATGCAGGCCGAGGGCGTGCGCATCCGCACCGGCGTGTTCGTCGGCGCCGCCAAGGACGGCCTGGGCAAGGGCTCCAAGGTCACCAACTGGGCCAAGGAAACGGTGACGCCCGAGCAACTGCAGCAGGAGTTCGATGCCGTGCTGCTGGCCGGTGGCGCCGAGCAGAGCCGCGACCTGCCCGTGCCGGGCCGCGAGCTGGACGGCGTGCATTTCGCGATGGAATTCCTGCCGCAGCAGAACAAGGTGAACGCGGGCGACAAGCTCAAGGGCCAATTGCGGGCCGAGGGCAAGCACGTCATCGTGATCGGCGGCGGCGACACGGGCAGCGACTGCGTGGGCACGAGCAACCGCCACGGTGCTGCCAGCGTGACGCAGTTCGAGCTCATGCCCCAGCCGCCCGAGGTCGAGAACCGTCCCATGACCTGGCCCTACTGGCCCTACAAGCTGCGCACCAGTTCCAGCCACGAAGAGGGTTGCGAGCGCGAGTTCGCCATCGCCACGAAGGAATTCATCGGCGATGCCAAGTCCGGCAAGGTCACCGGCCTGAAGACCGTGCGCGTCGAATGGAAGGACGGCAAGATGGTCGAGGTGGCCGGCTCCGAACAGACGCTCAAGGCCGACCTCGTGCTGCTGGCCATGGGCTTCGTGGCGCCCATCTCGCCCGTGCTCGAAGCCTTCGGCGTCGAGAAGGACGCCCGCGGCAACGCCCGCGCCACGACGGATTTCACGGGCGGCTACGCGACCAATGTGCCCAAGGTGTTCGCCGCGGGCGACATGCGCCGCGGCCAGTCGCTGGTGGTGTGGGCCATCCGCGAAGGCCGGCAGGCCGCGCGGTCGGTGGACGAGTTCCTCATGGGGTACTCGGACCTGCCGCGCTGAAGCGGCCTGCGGGCACAGGCGTCCTGCATGCGGGGCGCTTGCGCCCAGTGAAAGAAAAATGGCGCCCGGAGGCGCCATTTTTCTTGGAGGGATGCCGCCGATCAGGGATGGATATGCCCCTTGATGCGCATCGCCACCACGCGCCCGAGCGGATCATGCGCGAAGGAGCGGCGGCTGCCGTCCGGGCGCGCCTCCTGCGCCATGCGGTTGGCGGCGTCGTAGCCCAAACCAGCCGGTCCGCGCCGTCGGCCCGCGTCACGGACATGGAGTTGGCATTGAAATCGGCCTCATGCCGCCGGATTCATTGAATAGTTTGCTATTGATTCAGGAGTGAAAAAGGTGTGCAACAACGCTTCAGCCGGGCTTGGAAGTGAGATAGGCCATGGTGTTGTTGGTGAGGTAGAGGCCATCCAGCCGGTCGAATCGGGCGATGGCATCGGGCCAGGCGATGAACTTGGCGTGCGGCTTAGGACTTACCACGCCTGCTTCTAGGTTGGTGATGGGGTAGAGCTTTCTTCCGTGCTTCTTGCATATATTCCAGACTGCCTTGACAAAAGCATCAGTCTCAGGATTTTTCACACTGTCATAAGAAGCCATCAGGGTGCCATTGCGAAGACCTCCAGGAATATATTCTGCTTTAGATGAGTGCAGATACTTCACTATTCCATTTCCGATGGTTCCGCCGTGATAAATGCCTGAGCTTCCTATTTCCTTTATCAGATTATTTGAATAAAAATCGAGAGTGATGATTTTCCCGCTCACAATGGCAACAGAGGAGTTTGCAGCGCTATAGCACTCATCAACAGAGTTCTTTACTACCGGAGAAGCGGATTTCCAAGCGTAGTTATCGATGAAATAAAGCTCATCAATCTCTTTTTTCAATAGCGCCGAGAACTCTGCTTCGTCTGCGCGCGTCATGAACAACTCGATGGAAAGAATCTTCTGGCTAGACATATTTACCTTGTTGTGACGGTTCCGGAAGTCATGGTGGAAGTATCCAGTGTTCCTGCGGCAGGAATACTTCCCTTCGGGACGGTGATAACAACCGCATTAGGATTCTGCTGGGTAATGCGCACAGCATTATTCCATTCACGCTGACTCATCCCATTGACACTGCCTTTGTCCACGGTCTGTACGTAGACAGTTCGACCCTGGGCGTCTGTGAATGTCATATCGGTGTAGGAAGCACCTTTGCGTCCGCCATTGAGAGGGGGAAGATAAGTTTCTGGAAGTTCGGCTCCCGTTACCACGTCACGCCCGCCCTGCGAATGGTTGTATGTGGGGTTATCGACTTGAAACTGATCCCGCACTTGATCCATATGCCCCTTGGTCGCGGCATTCCCCCGTCGGCACCACCCCAGCGGATCGGTCCAGGTCATCGGATTGAACGCATATTGGTGGAGATTCACCCCGCCGGCCAGCCCGATGGGGTCGGGCGTGGTGAAGGCCCCCAGGTCGGGGTCGTAGTACCGGAAGGTGTTGTAGTGCAGCCCGGTTTCGCGGTCCAGGTACTGGCCCTGCATGCGCAGGTTCTGCGGTAGCGGCACGGCGACGGATTGCGAGCGGATGCCCGTTTCCGCGACGGGCGCATCCACCGGCCGGCCTGCCGCATCGAACGCCTGCCATTCCTCGGCGACGGCGCTGCCCCAGACGCGGTACTGCGCCCGCCAGACGAGGTGGCCGTCGCGGTCGCTCATTTCCTCGGGCAGGCCGTTGGGCTGGAGGTGGAAGTAGTAGATGCGCGCCGGGGGTTGCGATGGGTCGGCGGCAGAAGCTTTGGCGCTCACCGGCTGCTCCGGCTCCTGTGCTGCCTCCCGCTGCGCCAGCCAGCGCGCGGTCGCACCCACCGGGCCCGCCACGGCATGGTGCGCATCGCTCGCGTCCCCGTTGGTGACGGGGATGGAGCGCACCTTGCCCGCCGCCGGGTCGGCATTCGGATCCTCCCCCACCAGCGCGAGCGCCGCCGCCGGGTGTTCGGGCTCCAGGGCGCCGGCCCCGTCGATGCGCGCCAGCGGCCGGTAGCCCCCCGGCTCGTACACGTAGGTGCTGGTGTTCGCGCCCCGGCCTTCCTGCAGGAGCCGCAGGCCTTCCCACACGAAGCGCGTCGCGCCGAAGTCGTCCTCCTTGGCGGTGCGCCGGCCCAGGGCGTCGTAGCGGTAGCGGAACACCTGCCGGATGGGCTCGCCGTCGCGGCCCGCGCGGATCACCGAGGCATGGGTCATGCGATGCAGTGCGTCGTAGCGGCAGTGCAGTTCGGTGTGCGCGCCGATGCGCTTGCGCACCAGCCGGCCGAAGCCGTCGTAGTCGAAGCGCCTGTCCTGCAGCACCTTCACGCGGTTGTGGCGCACCCAGCCCCGGCTGCTGCCCTCGGCGCCTTGCCCACCTTGGGACACGGGCGCATCCAGCCGGTTGCCGGCGGGGTCGTAGTGGAAGACCTCGTGCAGCGCCTGCCGCAGCGCGGGCGATGCCGTGCCAGCGCTCCCCAGGGCCTGCAGCGTGGCCGAGAGCACATGGCCGGCCGGGTCGTAGCGGTAGCGGGTCTCGCCGTTGCGGCTGTGGCGCGTGCGCGCCAGCTCGCCCGAGGCGTCGTAGTCCCATTGCTTGCGCAGGCCGTCCGATGCACTGGCGCCCCACGGCATGGATGCGCCGTCGTCCACCCGCCCCGCCCAGTCGCTCGACACGCGCAGGCCCGCCGACTGGGTCCACTGCGCGCGCTGCCGGCCCAGCGGGTCGTAGGCCCAGCGGCTCGCCCAGCGCCCCTGGGTGCGTAGCACCTCGCGGTGCAGGTCGTCCCGTTCGATGTCAGCCACCACGACGCCGTCCAGGCTGATCTGGTGGACATGGCCACTGCCGTAATGCAACTGGCGCAACACGCGCCCGTCCGGCAGTTCGGTGGACAGGCGGTTGCCCAGCGGGTCGTGCGTGTGGCGCAGCGTGGTGTGCGTGCCCGCATCGGTGTCCCGCGCAGACTCCGAGACGAGGTCGCCCAGCGCGCTGTAGCCGAACTCCAGCACCTGAGCGGGCGACCGGGTTTCGCCGTCGAGCGTCTGCGCCTGGACGATCCGGTTCATGCGGTCGTAGGCGAAGCGGTGCGCGATGCGGTCGTGCGGCGAGGGCGAGCGCACCAGCGCCTGCACGCGCTTGTCCACGAGGCGGCCGATGGCGTCGCGCTCGTAGGCGGTCTGGATCGGCGCGGCCGGCGCGTGGCCGGCAATGGATTGCTCGATCACGTCGTCCTCGCCGGGGTCTTCGCGCATCGCCACCACGCGCCCGAGCGGATCGTGCGCGAAGGAGCGGCGGCTGCCGTCCGGGCGCGCCTCCTGCGCCATGCGGTTGGCCGCGTCGTAGGCGAAGCGGTAGGTGGCGCCGTTCTCGCCGACGAGGCTGGCGAGGCGGTGGGCGGCGTCGTAGCCCAGGTGGACGGCGCCGCCGCCGGGATACTGCAGGGCCAGCAGCTTGCCGTGGATGTCGTAGCGGTAGTGCGTGAGCCGGTGGCCGGAGTCGCCCGCCCAAACCAGCCGGTCCGCGCCGTCGTAGCCGTAGCGCTGCGCCGAGCCGTCGGCCCGCGTCACGGACAGCAGGCGGCCGAGCGCATCGTGCACGTAGCGCGTGGTCTGCCCCAGCGCATCCGTGCGCGATCTCAGGAACCCGTGGGCGTCGTACTCGAAGCGCGTGGCCTTGCCCGAGCAGTCGGTGTGGCGCACCAGCAGGGCGCGTTCGTCCCAGGCCCACTGCTGGCGGCCGCCGTTCGCGTCGATGGTGACGACGGGCAGGCCGCGCGGGCCGTGCAGCGTGGATTCGCGCCAGCGCGCCTCGCCCTCATCGCCCGGGATATGGGGCGGCGCGCCTGGCTCCAGCGGCGGGCCGAGCACTTCCGTGCGGTTGCCGCGGTCGTCGTAGGCGTAGTGCCAGCGGGTGCCGTCCACGGCGGTGGCCGCGCGCACGCGCTGCAGGCGCTCGTGCCAGTCCAGCCGGGCGGTCTGGCCCAGCGGGTCGGTGGCGCCGGTCAGGTTGCCCAGGCGGTCGTAGGCGAAGGTGAAGCGGGTGCCGTCCGCGCGGGTCCAGGCCAGCAGTTGCCACAGGCCGTTCCACTCCATGCGCTGCACCTGCCCCAGCGGGTCCTCGATGCGCGTGACGTTCTGGTCCGCGTCGTGGTCGAAGAGCTGCACGCGCCCGAGGTGGTCGGTGACGCGCGTGCGCCGGTCGCCGGGCCGCTCGCCGGGCAGGCCGTATTCGAAGGTCCAGGCGGTGGCGGGCAGGCCCGGGGCCGCGTCCTCCAGCCAGTGGTGCACCACGCGGCCTGCGGGGCCGGGCCGGTCCCAGCGGTAGCGGGCCACGAGCCCGCTGGCGAAGGTCTGCGCGACGAGGGTGGTGCCTTCCCAATCGAAGCGCCGCACGCAGCGGCCCAGGCGGTCGATGACCTGTGCGAGCTGGCCGTGGCCGTCGTAGCGGTATTCGACCAGCGTGCCGGCCGGGCCGCCCGCGGTGAGATCGACCCGCACGAGGCGCAGCCCGCCGGATTGCGCCTGGGCATACCGCAGCGCGAGCCGGTGGCCCGCGCTGTCGGTCACGTGCCGCACCACGCCGTCGGCATCGCGGTGGAAGTCGATGGTGTTGCCGTTGAAATCCGCCCATTGCAGCAGGCCGAGGCGCTCGCCGTCGCTGTCGCCGGTGCGCTGGCCGAAGCAGTAGATCCAGCCCATGGCGGGCATGCCGATGAAGTAGGCGCCGTTCTCCCCGCGGCTCAACTGCAGGCCCTCGGGCACGCTGAACATCTGGCCGCCGGAGGGCAGGTCGTCGAAGGGGATGTCGCGGCCTGCTTCGTCGATGAAGTGCGCCTTGCCGCCCTCGAAGACCAGCTCCACGCCGAAAGGCAGGCTCCAGCCTGTGCCCAGCGCACCCGTGCGCGCATCGCAGGACGCATAGGTGCGGCGCCACACGATGGGCAACACACCGGGCAGGCTGAAGTCGGTGTCGTCGTCGCCCAGCAGCACCTTGGCACCGGTCACCACGTGCACCGGCTTGCCTTGCAGGAAGTTGCCCAGGCCCGTGCCCGCCCCATCGCCCCAGCGGGTTGCCGTGGAATGCCCGCCGTCGAAGGACGGCATGATCTCGCCCATGACCTTCGCGCCCGCCACGCCGGTGAGCACCGCCATGCCGAAGCACTTGACGCCGGCCTTGAGCGCGCCGGTGGCGCCGCCGAGGATGCCGGCCCAGAAGCGCGCCTTGCTGGCGAAATCGCGGTCGGACTGCGGCACTTCGCGCACGCGGAAGTTCGCGATGGGAACCGACTCGCCGCCGATGAAGACGTCGTCCGAGCCCTTGCTGATCTTGGCCTCGCAATCCACGCAGTCGCCTTCGCGCGCGGCGCGGTAGCTGTCGATGAAGACGTTTTCGCTGCCGAAGATCACCAGGCTGGGCGGCATGCTGTGCTTGGCGCACTCGGCCACGTCCAGGCCGGTTCGGATGGCCGGCTGGCCGTTGATGAACACGGTGGCCGATCCGGTGGCGGTGAGCGTGCCGCAGTCGGAGCTGAAACTTCGCCCGAAGGCCTCGCCGAAGGATTGGACGAAGTCGCCCACCAGCGAGAAAGCGTGCGCGACGACGAATGACGCCAGGGCCACCCCTATGCCGATGGCGATCCCCGCCGCCGTGCCCAGGCCGGGGCATGCGATCGTTCCTACTACGGCGCCGATCGCCACGGCGGCGCCGAACTCGATGCCCACGGCCGCAGCAGCACCGGCCGCGTGCCCCTCGCGGGCATAGGTATGGGAGATCGGATCGTGCAGTCTGGCGGCCTTGGGCATGGCGTGGAGCGGGTGAAGCGGGAAATCGGTACGGACGAGCGGTGTTTGGCCAGAGGCTCAGGCGCGCAGGCGCAGGCTGTGCAGGACGGAGGCCCAGTGCGCGAGGTGTACGTCTTTCCACGGCCCGGCATGGGTGCCGGTCACCACCAGTGCGCGGCGCCCTGGCATCTCCGCGAGCACGACCTTCTGGTGGATGGGGTGGCCCTGCTTGGTGTAGGTGACATAGGCACCCGCGGCGTTGTGCGCCCCGCCGGAAGAGGGTGCGCCGGGCGGCGCATTCAACGGCAGATAGGTCGTGCCGAATTCCAGTTCCCTGAACTGCTTGCCCGAGGTGGCCAGCGCCTTGACCTGCTCGCGCAGCAGTTGCTCGACACTTCCGCCCTCATCGAAGTAGTCGCGCGTGATGACCACGCTGAAAGGCAGGGCCGGATCGCCGAAGACCAGCACGTTCACGCTGCGGTCGATGAAGCTGCCCTCGGGCAGGTCGAAGGTGGCTTCCTGGAGGTGGTACTGCATGGATCGTTCCGCGGCCAAAGCCGCGGGAGGGTCAGTTAATGTTGACGGGCTTGCCCAGCACGGTGAGCACGTCCGAGAGTTCGATGAGCCCGTTCTTGCCGCGGATCTCCACCTTGCCGTCGCTGGTGAGGGTGATGGAAGCGCCCTCGCCCGCGGTGAGCGTGACCGTGGCCCCGGCCTGCAGGCGGATGTGCTGGCCCGCCTTGACGAGCACCGAGTCGTCGGTGGCCTGCAGGTTGACGTTCTGCTGGCCCACGACGGTGGCGGTGTCGGTGCGCGAGGCCAGGGTCGCGTTCTGCTGGGCCGTGAGGTTCAGGTGACCCGTCTGCGCGTCGGTGGCGATGTCGCCCGCGCCCACGGTGGTGCGCTGCCCGCCTTCGGAGACGTGCGTCAGCATGCCGGCCTTGGCGAGCTGAGTGAGCTGCGCGCCGCTGGAGACGGTGATGTGCTGCGTGGCGTGCATCGACGCGCTCTGTCCCGAGCTGATGACGATGGGCTTGGGGCTGACCATCGTGTGGCCCTGCGGGCTCACGATGGAGACGATGGGCTGCGTGATGTCGCGCGAGAGTTCGCGCAGCGCCTGCGACTGCGGCATGGCCGGATCGGTGTCGGACGGCAGGGCCGCTTCCGGCGCACCGCCGCCGCTGCCCCCACCGCCCTGGAAGGCCGAGAGCGCGGCCGCCGCCTTCGACAGCGTCGCCGACGCGGCCTGGCCGCCCGTCATGGCCGCGACGCCGGCGCCCAATTCCATCATGTGCGAGGTCTTGAGCGAGTTGAGCGCGCCGATGTTCGCGTCCAGCGCCTGCGCCGCCTGAGCGGCTTGCTGCATGAGCGAAGCCGTGCCGGCGAGCCCCGCGCCCAGTTGGTCGAAGCCATCGGGGTTGTTCACCGAGACCAGGGAAGTGAAGTCCTGCGGATAGGTGGTGATCAGGAGGCCCTTGTCCGCGCGGATCGAGCCCCACAGGTCCGTGCGCAGCTCGAAGCCGTAGCCGCGCTGCGAGCCCGAGCCCTGGTGCATCAGGTACCCCATGTTCAGGTACGTGTTGCCGTAGGTGTTGGACAGCTCCAGGTGCTCCATGCCCTTCTTGTCCTCGAAGCGCAGCATGCTCGCGCCACCGCCGCCCTTGCTCCAGTGCGTGAGCGTGCCCGACTGCGTCTTGTGGTCGGGCAGCTTCCACGGCGGCATCTGGTCGGCGTTGTACACCCGCCCCGTGATGAGCGGGTAGTCCGGGTCCCCATTGAGGAAGTCCACCACCACTTCCTGCCCGATGCGCGGCAGGTAGATGCTGCCGTAGTTCTGCCCCGCCCAGCCCTGCGAGACGCGGATCCAGCAGCTCGACTGCTCGTCGAACCTGCCCTCCCGGTCCCAGTGGAACTGCACCTTCACCCGCCCGTACTGGTCCGGCCAGATCTCCTCGCCCGGCGGGCCCACGACCACCGCCGTCTGCGGGCCCGTGGTCTTCGGTTTGGGCGTCACCCGCTCGGGCGTGTACGGCACGCTCGTGGGCTGCGCCTGCAGCACGAAGCGCTGGAAGGAGCCTTCCTCCTGCTCGCTGCCCGCCTCCCCGGGCACCGCCGCGCTCGCCCGCGGGTTCTCCCGGAAGTGGTACTCCACCGCCGTGAGCAGGTAGGGCTGGTTCTGGTCCCCGCGCGGGTAGTTCTCCAGCGTGAACGTGTAGCCCGGCGCCAGCGCCCGGTGGCGCGACTCCCCACGCACCGTGCTGCGCCCCGAGAGGTTGCCCTGCAGCCGCACCCGCGCGTACGCCTCCCCGTCGCCGAATTCCGTGTACCCGCCCGGCCACTCGTAGGTCTCGTGCGCGTCGTGGCTGTGCCCCGGCGGCATCTGCCGCATGTTCGCCAGGTCCGCACGGGGCTTCTTGAAGTCGTAGTCGTCGTTGTAGTACCGCCCCGACTTGATCTCCTCGAAGAGCTCCCACGCGTGGATGTTCTCCCGGTCCGCCGCCGCCGCCTTCTCCGGCGGATAGAACGGGATCACCGCCGCCCCCGCCAGCGGCTCGTGCGAGGCCACGATGTCATCGGCCAGCGTCAGCGTGTGCTGCCCCGCACTGTGCTGGTGGTAGTAATAGATCCCCTCGTGCTCCATCAGCCGCGAGACGAACTGCAGGTCGCTCTCCCCATATTGCACGCAGTAATCCCACGTGCGGTAGCTGCGGCTGAGTTTCTTGTCCAGCGGATAGCCGTAGACCCCCAGTACCTCCTCGATGATCTGCGGCACGCTCTTGTTCTGGAATATCCGGAAGTCGCTCTTGCGCGACGCCAGCCACACCCACGGCTGCAGCCTCAGCCGGTACGAGTAGTACCGGTGGTCCTGCCCCTGCATCCCGAACCGCGTCACGATCCCGTCGATGTAGCGCCGCCCACCGCCCTCCGTCTCCACCACCACCGTCGCGTTCTTGCCCAAAAGCGCCTTCGGATCCACCTCCCGGCTCTCGCTTTGCAGGTCGATGTCCAGGCTGTACACCTCGCTCAGCCCCTCCCGGCCCCGCATCTCCCGGAAATGCAGCGATTCCCCTACCGGCGTTTTTATGGTGACTCGACGTGTCATCTTTGGTGGTCGACGTGCAGTGAAGGCTGCACGCTCGGATCTGAATGGGCCGGGATGATAGGGCGGCGCCTGGATGTCGAAGGAAAAAACGAAAGGGAAGTTGTTTCCTATAGTTTTTTGTTATAGGCGCTCAAAATATCCAATGCCTTGTCTTGGGGTGTGTGCAAGGTGTTCGCCCGCGCCCACCCGATCTTTCCCATGCCTTCTCCGGCAGGTTGCCGCTCTCGCGTCGTCCGCTCCAGATTGCAAACATGATTGCTATAAGAGTATGAGCAAACTATTCAATGTTTGCGGCGGCATGGAGCCGATTCGGCTCCATGCCTTGCTGCGGGCCGCTTCTCTTTCTTTCTTCTCCCTCAGAACTTGTACTGCAGGCCCAGCGTGACCTGGCGCGGGCTGCCCGGCATCACCCAGACGCGGTTGTAGGCGCTGTGGTAGTAGGTCTTGTCGAACAGGTTGTCCACGTCGAGCGAGACGCGCAGGCGCCGGTCCACGTTCCAGTAGGCCGTGAGCTTGGCGATGGTGTAGGCCGGCAGGCGCGGCTCGCCGGTGTCGCCGCGGCGCTCGCCCACGTGGGTGACGCCCGCGCCCACGCCCAGCAGGCCGCCGCCGGGGGCCGCGCGTTCGTGCGTGACGAAGGCGCTGGCGCTCTGGCGCGCGAACTGGGTGATCTGCGGGTCGGCGTCCAGGTAGGTGTAGCTCAGCGCGACACGCCAGCCCGGGGCCACCCAGCCGGCCAGTTCGGCCTCCAGGCCCTTGTTGCGCACCGTGCCGGGCAGGGGCACGAGGTGCACGCCGTCGTCGTCCCAGGTGGCCATGTTGCGCTTGCGGATGTCGAACACCGCCACGTTGCCGCCCAGGCGCTGGTCGGCGCTCTCCCACTTCACGCCGGCCTCGCGCGCGGTGCCGATCTCGGGCGCGATGGGCTGGCCCGAGGCCGTGGTCTGCGCCTGCGCGCGGAAGGACTTGCCCACGCTGGCATAGACGGCGAGGTTGGGCTGCGCGAGCCAGGTGAGTCCCAGCCGCGGCGAGGTGGCGCTGGGCTCCTGGCGGGTGATGCCGCCGCCGCTGCGCTCGTCGATCTCGCCGCGGTAGCGGTCGTGCCGCAGGCCGGCCAGCAGCTTCCACTGCGGCGTGAGCGCGATCTGGTCCTGCACGTAGAAGGCGGTGGTGCGGTCGTCCACCGTGCGGTCGATGGCCGCGGCGGTGAGGGCCGGGCGCTGCGCGGCGCCGTAGACCGGGTCGAACACGCCGATGCCGTAGGCGAAGCGGCCGCCGCCGGCCTGGGTCATCATGGTCTGGTCCATGCGGAAGCGCGACACCTCCGCGCCCACCAGCAGTTCGTGGCGCAGCGCACCCGTGGCGAAGCGGCCGTTCAGGTCGACCTGCACCGTGGTGTCGTTGGAGCGGAAGTCGCGGTCGATGAGGCGGCGGCACAGCCAGCCGCTCGCCTCCACCGAGGTCTGGCAGGGCGCGGGCCCGTACTGGTGCGGCTCGCTCGCGAGGCCGGAGAGCGTGCCGCGCTTGTACTGCAGGCCCGCGCGCAGGTTCCAGTCGGCCGAGAGCGCCTGCTCTAGGAAGAACTGGTGCGTCTGGTTGTCCACGGTGATGTCGCCGTCGCGCGGCTCGCCGTAGAAGCGCGAGGTGGGCACCGCGCCCAGCCGGCCGTTGACCGACACCACGCCGCGGTCCAGCGGCGCGCGCTGGCGCAGCCATTCGCCGTCGTAGCGCAGCACGGTGTCGGGAGCGAGCTTCCAGGTGAAGGCCGGTGCGACCAGTTCACGGCGGCTGCGCACGAAGTCGCGGAAGCTGTCCTTGTCTTCCACCGACACGTTGAGGCGGTAGGCCAGGCGCGCGGGCTCGCCCTCGCTGCCGCCGATGGGGCCGGTGGTGTCCAGCGCCAAGCGCCTGGCATCGTGGCTGCCGTAGTAGGCCTCCACCGAATGCGCGGCGCGCCAGAGCGGGGCCTTGGTGACCACGTTCACCGTGCCGCCGGGCTCGCTGTTGCCGTAGAGCGCGCCCATCGTGCCCTTGAGGAATTCGAAGCGCTCCACGTTGGCGGTGTCGCGCGGGGCATTGAAGCCGCGGTTGGCCGGCATGCCGTTGCGCAAAAGGCCCATGCCCATGTCCTCGTGGCCCACGAAGCCGCGCATGGCGATGTTGTCCCAGGTGCCGCCGAAGTTGTTCTGGCGCGAGACGCCGGCCACGTAGTCGAGCACGTCGTCCAGGCGCAGCGCGCCCAGGTCGTCCACGAACTGGCGCGTGACCACGCGCACGGCCTGCGGCACTTCGAGGGCCGGGGTCTCGGTCCTGGTGGCGCCCTCGGATTCCTGGGCGTGGTACTGGCCGGACTGCTGGCGGCCCACCACCTCGGTGGCGGGCAACTGGGCTTCGGGTGCGGCAGGGGCGGGCGCCTGGGCCTGGGCCTGCGAGGCCGCGATGGCCTGCACCAGGGACGCGAGGCCCGCGGCGACGAGCCGGCGGCGGCGCGCGGCGCGCGATGGGTGGCGGAAACATGCGGGGCGCGTGCACGGCATGGCGGTTCTCCTCTCGAAGTTGGAATGGACGGCGTTGGATTTCGAGAGGGAGGACACGCGGCGCGGGCCGCAGGGGACAGGCCTTCAGCGGCTTTTGTGTATCAAAATGTGTGCCGCAGCGTGACCGATGCGCTGCGCGGCGCGCCCGGCGTGATCCAGACCGTGTGGTAGGCGCTTGCGTAGTAGCGCCGGTCGAAGAGGTTGTCCACCTGCAGCGAGAGCCGCCAGCCGCGCGCCGCCTGCCACTGCGCGACCAGGCGGGCGGTGGTGTAGGCCGGCAGGCGCGGCGAGCCGGCGTCGCCTGTGCGCTCGCCCACGTGCGTGAGGCCCAGGCCCGCCGAGGCCCCGCCGCCTTCGTCCAGCGCCCATTCGCGCACCAGCAGCACGCTGCCGCTGGCGCGCGGGAACTGCGGCAGCGATTCGCGCAGCCAGGCGGCGCCGGCCACGATGCGCCAGGACGCAGAGAGCCGGCCGCTCAGTTCGGCTTCCAGCCCGCGGCTGCGCACGCGGCCGGCAGCGAGGCTGTGGTCGGTGTGCTGCGGATCGACCACCAGCACGTTGCGCTTGGCGATGTCGAAGAGCGCCAGCGCGGCGGATAGCCGGCCCTGCTCCGGCTGCCACTTCACCCCCACCTCGCGGGCGCTGCCCCGCTCCGGGCGGAACGAGGCGCCGGCCGCGTCCACGCCGATGTTGGGCCGCAGCGAGGCGCCCGCGCTGGCGTACACGGCCCAGCCCGGGCGCGGCAGCCAGGTGATGCCGCCGCGCGGCGACCAGGCGCTCTGCGACTGCCGCTGCGCGGTGGCGGCGACGCGGTTGTCCACCGCCTGCCGGAAGCTGTCGTGGCGCACGCCCAGCAGCAGGCGCCAGCGTGGCGCGAGCGTGACCTGGTCCTGCAGGTACAGGCCCCGCCCGGACTGCCGCTCGCGCGTGGACTGCAGGGTGTCGGTGGTGGCCGGCAGCACGCTGCGGTAGGCGGGGTTGCGCACGTCGATGCCGTAGTCGCGCCAGCCGCTTTCCGGGTTGCGCAGCAGCAGCTGATCCATGTCGAAGGTGAAGGCTTCCGCGCCCAGCAGCAGCGCGTGCGCGCGCCCGCCGCCATCGGTGAACTGCCCCCGCAGGTCGGCCTGCGCGGAGAGGTCGGTGGAGACGAAGTCGCGCCAGCGCCGCTGCCGCCAGAGCCAGCCGGTGGCGTCCAGGTCGGCCAGCGCCTCGCCGTAGCCGTGCCCGTAGGTGGTGAAGCCGCGCATGGTGCCGCGCCGCGCCATCGCGCCGGCATGCAGCTGCCAGGCGGGGGAGAGATCGTGGCTCAGCAGCCATTGGTGGGTCTGGTTGACCATGGCGAGGTCGCCGTCGCCGGGCTCGCCGAAGAACCGCGTGTCCGGCACGGTGCCGGGCACGCCGCCGATGGCGACCACGCCGCGGTCCAGCGGCGCGCGCTGGCGCAGCCACTCGCCGTCGTAGCGCAGCGTGGTGCCCGGCGCGGGCTTCCACGTGAACGTGGGCGCGAGCATCTCGCGGCGCGTGCGCACGTGCTCGCGGAAGCTGCCGCGGTCTTCCGCCACGGCGATCAGCCCCCAGGCCAGGCGCGGGGGCTGCGCGTCGGCGCCGGTGTCCGAAGAAGCGCTGAACGGCCCGCCCAGCTCCAGCACGCCGCGCCGGCCCCGGTGCTGCGACAGCGTCCATTCGGCGGCGCGCACGGGCTCCCAGGGCGCCGCGCGGGTCACGCTGTCCAGCGTGCCGCCGGGCTCGGAAAAGCCGTAGAGCGCGGCCACCGGCCCGCGCAGGAATTCGAAGCGCTCCACGTTGGCGGTATCGCGCGGCGCATTGAAGCCGCGGTTGGCCTGCATGCCGTTGCGCAGCAGGCTCATGCCCGTGTCCTCGTGGCCCGCGAAGCCGCGCAGCGCGATGTTGTCCCAGGTGCCGCCGAAATCGTTCTGCCGCGAAACGCCGGGCACGTAGTCGATCACCTGGTCGAGCCGCGTCGCGCCCAGCGTGCCCAGGGTGTCGCGGTCGATGGTGGAGAGCGCCTGCGGCACGGCGAGCGGCGGCCCGGGCATGCGCGTGGCCGAGGGCGCCGGGGCCGCGGCATCGGTAGGCACCGTGCCGGCTGCGCCGTCCGCATCGCGCCGTGCCGCCACGCGCACCTCGGGCTGCACGGTGGCCTCGGGGCCGGGCAGGGGCGGGGCCGCGCGCCGCAGCGCGAACAACCCCGGGGAGACTTCCTCGGCCACCCAGCCCGTGCCGCGCAGCAACTGCTGCAGCGCCTGCGCCGCGGTGGCGGCCCCCGTGACCGGCCGCCCGGCCAGGTCCTGCGGCAGCGTGCCGTCGGCCTGGAGGGTGATGCCCGCGCGCGCCGCGAGGGCGGCGAGCTGTTCCACGAGCGGGCCGGCGGGCAGGTCGAAGGCGGGGCCCCGCGCCGCGCCCGGGCCCGCCGCGAACGCCAGCGCCGCCGCCAGTGCCGCGGTGTGCCAGGCCCGGCGAGCGGGCATGCAGTGGGCCGCAGGCACGGGCTCAGGCTCCGTCTGCCGGGACCACCCGCGCCCAGTAGCGCGTACGCCAGACCACGCGCACCGGCAGCGAGCGGGGCAGGGCGTCGATGACCGCATCGCCCTGGTCGAGCTGGAAGGCGCCCGTGATGCGCAGGCCCGCCACGGCCGGATCGCATTGCAGCCAGCCGTGCCGGTGGCGCGCCAGCTCGGCCAGGAAGTCGCCCAGCGGCTGGCTGCGCGCCACCAGCAGGCCGTCGGCCCAGCGGTCCGCGAACGGATCGGCCGGCCGCGCCGGGCCCCGGTGCGCCGGGCCGAAGACGAGCGCCTGGCCGGCGTCCACGCGGGCGTCCAGGCCGTCGGCGGTGCGCAGGGCCACGGCGCCGGCCTGCACGGTCACGCGGCAGCCGGCATCGGCACCCTCCAGCGCGCGCGCCAGGAAGTGCGCGGGCGGCAGCGCGCCTTCCGCAAGCGCCTGCAGCGTGCCTGCGGGCGTGCGCAGCTCCAGCGGCGGCGCCCCGCCGGCCGCCGCGCCGGCCTGCAGGCGCACTTCGCCGCGCAGCAGTTCCAGGCGGCGCGCCTGCGGGCCGAAGGCGAGCGCCACGGCGGTATCGGTGTTGAGCCACAGGCGCGAGCCGTCGGGCAGCGTGGCCCACCGGCGCTCGCCCACGCCGGTGCGAAGGTCCGCGGCCCAGGCCGTGCCGGCTTCGCGCCACGCCAGGTGGGCCAGCGGCAGCGCCAGCGCGATCCCGCCGGCCGCGCGCAGCACGCGGCGGCGCCCCGCGGCGTCGGGCCGGCCCAGCACGGCGCGGGCCAGCGGCGGAGGCACCAGGCCCAGTTGCTCCTGCATGCGGCGCGCGCGCTGCCACGCCTGCTCGTTTTCGGGGTGGGCGGCGCGCCAGCGCTCGCACTCGGCATGGTCCTGCGCGCTGGCGCCGCCCGCGTGCAGGCGCGCCAGCCAGCGCGCGGCTTCGCGCACGGCGGCGCGGCCGGGCGGGGTGCCGGCGGCCGCGCCGCTCAGTCCGCTGCCAGGATGCATGCCTCGAACGCCTGCACCATGTAGCGCTTCACGCTGCGCTCGGTCACCCCCAGTTCGGTGGCGATGGCGGCGTAGTCGCGCCCTTCGAGCTGCGACAGCAGGAAAGCGCGCCGCACGCGGTCCGCCAGCCCGGCCAGGGCCGCGTCCAGGCGGTGCAGCGCCTCGCGCGCGATCGCATGCTGTTCGGCCGACGGCCAGTCGGCCGGCGGCAGCGAGGCCAGGGCATCGAGCCACGCGCGCTCCAGCGACAGGCGGCGGAAATGGTTGGCCACGAGCCGGCCCGCGATCGTGGCGAGGAAGGCGCGCGGCTCGCAGGGTGCGGGCGCCTCGGCCGCGCCGCTGCGCAGCCGGTGCGAGAGCAGGCGCAGGAAGGTGTCCTGCGCCAGATCGGCGGCCTGGTGCGGGCAGCCCAGCCGCCCGCGCAGCCAGCCCTGCAGCCAGCCGTGGTGGTCACCGTAGAGGCGGCCGAGATCCTGCCCGGCAGCGGGCGCTGGGGCGGCGTCGATCGGAGAGCTCGCGTAAACCACGGTGCAGGCGGGACAACGGGTGAGGGGCAGGGTGCCGGGCTGGGCCGGCGGAGGGCGCGGCACCCCGGCCGGACAGGCAACCCATAGAAATGCAAATGACTCGCATTATTCCACGCGACAGTGGGCGTGGGGCCTCCCCCCGCCGTGCGAGCGGTGCAGACCGTGGTTTGCTATCGAATATGTAGCTAAGAATCGAATGGATCCGGCGGCATGGAGGCCTTTTGGCTTGGATTTCCGCCCTGAGCCGCCCGGCGTGCCGGGCGCGTGCCGTGGGGGGCTCCGGGCGATCGGGGACAATACGCGCTGGTTTCCGACCGCCCGCGCGTGTCCGCCTGCCCTTTCCGCGCAGGCCGCCACGCGCTGTTTTTTGCCGACCCTTCCCTTTTTTCCCTTGCCTTCGCCGGCCTCCGTGCCGGCTTTTCCACTGCCATGAAGAAGATCGCCGCTGTCGTATTGATGTCCCTGGGTGCCCTGCTTGCCGGTTGCGGCAAGAACGAGAGCGCGCAGCCCGCTGCCGCCGCCGCGCCAGCCACGCCCCCCGCCGCGGTCACGAAGATCGTGATCGGCCTGGACGACAACTTCCCGCCCATGGGCTTCCGCGACGAGAAGAACCAGCTCGTGGGCTTCGACATCGACATGGCCCGCGAGGCCTCCAGGCGCATGGGCGTGGAAGTGGAGTTCAAGCCCATCGACTGGAGCGCCAAGGAGGCCGAACTCACGGCCAAGCGCGTGGACGCCCTCTGGAACGGGCTGACCATCACCGAAGAGCGCAAGCAGAACATCGCCTTCACCGCGCCCTACATGGAAAACCACCAGATCATCGTCGTGGCCGCCCAGGCCGCGATCAAGGCCAAGTCGGACCTGGCTGGCAAGGTCGTCGGTGCGCAGGACGGCAGCAGCGCCGTGGATGCGGTCAAGAAGGAAGACGCCGTCTTCAAGTCGTTCAAGGAATTCAAGACCTTCGGCGACAACGTGACGGCGCTCATGGACCTCTCCACCGGCCGCCTGGACGCCGTGGTGGTCGATGAGGTGGTGGGCCGCTACTACGTCGCCAAGAAGCCGCATGACTACGCCGTGCTGGACGAGCATTTCGGCACCGAGGAATACGGCGTGGGCGTGCGCAAGGACGACACCGCGCTGCAGGGCCGCATCGACAAGGCGCTGGGCGACATGAAGCAGGACGGTGCCGCCGCCACCATCGCCACGCAATGGTTCGGCAAGAACATCATCAAATAAAGGTACAACCCCCTGAGCGGCTGCGCCGCTTCCCCCTTCTCTCGCATCGCTGCACGATGCGGGAAGGGGGACGACGCCAGCGCGCCAGCGCGGCGGGGCGGCCCTTGCGCGGCGTCCGCTGGTCTGGGCCGCGCCGGTTGCATGCGCTGTGTGCCGTGCAACCACTGAACTGTTCTGACTGCATGGACTACGTTCTTTCACTTCTGTGGCCGCTCGCGCAGGGCGCGACGGTCACGCTGAAGCTCTTCGTGATCACGCTGGCGCTGGCGGTGCCGCTGGGCCTGGCGCTGGCGCTGGCGCGCGTGTCGCGCTGGGGTGTGCTGTCGGGCCTGGTCAACGGCTACATCTGGCTCATGCGCGGCACGCCGCTCATGCTGCAGATGCTGTTCATCTACTTCGCGCTGCCGTTCGTGCCGGTGATCGGCGTGCGGCTGCCGGACTTTCCCGCGGCGGTGGTGGCGTTCGCGCTGAACTACGCGGCCTACTTCGCCGAGATCTTCCGCGCCGGCATCCAGTCGATCGACCGCGGCCAGTACGAGGCCGCCAAGGTGCTGGGCATGACCTACGGCCAGACCATGCGCCGCATCGTGCTGCCGCAGATGGTGCGCCGCATCCTGCCGCCGATGAGCAACGAGACCATCACGCTGGTCAAGGACACCTCGCTCATCTACGTGCTGGCGCTCAACGACCTGCTGCGCGCCGCGCGCGGCATCGTGCAGCGCGACTTCACGACCACGCCCTTCCTCGTGGCCGCCGCCTTCTATCTCGTGATGACCCTGGTGCTCACCTGGGGCTTCCAGCGCCTGGAGCGACGCTATGCACGCCACGACGCCTGACTTCGGCGCCCCCGGCGCCGCGCCCATGATCGATGCGCGCGGCCTGCACAAGGCCTTCGGCGGCCTGCCGGTGCTGCGCGATGTATCCCTCACCCTCGGCCGCGGCGAGACCGTGGCCGTGATCGGCCCTTCGGGTTCCGGCAAGAGCACCTTCCTGCGCTGCCTGAACCACCTGGAGACCATCGACCGCGGCCACATCGCCATCGAGGGCGAGGCGCTGGCCACCACCGATGCCGAGGGCCGCTGCCGCTACGTGCCCGAGGCCGATGTGCGCCGCATCGGCCGCCGCATGGGCATGGTGTTCCAGTCGTTCAACCTGTTCCCGCACCTCACGGTGCTGGAGAACGTGATCGAGGCGCCTATGGTGGTCAAGGGCCTCGCGCGCCAGGCCGCCGTGCCGAACGCGCAGGCGCTGCTCGCCAAGGTGGGCCTGCTGGAGAAGCAGGACAGCTACCCCGCGCGCCTGTCGGGCGGGCAGAAGCAGCGCGTGGCCATCGCCCGCGCGCTGGCGATGGAGCCGGACATCCTGCTCTTCGACGAGCCCACCTCCGCCCTCGACCCCGAACTGACCGGCGAAGTGCTGCGCACCATGCGCGCGCTGGCCCAGGAGCGCATGACCATGCTGGTGGTCACGCACGAGATGGGCTTCGCTCGCGAGGTGGCGAACCGGGTCGTGTTCATGGACCGGGGCGAGATCATCGAGTCCGCGCCCGCGGCGGAGTTCTTTGCGAGCCCCCGGCATGCGCGAACCCAGGCATTCCTTCGCAGCATGCTGTGACATGGCCGCCACACGAGGTGCAAACTGGTCCCGATAATCCAAGCCGCAGCCCGCGCAGCCTGTAGGGAGTGCTACTGAAAAAGTAGCGCTCCACGGCCTGTGGCGATAGCAAACATCCATGCATGTATGTTTGCGTTACCATCGCTCGCACGGCAAATGGCCGCACCCGCGACAATCACGCCTTTTCCTGCTTTCCAACCTTTCCGCATGTCCGAGTCCGCCCCCCTGGTCGAGCTGCGCAACGTCACGTTCTCGTATGGCGAGCGTCCGATCCTGCGCGATCTGTCGCTGACCATCCCGCGCGGGAAGGTCACCGCGCTCATGGGCGCATCCGGCGGCGGCAAGACCACCGTGCTGCGCCTCATCGGTGGGCAGCAGATGGCCCAGCAGGGCGAGGTGCTGTTCGACGGCCAGGACGTGGCGCGCATGGACGCGGCCCAGCTCTACGCCGCGCGGCGCCGCATGGGCATGCTGTTCCAGTTCGGGGCCCTGTTCACCGACATGAGCGTGTTCGAGAACGTGGCCTTCCCGCTGCGCGAGCACACCGACCTCTCCGAGGCGCTGGTGCGCGACATCGTGCTCATGAAGCTGCAGGCCGTGGGCCTGCGCGGCGCGCGCGACCTCCTGCCCAGCCAGATCTCCGGCGGCATGGCGCGGCGCGTGGCGCTGGCCCGGGCCATCGCGCTCGACCCCGAGCTGATCCTCTACGACGAACCCTTCGCGGGGCTGGACCCGATCTCGCTCGGCACGGCCGCGCAGCTGATCCGGCAGCTCAACGACGCCATGGGCCTCACCACGCTCGTGGTCTCGCACGACGTGGAGGAAACCTTCCGCGTGGCCGACCACGTGGTCATCCTGGGCCCCGGCGTGGTCGCGGCGCAGGGCACGCCCGACGAGGTGCGCGCCAGCACCGACCCGCTGGTGCACCAGTTCGTGCACGCGCTGCCCACGGGCCCCGTGCCATTCCACTACCCCGGCCCCACCGTGGCCGACGATTTCGGACCGCTGGGCATCGGCAGCGGCACGGGCGGAGGTGCGCGATGAGCTGGTGGAAACCTTCGGACATCGGCTTCGCCACGCGCCGCGTGCTCGCGGACATCGGCCGCGCCGCGCGCCTGTTCGCGCGCCTCGTGGGCCTGGCCGGCCCCACCCTGCAGCGCTTCGGCCTGGTGCGCGACCAGCTGCACTTCCTGGGCAACTATTCGCTGTCGATCATCGCCGTCTCGGGCCTGTTCGTCGGCTTCGTGCTGGGGCTGCAGGGCTACTATACGCTGCAGCGCTACGGGGCCTCCCAGGCCCTGGGCCTGCTGGTGGCGCTGTCGCTGGTGCGCGAACTCGGGCCCGTGGTGTCGGCGCTGCTGTTCGCCGGCCGCGCGGGCACCTCGCTCACGGCCGAGATCGGGCTCATGCGCGCGGGCGAGCAGCTCTCGGCCATGGAAATGATGGCCGTGGACCCGGTGCGCCGCATCCTCGCGCCGCGCTTCTGGGCCGGCGTGATCGCCATGCCGCTGCTGGCGGCCGTGTTCAGTGCCGTGGGCGTGATCGGCGGCTGGGTGGTCGGCGTGGTCATGCTGGGCGTGGACGGCGGCGCGTTCTGGGGCCAGATGCAGAGCGGCGTGGACGTGTGGGCCGACGTGGGCAACGGCGTGCTCAAGAGCTTCGTCTTCGGCGTCACGGTGACCTTCGTCGCGCTGCTGCAGGGCTATGTCGCCAAGCCCACGCCCGAGGGCGTGTCGCGGGCCACCACGCGCACCGTGGTGATGGCCTCGCTCGCGGTGCTGGGGCTGGATTTCCTGCTCACCGCCTGGATGTTCAGCATCTGAGCCGCCGCCCACCGGTCCGCACGCAAGAACCCATCAAGAGAGAAACACACACCATGCAGCACTCCAAGAACGATATCTGGGTCGGCCTGTTCGTCCTGCTGGGCGGCGCGGCCCTGCTCTTCCTCGCCCTGCAGTCGGCCAACCTGCTGCGCGTGCAGTGGCAGACCGGCTACCACGTGACGGCGCTCTTCGACAACATCGGCGGGCTCAAGCCCCAGGCCGCGGTCCGCAGCGCCGGCGTGGTCGTGGGCCGCGTGAACGCGATCGCCTTCGACGACAAGACCTTCCAGGCCCAGGTGACGCTGGAGATGGACAAGCGCTACGCCTTCCCCAAGGACAGCTCGCTCAAGATCCTCACCAACGGCCTGCTGGGCGACCAGTACATCGGCATCCAGGCGGGTGCCGAGGAAAAGAACCTCACCGAGGGCGACCGCATCACGTCCACGCAGTCCGCCGTGGTGCTGGAGAACCTCATCAGCCAGTTCCTCTATGGCAAGGCCGAGGAGGGCGGTGGGGCCTCTTCGGGCGGAGCCAAGAAATGACGACGACAACAATGACCAAGATGCTCCAAGATTTCCGGGCACCGTCCCTGCGCGGCAGTGCCTGCGCGGTGGCGGCGGCCCTCGTGCTGGCCGGCTGCGCCAGCGGGCCCAACGCCAATCCGCGCGACCCGCTCGAACCCTACAACCGCGGCATGACGCGGTTCAACGACACGGTCGACGAAATCATCCTGCGGCCCGTCGCCATCGCCTACACGGAGGTGACGCCGCCCCTGGTGCGCACGGGCGTGAGCAACTTCTTCGCGAACCTGGGCGACCTGTGGTCGTTCGTGAACAACGTGCTGCAGCTGCGCGGCGAGAGCGCGCTCAACAGCATCGCGCGGTTCAACGTGAACACCGTGTTCGGCATGGGCGGCGTGTTCGACGTGGCCTCCGAGATGGGCATCGACCGCGCCAAGCAGGACTTCGGCCTCACGCTGGGCCGCTGGGGCGTGCCGACCGGGCCGTACCTCGTGCTGCCGCTGCTGGGCCCCTCCACGGTGCGCGACACCATCGCGCTGCCGGTCGACAGCAAGGGCAACCTGGTCACCTACGTGGACCCGGTGTCCGACCGCAATGCGCTCTATGCGCTCAACATCGTGAACACGCGGGCCAACCTGCTGCGCGCGAGTTCCGTGCTGGACACGGCCGCGCTCGACAAGTACAGCTTCACGCGCGATGCCTACCTGCAGGTGCGCAACCAGGCGGCCCAGACCGATGCGCGCAGCGAAGAGCGCTACGACCAGGACGCCGGCAAGCTGCCCGAGGAGCCCGTGCGCTGAGGCGCCCGGCAGGAGTTGCAGTTGCTTGCATCCGGGTACCCGCGAGACGCATGCCCCTGCGGCGCTGCACCCAGAATGCATGAATGAACCGGTGTGCTCCGTTTCGGAGGGCACCACAGAAAGGAAACGAACCATGACGATGAACCGACGTACCCTGGGCCAGGCGGCCCTGTGCACCGCCGCGGTGCTGTGGCTGGGCCTGCCGGTCGCCGCCCTGGCGGCCGAAGAGGCGCCGGATGCGCTGGTCAAGCGCCTGTCCACCGATGTGCTGGAGACGGTGCGCAGCGACAAGAGCATCAAGGCCGGCGACGTGAACAAGATCACCGCGCTGGTCGACAAGACGATCCTGCCGCACGTGAACTTCCGCCGCATGACCGCCGCGGCCGTCGGTCCGGGCTGGCGCCAGGCCACCCCCAACCAGCAGGCACGCCTGCAGGACGAGTTCAAGACGCTGCTCGTGCGCACCTATTCGGGCGCCCTGAGCCAGGTGAACGATCTCTCCATCCAGGTCAAGCCGCTGCGCGCGGGTGCCGACGACAAGGACGTGCTGGTCCGCTCCGAGATCCTGGGACGCGGCGATCCCATCCAGCTCGACTACCGCCTGGAGAAAACCCCCGGCGACGGCGCCGGCTGGAAGATCTACAACCTCAACGTGATGGGCGTGTGGCTGGTGGAAACCTACCGCACGCAGTTCGCGCAGGAGATCAACACCAAGGGTGTGGATGGCCTGATCGAATCGCTGGCCGCGCGCAACAAGGCCAACGCCTCCGGTCCCGGCAAGGCCGGCTGATCGGCCCGCGCGCGACGACGACCGCCATGCTGGTCCTCCCCACCGAGCTGACCCACCGGCAGGCCGAGGCCTGCCTGCGCATGCTGCTGCAGGGGCTCAAGGCGCACCGCGACGAGATCCTCGTGGTGGACGCGGCCCCGCTGGTGGATTTCGATTCTTCGGCGCTCGCGGTGCTGCTCGAATGCCGGCGCGCCGCGCTGCTGGAGAACAAGCGCTTCGAGGTCAAGGGCCTGCCGGACGGCATGGCCAAGCTGGCCGGCCTGTACGGCGTCGGCGAGTTGCTGCCCACCGCGGCCTGATCCGCTGCGCACCCGCGGCAGGGTGCGGCGCAAGGCTGCTCGGGCACCGGCGGGCGCGCCGCGCGCCCAGCCCGTAAAATGCCCGGCTCCCATGCCTGCAGTTTCCTTCCAGTCCGTCTCCAAGACCTATTCCACGCCCAAAGGTCCGTTCCAGGCGCTCGACAGCGTGAGCCTGGACATCGAGGAGGGCGAGTTCTTCGGCCTCCTCGGGCCGAATGGCGCGGGCAAGACCACCCTGATCAGCATCCTCGCCGGCTTGGCGCGTGCCTCCAGCGGGCGTGTGCTCGTGCAGGGCCACGACGTGCAGGCCGATTTCGCCGCCGCGCGCCGGCAGCTCGGCATCGTGCCGCAGGAGCTGGTGTTCGATCCGTTCTTCAACGTGCGCGAGGCACTGCGCATCCAGTCCGGCTATTTCGGCGTGAAGAACAACGGTGCCTGGATCGACGAGCTGCTGGAGGCCCTCGGGCTGGCCGACAAGGCCACCGCCAACATGCGCCAGCTCTCGGGCGGCATGAAGCGCCGCGTGCTGGTGGCGCAGGCGCTGGTGCACAAGCCGCCCATCATCGTGCTGGACGAGCCCACGGCCGGCGTCGATGTGGAACTGCGCCAGACCCTCTGGCACTTCATCGCGCGGCTCAACAAGGCGGGCCATACCGTGCTGCTCACCACCCATTACCTCGAAGAGGCCGAGGCGCTGTGCCAGCGCATCGCGATGCTCAAGCGCGGCCGGACGATCGCGCTCTCGACCACGTCCGACCTGCTGCATGCGGCGTCCACGAACGTGCTGCGCTTCAAGACCGACGACACGCTGCCGCCTTCGCTGGCCGGCACCGCACGCGTCACGGGCCGCGTGGTCCAGATGCCCGCGCAGGACGCCGCCGAGATCGAGCGCCTGCTGGCCGCGCTGCGCGCCGCGGGCGTGGGCGTGCACGACATCGAGATCCGCAAGGCGGACCTGGAGGACGTGTTCCTCAACCTGATGGCCGAGGGCCGCTACCCCGATCCGGCGCATGCGCCGGCACCGGCCGGCGAGCCCGAGGAAACGCCCGAAGGCGGGGTGCGGCTATGAGCGGCAACGACGACATGGCCGCGCGCGGCGCGGAGGTGATCCTGTGAACGGCTGGCAGACCCTGTTCTACAAGGAGGTGCTGCGGTTCTGGAAAGTGAGCTTCCAGACCATCGCGGCGCCCGTGCTCACGGCCGTGCTCTACCTGCTGATCTTCGGCCACGTGCTCGAAGACCACGTGAAGGTCTACGACCGCCTGAGCTACACGGCCTTCCTCGTGCCCGGCCTCGTGATGATGAGCGTGCTGCAGAACGCCTTCGCCAACAGCTCGTCGAGCCTGATCCAGAGCAAGATCATGGGCAACCTCGTGTTCGTGCTGCTCGCCCCGCTGTCGCACTGGGCCTGGTTCTTCGCGTACGTGGGCTCGTCCGCGCTGCGCGGGCTGGTGGTGGGGCTGGGCGTGTTCATCGCCACGCTGGGCTTCGCGCGGCCCGAGTTCGCCGCGCCGCTGTGGATCGCCGCGTTCGCGCTGCTGGGCGCGGCGCTGCTGGCCACGCTGGGGCTCATCGCGGGGCTGTGGGCCGACAAGTTCGACCAGATGGCGGCCTTCCAGAATTTCATCATCGTGCCCATGACGTTCCTCTCGGGCGTGTTCTATTCCATCCAGTCGCTGCCGCCGTTCTGGCAGACCGTGAGCCACCTGAACCCGTTCTTCTACATGATCGACGGCTTCCGCTACGGCTTCTTCGGGCAGAGCGACACCTCTCCGTGGCTGAGCCTGGCCATCGTGGGCGGCGCCTGGCTGGCCGTGAGCGCGCTGGCGGTGCACCTGCTGCGCACGGGCTACAAGATCCGCCATTGAGCGGACGGCCGGCAGCCCGTGCGCCCCGCGCGGGCGGCGGGCCGGCCCATCCCGATCCCGACCTCCTCCCCCATTTCCCGCAAAGGCCCTCGATGAACGCAGACCAACTCAAAGAACTGATCCGTGCGGGCCTGCCCTGCGAACATCTGCAGCTCGAAGGCGACGGGCGCCACTGGTACGCGACCATCGTGTCGGCCGAGTTCGAGGGCAAGCGCGCCATCCAGCGCCACCAGCGCGTGTACGCCACGCTCGGCAGCCGCATGCAGACCGACGAGGTGCATGCGCTGTCGATGAAGACCTACACCCCCGCCGAGTGGGCCGCGCTGCCGCAGGAAGACTGAAGGCGGCGGCTGGTTTGCTCATATTTTGATAGCAAACTTTTCAATGAATCCGGCGGCATAAGCCTTCTTTCACCCAAAATACAAGGCCAATCCAAGCCATGGACCAACTCCAGATTCGCGGCGGGCAGGCACTGCGCGGCGAGGTGCCGATCTCCGGCGCCAAGAATGCCGCGCTGCCCGAGCTGTGCGCGGCCCTGCTCACGGCCGACCCCGTGACCCTGCTCAACGTGCCGCGCCTGCAGGACGTGGCGACCATGCTCCAGCTCATCCGCAACATGGGCGTGGCGGCGGAGCATTCGCAGGGCAGCGACCGCGCCGACAGCGGCACGGTGCGCATCGATGCGGGCGCGCTCTCTACGCCGGAGGCGCCCTACGAGCTGGTCAAGACCATGCGCGCCTCCGTGCTGGCGCTGGGGCCGCTCTTGGCGCGCTTCGGCGAAGCCACGGTCTCGCTGCCCGGCGGCTGCGCGATCGGCTCGCGGCCGGTGGACCAGCACATCAAGGGCCTCACGGCCATGGGTGCGGAGATCGTGGTGGAGCACGGCTACATGATCGCCCGGCTGCCGGCGGGCCGCACGCGCCTCGTGGGCGCGCGCATCACCACCGACATGGTCACGGTGACGGGCACCGAGAACCTGCTCATGGCCGCCACGCTCGCCGAAGGCGAAACCGTGCTGGAGAACGCGGCGCAGGAGCCCGAGGTCACCGACCTCGCCGAGATGCTCATCGCCATGGGCGCGAAGATCGAAGGCCACGGCACCAGCCGCATCCGCATCCAGGGCGTGGAGCGCCTGCACGGCTGCACGCACCGCGTGGTGGCCGACCGCATCGAGGCCGGCACCTTCCTGTGCGCCGTGGCGGCCACGGGCGGCGAGGCGCTGCTGCGCCATGCCCGCGCCGACCACCTCGACGCGGTGATCGAGAAGCTGCGCGATGCCGGCGTGACGGTCGAGCCCGTCGATGCGCCCGAAGGCGGCCTGCGCGTGCGCAGCCCCGGTGCGGGCCAGTTGCGGGCGCAGAGCTTCCGCACCACCGAATACCCGGGTTTCCCCACCGACATGCAGGCGCAGTTCATGGCGCTCAACACGGTGGCGCAGGGCGCATCGCGGGTGACCGAAACCATCTTCGAGAACCGCTTCATGCACGTGGACGAACTGCTGCGCCTGGGCGCGCGCGTCCAGGCCGACGGCAAGGTGGCGGTGATCGAGGGGCTGGGCGACACCGGCGCGCTGCTGTCGGGCGCCACGGTGATGGCGACCGACCTGCGGGCCTCGGCCAGCCTCGTGATCGCCGGCCTCGTGGCCACGGGCCAGACCACGGTGGACCGCATCTACCACCTCGACCGGGGCTACGACTGCATGGAAGGCAAGCTGCGCGCCCTGGGCGCCGATATCGAACGGGTGAAGGCATGACGACCAACGACGACGTGATCACACTGGCCCTCTCGAAGGGCCGAATCTTCGAAGAAACCCTGCCGCTGCTGGCGGCCGCCGGCATCGAGGTGCTGGAAGACCCCGAGACATCGCGCAAGCTCATCCTGCCCACCAACCGGCCGGAGGTGCGCGTGGTGCTGGTGCGCGCGAGCGACGTGCCCACCTATGTGCAGTACGGCGGCGCCGACGTCGGCGTGACCGGCAAGGACACGCTCATCGAGCACGGCGGCCAGGGCCTCTACCAGCCGCTGGACCTCCGGATCGCGCGGTGCCGCGTGAGTGTGGCCGTGCGCAACGATTTCGACTACGCCAGCGCGGTGAAGCGGGGATCGCGGCTGGACATCGCCACCAAATACACCACCATCGCGCGCGAATTCTTCGCGGCCAAGGGCGTGCACGTGGACATGATCAAGCTCTACGGCAGCATGGAACTGGCCCCGCTCACCGGTCTGGCCGACGCCATCGTGGACCTGGTCTCCACGGGCAACACGCTGCGCGCCAACGGCCTGGTGGAGGTGGAGCACATCATGGACATCAGCTCCCACCTGGTCGTGAACCAGGCCGCGCTCAAGCTCAAGCGCGAGCCGCTGCGCCGGATCATCGACGCCTTCGCCGGCGCGATCCGCACCGATTGACCGACCGACAGATTTCCGGAGATTCACCATGGAATGGACAGCAGCCCCCGCCCGGCTGGCGACGGCCTCCGCCGACTTCGAGGCCGACTTCGCCGCGTGCCTGCACTGGTCCGCCGAAACCGATGCCGCCATCGAGCAGCGCGTGGCCGACATCCTGGCCGACGTGCAGGCGCGCGGCGATGCGGCCGTGCTGGAGTACACGGAGCGTTTCGACGGCCTGCCCGCGGATTCCGTGGCGGCGCTGGAGCTTTCGCAGGCCGAGCTGAAGGCCGCCTTCGATGCACTGCCGCCGGTGCAGCGCGAGGCGCTCCAGGCCGCTGCGCACCGGGTGCGCAAGTACCACGAGGCGCAGAAGAAGGCGAGCGGCGAGAGCTGGAGCTACCGCGACGAGGACGGCACGCTGCTCGGGCAGAAGGTGACGCCGCTCGACCGCGTGGGCATCTACGTGCCGGGCGGCAAGGCGGCCTACCCGTCGAGCGTGCTCATGAACGCCATCCCGGCGCACGTGGCCGGCGTGCAGGACATCGTCATGGTCGTGCCCACGCCGCGCGGCGAGAAGAACCCGCTCGTGCTGGCGGCGGCCTACGTGGCCGGCGTGAGCCGGGCCTTCACCCTCGGCGGCGCGCAGGCCGTGGCCGCGCTGGCCTACGGCACCGCCACGGTGCCGAAGGTGGACAAGATCACCGGCCCGGGCAATGCCTATGTGGCCAGCGCCAAGAAGCGGGTGTTCGGCACCGTGGGCATCGACATGATCGCCGGCCCGAGCGAGATCCTCGTGCTGGCCGACGGCACCACGCCGCCCGACTGGGTGGCCATGGACCTCTTCAGCCAGGCCGAGCACGACGAGCTGGCCCAGTCGATCCTGCTGTGCCCCGATGCGGCCTATATCGACGCCGTGCAGCGCGAGATCGACCGGTTGCTGCCCACGATGCCGCGCGCGGAGATCATCGCCAAGAGCCTCAGCGGCCGTGGCGCGCTGATCCTCACGCGGGACATGGAAGAAGCCTGCGCGATCAGCAACCGCATCGCGCCGGAGCACCTGGAGGTGTCGAGCCGCGACCCGCACCGCTGGGAGCCGCTGCTGCGCCACGCGGGCGCGATCTTCCTGGGGGCCTACACCAGCGAGAGCCTGGGCGACTACTGCGCCGGCCCCAACCACGTGCTGCCCACCAGCGGCACGGCGCGCTTCTCGTCGCCGCTGGGCGTCTACGACTTCCAGAAGCGCAGCAGCCTCATCGAGGTGAGCGAGCAGGGCGCGCAGACGCTGGGCGCCATCGCCAGCGTGCTGGCGCATGGCGAGGGCCTGCAGGCGCATGCGCGCGCGGCCGAGATGCGCCTGAAGCAGCCCCGGTCCTGAGCCGGCGCTGCCTGGATGCCGGGGAATGGGTGCCGAGGCTGGTATGGTCCATTGCGAATGCTGGGTTAATCGGAAGAGGTCTGCATGCGACTCACGGACGAACAATTGCTGGAACTGCTGTCCGATCTGGAATCGGACCGGGCAGAACGGAAGGAGAGCTTCAGGGGGGATGCCCCCGAGAAGGTGCGCCAGGCCGTGTGCGCTTTCGCCAACGACCTGCCGGGCCATGGGCTGCCCGGGGTGGTATTCATCGGCGCGAAAGACGGCGACGGCGCTTTGACCGGGCTGGAAATTACCGACCAACTGCTGCTTTCTCTCGCGGACATCCGCTCGGATGGAAACATCCTGCCTTTTCCCACCATGACCGTGGAAAAGCGGCGCCTGGGAGATAAGGATGTCGTCGTGATGACTGTCATGCCAGCCCAGGCGCCGCCCGTGAAATACAAAGGGCGTATCTGCATCCGCACCGGGCCTCGGCATGGCGTTGCCAGTGCGCAGGACGAGCGTTTGCTCAACGAACGGCGGCGCCATGGCGATCTGCCGTTCGATCTGCAGCCGGTATCCTTCGCATCGCTCGCCGACCTGAGCCGCAGCGCGTTCGAGGCCGAATACCTTCCCGGCGCATTCGCTCCGGACGTGCTGGAGGCCAATCACCGCACTTACGAAGAGCGGTTGAGCGCCTGCCGCATGATCGGCTCCGTCGCATCGCCCTTGCCCACCGTACTGGGCGCCATGGTGATCGGCACGCGTCCGCGCGACCTGATCCCTTGCAGCTACGTCCAATTCCTGCGCATCGATGGCGCCGAACTCGACGAGCCCATCGTCGACGAAGCGGAGATCGACGGACGCCTGCGCGAAATCGTTACCAGGCTGGACGATAAGCTGCGGGCGCACATCTCCACGCGGGTCGATGTAGCGTCGGGCGATGTGGAGAAACGCACGGCGGACTACCCGCTGGTCGCGCTTCAGCAATTGCTGCGCAATGCCGTGATGCATCGCACTTACGAAGCTACCCATGCCCCGGTGCGGGTCACCTGGTTCAACGACCGCATCGAAATCGTCAGTCCTGGCGGCCCCTATGGGATCGTGAATGCAGGCAACTTCGGGCAACCCGGCATCACCGATTACCGCAATCCGCATCTGGCCGAAGCCTTGAAGGTGCTGGGCTATGTGCAGCGTTTCGGCGTGGGAATCACCACCGCGCGCAGGCTTCTCGCGGACAACGGCAATCCGCCGCCGGAATTCGAGGTGAGCGCCACCCATGTGCTGGTCACCGTGCGGAGGTCCGCATGAGCCTGCCTGTCCTCACTTTCTTCAACAACAAGGGGGGCGTGGGCAAGACCTCGCTGGTCTATCACCTGTCCTCCATGTTCGCCGAGTTGGGGGTGCGTGTTCTAGCGGTTGATCTCGACCCGCAGGCCAACCTCACGGCAGCCTTCCTCGACGAAGACCAGTTGGCCGGCCTCTGGGAGGACGAACTGAAGGTTTCCACCATCTACGACAGCGTGAAGCCTTTGCTGGACGTGGGTGATTTCGCTCCGGCAGACTATCAAGTCATCCATCCACGTCTGGCGCTGATTCCCGGCGACCTCGGTCTTTCGGGCTTCGAGGATCAACTTTCGGCGACCTGGACCGAGGCGATGGACGACAACAACAAGACGCGGCCTTTCCGTATCCTGACAGCCTTCTGGCGCAGTGCGCAGGAAGCCGCGGCACGGTTCGACGCCGGCCTGATCGTCGTCGATGTAGGCCCCAACCTGGGGGCCATCAACCGGGCAGCGCTGCTGGGCAGTAACCATGTCGTCGTTCCTCTCGGGGCCGACCTGTTTTCGCTGCAGGGGCTGCGCAATCTAGGTCCCACGTTGCGGGAATGGCAAAAGGGATGGGAAAAGCGTCGTGCAAGTTGGGAACGACCTACGTTCGATTTGCCTAGCGGGGACATGAAGCCAGTCGGATATATCGCCATGCGACACGGTGTGCGGCTCACGCGGCCGGTCAAGGCCTACACGCGCTGGTTGAACCAGATCCCAGCGGAGTTCAGGAGAAGTGTGCTGGGCGAGGACATCGGCAAAAAAATCCTGCCTTCCACCGAACAGGATCCTTACTGTCTGGCGATGCTCAAGAATTACAACAGCCTGATGCCCCTGGCCCAGGAGGCACGCAAGCCGGTATTTTCCTTGCGTGCAGCGGACGGTGCCATTGGCTCCCATGCCAATGCAGTGCAAAAAGCGCATGGCGACTTCAAGGTGCTTGCGAAGGAAGTGGCCAAGCGAATCGATCTTGTCCTGCCTGCGGCGCATTGATGGGCGGTGCCAGCCGTCCCCAGGACGCGAACTCCTTTTTTTGAAGCGACCCACTGAGAAATCCTGAAATGAACACGATAGACGCCGCATTGCAGCGCATCCGCCCCGACGTCCGTGCCATGCACGCCTACGCGGTGCAGCCCGCGGCCGGGCTGCTCAAGATGGACGCGATGGAAAACCCTTTCCCGCTGCCCGGGGCACTGCAGGAGGCGCTGGGCCGGCGGCTGGGCGGGCTGGCGCTCAACCGCTACCCCGGCGCGCGCATGAACGACCTGCGTGATGCCATCGCTGCCCACATCGGCGCGCCGGACGGCAGTGCCCTGGTGCTGGGCAACGGCTCGGACGAGCTCATCACGCTGCTGGCGCTGGCCTGCGCGCGCCCCGGCACGGGCGAGCGCGCCACCATGCTGGCGCCGCTGCCCGGCTTCGTGATGTACCCGATGAGCGCGCAACTGCAGGGGCTGGACTTCGTCGGCGTGCCGCTCACGCCCGATTTCGAGCTGGACGAGCCCGCCATGCTCGCGGCCGTGGCCACGCACCGGCCCGCCATCACCTACCTGGCCTACCCCAACAACCCCACGGCCACGCTCTGGGACGAAGGCGCGGTGCAGCGCATCATCGACGCGGTGGGCGCGCAGGGCGGCATCGTGGTGATGGACGAGGCCTACCAGCCCTTCGCGAGCCGCACCTGGATCGACCGTATGCGCGCCGAGCCCGCCCGCAACGCCCACGTGCTGCTCATGCGCACGCTGAGCAAGTTCGGCCTGGCGGGGGTGCGCCTGGGCTACCTCGTCGGCCCGGCCGCGCTGGTCAACGAGATCGAGAAGGTACGCCCGCCCTACAACGTGAGCGTGCTCAATGGCGAAGCCGCGCTCTTCGCGCTGGAGCATGCGGAGGTGTTCGCCGCCCAGGCCGCCGAACTGCGCGCCGCGCGCACCCAGCTCGTGGCCGACCTGCGGGCGCTGCCCGGCATCGTGCGCGTGTGGGACAGCGAGGCCAACATGGTGCTCGTGCGCGTGCCCGACGCGGCCCGCGCCTTCGAAGGCATGAAGGCCCGCAAGGTTCTCGTCAAGAACGTTTCTACAATGCATCCCTTGCTGGCCAACTGCCTGCGCCTCACGGTGGGCGGCACGGCCGACAACGCCCAGATGCTCGGCGCACTCCAGGCTTCCCTATGACCTCCTCCGCACTCGTTCCCTCCACCCCCCTCGAGGGGCCCGATGCCGACCGCATCGCCGAAGTCGCACGCAACACCGCGGAGACCCGCATCCGCGTGCGCGTGAACCTCGACGGCACGGGCGCGGCGCGCCTCGCCTCCGGCATCGGTTTCTTCGACCACATGCTCGACCAGATCGCGCGGCACGGCCTCATCGACCTGGACATCGAATGCGAGGGCGACCTGCACATCGACGGCCACCACACCGTGGAAGACGTCGGCATCACGCTCGGCCAGGCCTTCGCGCGCGCCGTGGGCGACAAGAAGGGCATCCGCCGCTACGGCCATGCCTACGTGCCGCTCGACGAGGCGCTGTCGCGCGTGGTGGTCGATTTCTCGGGCCGTCCGGGGCTGCACATGGACGTGAAGTTCACCGCCGGCAGCATCGGCCAGCTCGACACGCAGCTGGTCTACGAGTTCTTCCAGGGCTTCGTGAACCACGCGGGCGCGACGCTGCACATCGACAACCTCAAGGGCTTCAACGCCCACCACCAGTGCGAGACGATCTTCAAGGCGTTCGCACGCGCACTGCGCGCCGCGCTCGAACGCGACCCGCGCGCCGCCGGCGTCATTCCGTCCACCAAGGGATCCCTGTAGAAATCCAGGCAAAAAAGGCTCCATGCCGGCGCCTTTATTGCATTTATTGCTATGAATATTGAAGCAAAGACCGTCGCGGTGGTGGACTACGGCATGGGCAACCTGCGATCGGTCTCCCAGGCCGTGCAGGCCGCCGCCGAGGGCAGCGGCTGGACCGTCGCCGTGACCTCCCGCCCCGAGGAAGTGCGCGCCGCGCAGCGCATCGTGCTGCCCGGCCAGGGCGCCATGCCGGACTGCATGCGTGAACTGCGCGAATCGGGCCTGCAGGAATCCGTGCTGGAAGCCGCGGCCTCCAAGCCACTCTTCGGCGTGTGCGTGGGCATGCAGATGCTGCTGGACCACAGCGCCGAGGGCGACACGCCCGGCCTGGGCCTGATCCCGGGCGATGTGGTGCGCTTCGACCTGGCCGGCCGCCTGCAGCCCGACGGCAGCCGCTACAAGGTGCCGCAGATGGGCTGGAACCGCGTGCGCCAGGTAGCGCATGCCGGCGCCGTGCATCCCGTGTGGGCCGGCGTGCCAGAAGAAAGCTACTTCTACTTCGTGCACAGTTTCCATGCCCTTCCGCGCGATGCCGCGCACACTGCAGGGGAAACCGATTACGGCGGGCGCTTTGCATCGGCCATCGCACGCGATAATATTTTTGCGACGCAATTCCATCCTGAGAAAAGTTCCGGGCAGGGCCTCGCGCTGTACCGCAACTTCCTTCACTGGAATCCCTGATTCCCCACCCCCCGGCGGCCGCTCCGCGCCCGCCATGCCTTCTTTTCACCCTCTCGCTCCTCATCATGCTGCTCATCCCCGCCATCGACCTCAAGGACGGACACTGCGTGCGCCTCAAGCAAGGTGACATGGATCAATCGACCACCTTCGGCGAAGACCCCGCAGCCATGGCGCGCAAATGGGTGGATGCCGGCGCGCGTCGGCTGCACCTCGTGGACCTGAACGGCGCCTTCGCCGGCACGCCCAAGAACCACGCCGCCATCAAGGCCATCCTGAAGGAAGTGGGCAGCGACCTGCCCGTGCAGCTCGGGGGCGGCATCCGCGACCTGGACACCATCGAGAAATACATCGACGGCGGCCTGCGCTACGTGATCATCGGCACGGCCGCCGTGAAGAACCCGGGCTTCCTCAAGGATGCCTGCAGCGCCTTCGGCGGCCACATCATCGTGGGCCTGGACGCGAAGGACGGCAAGGTCGCCACCGACGGCTGGAGCAAGCTCACGGGGCACGAGGTCGTCGATCTCGCCAAGAAGTTCGAGGACTGGGGCGTCGAGTCCATCATCTACACCGACATCGGCCGCGACGGCATGCTGTCGGGCATCAACATCGACGCCACCGTGAAGCTGGCGCAGGCCCTCACGATCCCGGTCATCGCCTCGGGCGGACTGGCCGGCATGGCCGACATCGAGCAGCTCTGCGCGGTGGAGGGCGAGGGCGTCGAAGGCGTGATCTGCGGCCGGGCGATCTACTCGGGCGACCTCGATTTCGCTGCGGCGCAGAGCCGCGCGGACGCGTTGGGCGACGCGGCCTGACGCTGGTCCGGGCCTGCCGGAAGGCCCTGAACCGCCGCTGAGCGGTTTCCGCGGCCTGCTCTGCGCTTGCGCAGAAGGCGTGGGCCCCCTTGCGGGCAGGCCCTGTGCCTCCCGCCCGTGGTTTTCCCGTCCTGCCGTCTGCCGTTCAGCAGCCGGTCGGCGTGCGCCCCTGGTTCACGGCCGCCACGGTCTGCAACAGGGTTGTCCAGTACGAAGGCAGCGACGACCACGGGTTGCCGATGTCCCGTACGGGGTCGTATTCGAGATCGGTCATGTACACCGGGCCGGCGTTGTAGAGCGCCGTCGCGGCGGACTGCACGGCCTTCTGCATGTCGGAGCAGGTGGCGGTGTTGTGGACCAGCGAGCTCAGGCGGCTGTTGGCCACGGTGTAGAGCCAGGGCGTGGTGCGCGGGTCGTAGGTGGCGTAGGTGCTGTTGCGGCCCTCGAAGGAGACGAGCACGTCGGCCACGTCCGCGTAGCCGGCAGCGGGCACCATGCCGGGGTTGCCGATCACGCGCAGGCTGGCATCCCTGGCCTTGATGTAGCGGTAGATCTCGCGATAGAAGTCCAGGCGCGAGGTTTCCGATGCCATCTCGTCGAGGAAGATGCCGCTGACCGTGGCGCGCCCGTAGAGGGAGAAGTAGGCGTCGATGTTGGCCTTGATGGCGGCGATCGAGCGCGAGCCGGTGCCGTAGCCGGTGTAGACATATCCCACCACCTTGCCGCCCGCGCCGGTGAACTGGTTGAGGGCACTGACGTAGCTGGCCTCCGCCGCGTCGAACTCTCCGTTGTCGGGGTTCAGGATGGCGGTGATCGGCACGCCGGGATTGGCCGCCGCGCCGCTGGCCAGGCGGGCCCATTCCGTGCCCGAGGACGGGTGGAAATACGCCGGTACCAGCACTTCCAGCGCGGCCGGGGCCGGGCGCAGGTAGATCACGCGGGTGGCCGTCGCCGTGGCGGTGGCCGATTGCGCGGTGACCGACACCGAGGCGCTCAGCTGCTGGCGGCCCGTGGCATTGCCCGTGAGCGTGACCGTCGCCACGCCGGCGCGCGTGGTGCCCGTGGCGGTGAAGGTGCCGGGCGAAGCCGCGAAGCTGACGGACGTGCCGTCCGCCGCGGCTGCACCGTTCACGGTGACCTGGGCACTCACGGCCAGCGCCGCGCCCGCATTGAACACGGCCTCGGCTTCCGGCCCGGTGAAGGTGACGGCGACGCTGGTGGTCGTCGGCGTGGTCGGTGTGGTGGGGGTGGAGCCGTCCGTGGTGCCGCCGCCCCCTCCGCCGCCGCATGCGGCAATCAGTGCGACCAGGGACAGGCTGCACCAGCGGGCGATGTGTCGGGTTCGGGACATGGCAGGTTCCTCGGAGGAGGGGTTGTGTGGGAAAGCCGCGATTGTCTTCGCGCCTCCGCGGAGAAAAACGCTTCTGGGCCTGTCGGTTCTGTAAAGTTTAGACACATTTGGCCTGCGTGGCACTGCGGGGCCCCGGGGCGGTTCAGCAGGCGGGCAGATCGGCCCCGCGGTTCACGGCGTCGACGGTGCCGAGGAAGCGCAGCCAGTAGCCCGGCAGGGTGTCCCAAGGGTCGCCCTCTCCGGTGTCGGGGTTGAAGCTGTCGTCCGTCACGTAGAGAGAGCCCGTGTTGTAGCGCGCCGTGGCGGCGGTGCGCACGGCCTGCTGCATGGTGGCGCAGTCGGGCGCGTTGTGCAGCAGGGCGCTCTGCCGGGTGTTGGCCGTGCGGTAGAGCCAGCCGCCGCTGGCGCGCGGGTCGTAGCCGGCGAACTCCTTTGCGCGGTTCTCGAAGTTCACGAGAGTGTCGGCCGCGTCCAGGTAGGCGGCATTGGAGAGGGTGCCCGGGTTGCCCACGACGCGCAGGCTGGCGTCCTTGCCCTTGATGTAGTCGTACAGGTCGCGGTAGTAGGCCAGCCGCTTGGCCTCGGTCGACATCTCGTCGATGAAGATGCCGCCGATCAGCCCGCGGCCGTAGAGGCTCAGGTAGCTGTCGATGTTGCGTTTCACCGTGCTGGCCGAGCGCGACCCGTAGCGCGTGTACACGTAGCCCAGCAGCTTGCCGCCCGACTGCACGAACGTGGTGGCGGCCGCGGTGAATTCGGGGTTCGCGCGGGTGAACACGCCATTGTTGGGGTTCAGGACCGCGGTGACCGCCACCGAGGGATAGGCCCGCGTGCCGGCGCTCAGCGCGCCCCAAGGCGAATCGCTGGAGGGATAAAAGTAGGCCGGTACCAGCACTTCGAGCGGTGCGGGCGCGGGCCGCGCATACAGTGTGCGCGAGGCGCTGGCCGCCACGTCCGCCACACCCTGGACCGAAACCGAGGCCGCGAGCGCCTGCGGCCCGGGGGTGGTGGCGGTGAACGTGGCCGAGGCAGTGCCGCCTTCGACGGTCGCCGCCGCGGGCACGAAGCTGCCCGAGCCGGCCGAGAACACGACCGCCGCCCCGTCCGAAAGCGATGGCACCGCCACCGACACGGGAAGGGCGGTGCCGAGGTCGAACACGTCGCCCTCCGCCGGGGCCGTGAATGCAAGGGCGGGCGCCGCGGCGGCCGGAGCGTCTGCGGCGGCCTTGGCGGCCCCGCCTGCGTCGGTGGAGCCGGAGCCTCCCCCGCCGCAGCCGGCCAGCAGCCAGAGGGTGGAAAGGGCGCAGCACTGCAACGTGCGGCGCATCGATGGGTGAATCGTCTGGTCCATGGGCCCCTCCCCGGTCATCGCTCTGGTGGGGCCATTGTGGCGCGGCGCCGGCTACTGGAGCATGAAAGTTTCGTATTCGAGCCGGTTCAACTGGCGCGACAACAGGTACATGCCGGTGCACAGCGTGAGCAGCGTGGCCACCGCGAACCCGTAGCCGTACAGCGCCGCACCGGTGTGCAGCGTGAAGCCGGTCAGCAGCACGTTGAGCACCACGAACTGCACGCACAGCAGCAGCACGATCCGGCGCTGGTCGAGGTAGAAGAACACGTTCAGGATGGCCATGAGGCCCACCTGCAGGCCGGCGCCGATCACCTGCACATGCAGCAGTGGCAGATAGAGGCGGGAAATGCCCAGCCCGCTCAGGATGGTGGGCCCGGCCACGAAGGTGATGAGCACGGCCAGCGTCTGGATCTTCGCGATCTCGCCCAGCCCCTGCTGGATCGAATACACCATTTCGTCGCGCATCGCCTCGATGTACTCGAGCGATCCGCCGCTGCGCACGGCGTCGTAGAACTTGTCGTAATACTCGACGAAGTCGGTCTCGATGCGGACCAGGAACACCGCCATCCCGGGAATGATGGACAGGTAGGCCAGGAACACCGGCAGGTCGTAGATCAGCGAGGCGCGCAGCCCTCCGATGATGGGCTCCGACGTGGGCGGGAAGTACCAGAACATGAACTTGTCCACCCAGATGCCGAAGTTGTAGAGGAACCCGATCGCCACGAGGGATGGGTAGAGCAGCTTCGTATCGGCGAAATCGAAGGCGATGATCCGGCCGCGCGGGTTGAACTCCCGCACCACCAGCAGCCACATGCCGGCCAGCAGCAGGTAATTGCCCAGCACGAACCCCGCGAGCAGGCCCTCCAGGCCCCAGGGGCGCATCAGCAGCGAGCTGACCACGATGACCCCGTACGAGATGCCGAAAAGCGCCACGATGGCCTTGTAGCGCTTCATGCCCGAGAGCAGCACCGTGAGCACCCACACATCGCACATGAGCGTGAAGCCCGCCAGCATCAGCATGCGGTAGACGAGGCCCAGCTGGGGCAGCAGGAAAAAGAGCGCCAGCGACCCGAGGCCCGCCGCGACGACGGTGGTGACCAGCATCAGCCCGTGCAGGTTCGGCAGGATCGCGTCCTTGCGCTTCTCGAAGAGCCGGTCCGACACGAAGCGCGTGAACGCCAGCTGCACCAGGCCCGTGAGGATGAGGCTCCCCGCCACCATGTAGGTGACCGAGGTCTGGAACTGCGTGACGAGCACGCCCGGCACCACCACGCTCGCGCTGAAGATACCGATGAGCAGGATGCCCACGATCGAAAACACCCAGGGCCCGGAGCCGATCACGCCGGCGTAGGCATAGGCCTGCACGAGGCCTACCAGGGTGTTCTTGCGCAGCATGCGCCGCAGCTCGAATCCAATGCCGGCCATCAGCGGGGGCCCTCCGTCTGCTGGAACGCGTGTTCGTACACGCGGCGGTAGCGGTCGAACATGAGCGTGTCGGTGTAATAGCGCTCCACGCGCGCCACGGCGGCGCGGCTGGCGTCCTGCCAGGCGGCTGCGTCGTTGATGAGCGAGAGCGAGGCGTCCGCGAGCTGCTGCGGATCGGCGATGGGCACCACCTTGCCGGAGGCGCCGAGCGCGCGGTCTTCCTCGTCCAGCCCTTCGATGAGCTGGCGGCAGGATCCCACGTCGGTCGAGACGGCCGGCACGCCTGCCGCATAGCCTTCCAGCAGCACGAGCGGCAGCGCCTCGCTGATCGACGAGAGGATGATCAAGCCGATGCGCGGCATCAGGTCTTCCACTTTCTGGAACCCCAGGAAGCGCACGTTGTTCTCCAGCCCCAGGCTGCGCACGAGGTTCTCGCACTCCTGCGCGTAGGCCGGGTCTTCCTCGGTGGGCCCGGCGATCCAGCCCTCGGCATCGGGGCGCTGGTTCACCACGCGGCGCATCGCGCGGATGAAGGTCTTGATGTCCTTGATGGGCACCACCCGGCCGATCAGGCAGAGGATGGGCGGCACCTCGGCGGGCCGCTGCGTGCGCAGCGGCGCGAAGCGCGCGAGCTTGATGCCGTTGGGGATGTTGAAGGTGCGCTCGGGCGGCGCGCCATCGGCCACCTGCCGCAGCCGGTTGGCCTCGTAGAGCGCGATGATCGGGTCGGCGGCCGCATAGCAGTAGTAGCCCAGCCACTCGAAGAACTGGATCCACATCTGCCGGAAGTACGACAGCTCGGTGGGGTCGCGCTGGAAGATGTTGCGGTTGTCGCGGATCCACTCGCTCTTGAACAGGTCGATCTTGCGTTCTTTCGTGTAGATGCCATGCTCCGAGAGGATGAGCGGCACGCCGCGCATCTGCTGCACCAGCCCCCCCAGGTAGCCCGCATAGCCGGTGGAGGCGCAGTGCACCATGCGCACGCGCAGCATGCTCTTGGCGACGCGCGCGAGCATCCAGAGCGGCTGGTACATGATGCGCACGGTCCAGAAATAGTCCACGAACGATGGATCGGTGCAGTGCTCGCGGTAGCTCTGGCAGATGATTTCCCACGCCCGTTCGCTGTAGAGGAAATCCTCCAGCGGCAGGCGTCCGCCGGGCTGCATCTCCAGGCTGATCCGCTGGAAGGCCGCGATGGCCTCGGGGCTGCGGTTGCCGATCCGGAACGAATCGACCAGCGTGCGCACCATCTCGAGCGCCGCACGGTCGCCCCGGCGCCGCGCAGGCATCGACCGCACCCCGAGGTGGCCGTAGAGGTAGTGCTCTTCGAAGTGCACCACGTTGGGCGGCAGCTCGTACTTGAAGCCCGAGTAGTCCTCGCGCCGGCTGCCCAGGAAGATGATGGCGAAGCGGTACTCGGGGTAGGCGCGGATGACCTGGTTGATCCAGCTCGACACGCCGCCGCTCACATAGGGGAACGTGCCTTCTAGCAGCAGCGCGATGTCGGCTTCCTGGGCCTGCGGGCGGGCGTCGCTCATCGGGCGTTCCAGTAGTCGAGCACGGGGCGCAGGCGCGGCAGCGCGCGCCACTGGCCTAGCTCCTGCAGCAGGGCGCGTGCCTGCTCGAAGTCCTTGCGCTCGAAGCACAGCTCGGCCTGGTAGGGCAGCACGCGCGTGGCGGGCAGGCCGAGCTGGCGCGCGCGGGCATAGGCTTCGCCGGCCTCGGCGATCTGGCCCTGGGCATGCAGCAGGCGGCCGCGGCGCAGGTTGAGCTGCGCGTTGCCGGGCTCGTGCCCCAGCACCCTGTCGCAGTAGCGCAGCGATTCATGGATGGCGTGGGTGCGCAGGTCGCCCTGCACGAGCTCCTGGTAGACCAGCTCCCAGTAGAGGTCGGAGAGCCGGTGGGCGGACTCGAGTGTCCGGGGGCCGGGCGTGGCGCCTTCTTCGGCCTCGGCGCGGCGCAGCGCATCCAGTTCGCTGTCGATGGTGCGGTTGATGCGCTTTTCCAGCGTGTCGAGCATGCCGTAGGCCAGCAGCCGCAGGTCTTCGCTCGGGTCGCTGAGCACGCTGCGCAGCAGCGGCGACGCGATGCGGCCCGACACGTGCTGCAGCGCCACCATGGCGCGCATGCGAGTCTGCATGGGGGCCTGGGCGTTGCCCAGGAAGGACCGCAGGCCCGCCTGGCGGAAGCTGGCCTGCATGCGCTGGTGCAGGTCGAATTCCGGCAGCTGCAGCGACTCGAAATCGTCCTGCCCCGTGGGCGACCGGTAGAGGCGCAGCACCACCACGGCCACCCCCACGCCCACGAAGCCGACGATCGGCACGGCATAGCTGAAGGCGGCCATGAGGCCCAGGATGGGCAGGCGCGGGCGGGCCTGCTCGCCCGACAGCAGCGGCAGCAGGCACAGCGACAGCATCGCGCAGGCCAGCAGGTGCGCGAGCAGGTAGCTGGCCAGCGCGGCATCGGAGCGCCCCTGCAGCAGCAGGGGCCCGCTCCAGGCACTGATCTCGAGCAACAGCGCCGAGATGCCGAACTTCAGGTTAAGCATGGGCGATCCTGTGCAGTTGCTCCAGCACCGCGAGCGGCTCGCCTTCGAGCGGCACCACGTGCGGGAAGATGCCGGATTCCGCCAGCGGCTGGCCGCTCTTTTGCTGCGACCAGTTCTCCAGCCGGTTGATGTAGCCCTCGGCCGTGGCGAGGTCGCCCAGCGGCATGAGCAGCGCCAGCACCTGGCGCTCGGGGCCGGCGATCAGCCAGCTTTCGTCGAGCTCGCGCTTCAGGCGCTCGATCTGCGCGGGCAGGCCGCGTTCGATCGCGCGCGGCAGGAATTCCAGCGCCACGACGATGCTCGGCACCCGGGTGGTGTCGCGCATGTGCGAGAGGCGCTGCACCTCGAAGGCGAAGTCCGCCGGGCAGTCGGCGATCCGCTCCACGATGGGGCGCGCCAGGGTCTGCATCGCCAGGCCGTCGGTGTAGTAGCCGAGCAGCAGGTTGATGGTCTGCAGGTTCTCGTCCTGCAGCGAGAAGAACGGCATGTCTTCGATGACCAGCAGGCCGTAGATCTCGCCGCCCAGGTCCAGCAGCGGCGCGACCGCGAGGTAGCGGGTCTGCTGCCGGTGTTCGAGCAGCTGGCTGATGTGGCAGAGCTTGCGTGTCTCCAGCGCCTGCACCACCAGCGGGTCGCGCGTGTCGAGCAACTCGGTATTGCTGCCAATGCGCGCCACCGGCTCTGCCTGCACCTCGTCTTCGGTGGCGGCATGCAGCGCGGCCGACTCGAGCTGGCAATACTGGGCCAGCAGTCGCAGCAGCGTCTGGGCGCCCTGGACGGGGTCGTGTTCCTCGCCGCCCACGCTCTGCAGCGTCGCGAGCGCGTCGCGCATCGACATGGGCCGGCCGATCAGCTCCTGCTCCAGCCGGTCGTGGGACAGGCGCAGCAGGTAGTACTGGCGTACGAGGTGTTCGAGCCGTTGGTCCAGGTAGAGCTGCACGCTCTCGGCGCGCCGCGTGCGCGCCTGCCAGAGGCTGGAGAACTCGCCCACGAGCAGCACGAGGATGAGCCCGCCCAGGAAGAAGAGCTGCGGAAAGCGGTCGTAGTGCCCGAAGTTGATCAGCAGCCAGCCGGCCAGCAGGACGACGGCGCCGCCCAGCCCGGCCAGCGGGCCGTACCGTAGCGCCACGATCACGGGCGCCAGCCATGCCCACGGGAAATCGCCCTCGCTCCACAGCGGATCCTGCGGGTGCAGCAGCACGCCGAGCGCGAGCGCGATGCCCGGCAGCAGCAGCGTCTCCAGCAGCATGATGGACGGGCGCGTGTCGGTGGCTGCGAGCTTGCCCAGCAAATGCTCGGGCAGCGGGCGCAGGCTTTTCTTGCCCGTGGCCTGCGGAGCGCCGGCCGGCGCCGCACCGACCGCGCGGCGGCGGGGGGAGGAGGACGAGGGGGAGGAAGTCTCCGGAGGCATGGCTGCGTCAGCGTGCACCGGACAGGCCGGAATCCAGCAGATTGCGGATCAGCTTCTGCGCCACGCCCGAAAGCGACTCGCGGCTCCAGCCGCTCTTGCCGCCCGCGCCGCTCCAGAGGGTGTCGCCGGTGGCGACATCGACGATCTGCAGGGTCACGCCCGCGGCGGGTTCGCCGTCCACGCCGACCTTGTAGCGCCATTCGTCCACTGCGCCGGTCAGCGCGTACTTGGCCTGCTGCTCGCGGGCCCAGGCCAGCACCTCGTCCTGGCGCTTGGCATCGCCCGCGTCGAACAGCGCCTCCTGCTGCGTGCTCGTGGGATAGCGCTGGACGCGGCCCACGCCGCGGGCCTGCAGCAGGGCCAGCGTGATGGCTTCCGCGCGGTTGCCGGCCAGCGGCGTTTCGGTGTGGTTGGCGAAGGGCAGCACCACCCAGGTGGCATTGCGCTCCAGCGGGGGGGGCGTGCCGCGGTCGATGGTGGAGCACGCCGCGAGCATCACCAGGATCAGGCCTCCGGCTGCGCAGGTGCGCAGGCGTTGCAGCAGGGTGCGTGGATGTTGCATGGGGGAGTCCTCTCTTCTTTGGAAAAACGGTTCGGGTGTTCGGATCAGAAATGCAGCCGGTAGCTGAAGAGCAGGCTGCGCGTGATGCCCTGCTGCAATTGCAGGCCGGATTTTCCGGTGCCCCAGGTGAGGCCCAGGTGGTCGCCGCCGAGCACGCTGCCGGCCACCCCCACGCGCAGCTCGTAGCCGGGCCCCAGCAGGCTGTGCCAGGTGCGGCTCACGCTGGCGTAGGGCCGCAGCCCCCGCGTGTACTCTTCCTCGTAGCGCATGTTGGTCGAGACCTGCAGCCCGTAGTAGCTGAAGCTGTCCGGGATGAAATAGTCCGGCCCCGGGATGAGGCCGGGCAACAGGTAGCGGCGGTACTCCTGGTCGCGCGGCGAGAGCGCCGCCAGGTCGTTGCGCGAGAAGTCGTGGTGCGACCAGAACGCGCCGAACTCCAGCAGCGGCGCCTCCTGGCGGTAGGTGTGGGTGTAGCTCAGTGTGGTGTGCCGCCCGCTGCCGAGGTCCGCGCCGGTCTGCAGGCGGTAGCGCTCTGCCGCGTATTCGATCATGAAGCGGTCCTGGCGCGTGGCCTGGTAGCGCAGGCTCGCGCCCGCGCGCTGCTTCATGCCCGCGATGCGCAGGGCCAGGCTTTCCTGGCTCGGCAGCTGCATGCCCAGTTCCATGCGCAGCGACAGGCGGTTGTCGATGCGCTGCTCGTGCTCGATCTGCACGGGCGTGTAGACCTGGAAACTCACGCGGCGGCCGGCGCGCAGCGTGGTTTCACCATCCGGGTGGCGCCAGTGCAGGCGCGCATCGAACACGCTTTCGTCGGGCGGATTCACCACGGCCAGCGGGTTGGACGACGAGCGGCGGATGCTCGCGAAATCCATGTCGAGGGCGAGCCGCGGGCTGAAGGCGATGTGGAACCGGCTGGCGCCTTCGTTCTCGTCCATGCCACCCAGCTGCTGCAGCTTCACGTAGCCACCCGCGTGGTCGCTGAAGGCCAGCAGGCTTTCGGTGAGCTGCAGCTGCAGGGGCTCGTCTTCGCGCTGCTCGCCCTGCGCCTCGAAGGCCGCGCTCTGCGCCAGGCGCACGTCGTCCACGGCACGCGCCGCGTTGACGCGGTCGTAGCGCGGCAGGCGCTCGTCGAACTCCTGCAGCAGCTGGCCGGTCGCGGCCTTGTCGTCCTCGGCCAGGGCCACGGTGATCTCCGCCCAGAGCGGGCGGTTGGTGCGCTTGCCCTGCGCCTTGGCGTACTGGTGCCAGAGGAAACCGCGCTCGGCCGTGTATTCGCCCGCGTCCTGGAGCCAGCCGATGGCGGTTTCCGCCGCGGCGTTGGACATGCGGCCGCGGTCGTCGGTGTCCAGGCGCAGCAATTCGCGCAGCACGTCCAGCGCCGGATCGCCGGGCCGCTGCGTGAGCATGAGGCGCGCCCGCGCAATGCGGCGCGTGGTGTCCAGGCCTTCCTCGGTGAGCCAGCGCGCGCGGGCCTGCTGCGGGGTCAGCCGCTTGCCAGCCTCGCCTTGCCGCGCTGCACGCCATTCACGCGAGAGCAGCTCCCGCCGCAGGCGCCAGGAACGGTCGACCTGCTGGTTCTGGTCCAGTGCATCGGCATAGTTCATGAGCCACAGAAAATCGTCCTGGTGCTGCGCGATGCGCGGGGTGAGGTAGCGCTCCAGCGCCACCTGCGGCAACGACAGCGCTTGGTAGGCACCCGCCAGCGCATCGTGCACGTCTTCGTCGCGGGCCCATTGCCGCTCCTGTGTGGCAAGCAGCGTGCGCAGCGACACGGCATCGTTGCTGTCGATGAACAGCCAGATCAGCGCCTGCCGCATCTCGGACGAGTCGGGGCTGGCGCGCAGGCCGGCCTCGTAGTAGCGCCTCGCCTGCGCAAGGTCGCCCTGGTTCTGGTAGTAGCCGCCGGCCAGCCGCAGGAACTCGGGGAGCGCCTGCAGGCTGGCCATCGAGCGCTTGCCGGCTTTCGGGTCGGTGTCGATCTTGCGCAGCAAAGCGCCCATGGAGGCCCATTGGTTGCGGCTGGAATACACCGACAGCGCGTCCACGAGGTAGCGCGGGTCGTCGAACTTCTCCCAGGCCAGCGCCGACACCTGGGCGGCTTCGAGCGGCTGGTCCACCATCAGCAGCCGGATCAGCGCGTCGTAGTCCGAGCGGTCGTGGTCCTGCGCACGCACCAGCGCGCGGTAGGCCTTGACGGCAAGCGCCTGCCGCTGCCGGCTTTCGGCCAGCTGGCCGGTCAGCCGCCAGAAATCCATCGCCGCCGCCTCGGTGGGCAGTTGGCGGCGCTGCGCATCCTCCAGCCACTGCAGGCCTTCGTCCGGGCGGTCGTGCGTGAGCGCCAGCACGGCGGCGCGCATCGCGCGCTCGGGCGTGAGCTGCTGCGGGTCGGCCAGCAGCCGGCGCCAGGTGTCCAGCGCCAGCGTGGGCTGGCCGGCGCGCTCGGCCAGCTGGGCCAGCAGCTCCACCGCGGCCGGGATCTTGCCGTGCTGCCGCAGGTAATCGATGGCGGGCTGCGGTTCGCCGATGCGCTCGTAGGCCGCCACGAGCTGCTGGATCAGCGGGAAATCGTCGGGCCGCTGCCGCAGCTGGAAGCGAATGGCCTGCACCAGCGCCGTATCGTCGAACTGCCCGGGCGCGATGCGCAGCACGGCCTGCCAGGCAGCCTCCTTTTGCGTGCGCTGGGCGATGAACAGCCAGCTCTGCAGCGCGGTGCCCGGCCGCCGCGACCACTCCGAGACCTGGGCGAGCCGTTCGCGCCAGGCCAGGTCGTCGGGCCGCGCCTGCACGGCGGCATGGGCGATGAGCCACGCGTCGTCGAGCTTGCGGTTCTCCAGGAAGACTTCGTAGGCCAGCGTGTAGATCTTCTCGTCGTAGGGCAGCAGGTGCGCGGGAATGGGCACGGGCGGCGCGGGGGCGGCCGGTGGGGCCGCTGCTGGCGCGGGTGCGGGAGGCGCAGCGGAAGCGGGCGCCGCAGGGGCGGGCCCTGCCATGTTCCATTGCCGCCATGGGCCTTCGTGCGATGCGTCGGCGCCCGGCAATGCGGGGGGGCGCAGCCAGTGCGCGCCGTCGTCGTAGCGTGCCGCGGGCTCGGGTGCCGGAGCCGGCGGTGGCGTGCCGTGCCAGGCCATGGGGCGCAGCATCGCGCCCACGGGCGGCACGATGGCCGCCAGCGCCGTGGAGCCCGCATCCTGCCACTGGTGCAGCCACGAAATGCGCAGGAGCTGGCGCACATAGCGGTCCGCCACCGCGGGCTTGCCGGCGGCGCGCGCCAGCTGGGTGATCATGAGCAGGATGTCGGGGTCCCGGGCGAGCGGGCCGATCTCGCGTTCGGCCATCTCCAGCGCGGCCACCGGCCGGTTGCCCGACTGCAGCGTGCGCACGGCGGAGAGGTAGAACTCCTTGGCCTTGCCGGGCTCCGGCGTGACCTTGCGCGCGAGCAGGTAGAGCTCGGCGCTGCCGGCGTAGTCGCCCTGGCCGAGGGCTTCCTTCGCGGCGCGCTCGTAGAGCAGCGCGGCCTCGCGCGGGTCGGTGGCTTCCTCGGCCATCTTGCGGCTCAGGGCGGCGCCGAGCACCCGGTCCTGCAACTCGGCGGCCCGGCGTGTCAGCACCAAGCGGCGCTCCAGCGGCCAGGGCTCGGCGGACAGCGCACGCAGCTGCCGAAGCAGGTCTTCGCGCATGGCCTTGCGGTAGGTGCCTTCGCGCTCGGGCGTGCGCTGGTATTCGGTGTACGAGAGTTCCCAGAGCGCCCAGAGCGCATCGCGGTGGATCTGCGGATCGGGCGAGTCCAGAGCGGGCTGCAGCGTGGCGCGCGCGTCGGCCATCTGGCCCACGGCGATCTGCCGCTGCGCCAGCAGCAGCCGCAGCCGCGGGTTGTCGGGGTCGCTGCGCAGCAGGTTGTGCAGATAGGCCACCGACAGGGCCGAGTTCTCCGTCTCCGCAAGGCGGCGCTCCAGATCCTGGCGCGGATAGAGCAGCCACAGCCCGCCGCCCACCATGCCGGCAAGCAGCGTGATCAGCCAGGGCGGCGCCAGGACGGGCCGTTCAGCGGCCTGGGCACTGGAGCTGGATTTGCGCAGCAGCATGGGAGAGACGGTAGGCAAGGACATCCGCGCCGCCCGCAGCGGCGGGCTGGCGTTCGGGGGCGAGTACGCGCTGGTCGGCGCGCACCTGGCAGCCGCGCGCATTCGCGAGGCTGAAGGCGATGGGGGCGTGGCCCTGCAGGCGGAAATCGGTGCGCGTGCCGTCGGCCGCGGCGCTCCAGTCCGCGATGCGGGCGTTGGCTTCGAAGAGGTAAGGGCCGGGCCGGGTGGCCGGGGCCGGCGCGGCGGCCTGCGGCGTGCCTTCGGCTGCCGGGGGCGACGATGGCTCGGCCGTGCGCAGCCAGGCGGAGCCGCCCGTCAGGTGCACGTAGACCCCGCCTTCACCGCTGCCGCGGTAGCCCGCCACGCCCTGGCTGGCCGCCACCTGGGGGGCGCCGAGCGCGGACGGCAGGCGCAGCGTGCGCAGTTCGCCGTCTCCGCGCACGCGCCAGCCACCGCCGTCGCGCGCGATGGCGATGGTGTGGAAGTCGCGCACCTTGCGGATGTATTCCGAGGCGAACACCGGGTGCAGCGGCTGCGCCACGGCCCAGTCGTACACCTTGCGCAAGGCGTTCAGGCCGGCGCGCTTGCTCGTCGAGTACACGTGGTAGTAGATATCCACGGCCTTGATGCGGCGGGGCTTCTCGGTCATCTCGAAGCTCTGCAGCACCTGCTCGAACCCGTAGTAGGGGCCGCGCCAGAGGTTGGTATAGATGTTCTCGTTGGTGATGGGCGCATACACCTGGAGGTAGCCGTTCTTCTGGATGCCGTGCGCGCCGATCGCCGTGAGCGAGGGGTTGGTGCGGGTGATGGACGTGTCGCCGCCGTTCATGTTGAGCAGTCCCGCGCGCTCGGTGATCTCCAGCGCCTCGGCGCTGGGCGCCGTGTCGCCCGACCACAGCAGGATCTTCACGCGCTTGTCGGGCGGCGCGAGGCGGCTGTTGATGTATTCGGTGGAGCCCACGATCTCGCGCCGCAGGTCCATCGTGTAGCCCGGCACGTCCAGGCTCATCGCAGCCTCGGAGTTGTCGCTGAAGAGGCCATGGCGCACGCTGCGGTCCCAGAGGAAGGGGTGCGAATAGGTGTGGCTCGCCATCTCCACGTGCGGCAGGCGGAACATGCGCCGGGCGATGTCCTCCATCTCCGCGCTGGTGTCCGGATGCAGGCCGTGGGGCGCCACCTCGGCCTCGATGACCGACATGGTCTGGGGCACCTGGGGGTATTTCTCGAAGATTTCCTTGAGCAGCACCTGGCCCGCGTTGGGGCTGCCCGCCAGTTCCGCGCGGGAGGGGAAGCCGTCTCCGTCCACGTGCGAGAACAGCAGGCGGCGGCCGTTCTCCGTGGTGACGTCGGGCACGGGCAGCGGCTGCAGCCGCAGCGACTGCGTGAGGAAGGCGAAGGGGTCCACCATCCAGCGCGCATAGTCGGTGCCGGGGACTTCCGTCACCACGAAGGGATCGACCACGAAGCCGCCCCAGGGCAGGATCGCGCCGCCGAGGTAGGAGCCCCCGCGCGCATCGCGGTGCTCGATCAGTGCCCGGGCCGGCTGCTGCACGGGGGCGCCGTTGCGCAGCACCCACTCGAAGCGCGACCCGCTCGACGGCTGCACGGCCAGCTCGAAGCCCATCATCGGGTCCTGCGTGGACACCTGCTGCTCGCCGCGCGGCGGGCTCGCGTTGCCCTTGATGCCCAGCGCGTCGTTGAACTGGCGGTCCAGCGCGAACCCGAAGTTGCCCATCACGGCGACCGGGGTGCGCTCGGCGAGCCGTGCCAGCAGCCACTGGCTCACGGTGCGCGTGCGCGCCTCGGGCAGGAAGCCCGAGAACCAGGTCACGATGCCGGCGTAGCGGTCCTGCAGGATGCCTTCGGGCAGCGGGTTGCGCACGTCGGCGTAGTCCACCACGTAGCCCATGTGGTTGAGCGGCATCTGCAGGAAACGGTGGGCCGACGAATAGTTGAGCGCTGGCGATTCGCCCCCGTAGTACACGATGAGCACGCGGCGGGGCGCCAGCTCGACCGTGCCCACGCCCACGGTGCGCACGTGGCCGTCGGTCACCCACGGGATGATGCCCAGCGCCTTGATGCGCTCGGCCGTGGTGCGGGAGAGCTCCCGGTCGGTGGGGGGCACGTAGTCGATGGCCATCACCGGCAGGCCGTCGCGCTCGCGGATCGTGCGCAACTGGCCCAGCAGCCATTCGCGGTCGGCGGCCTTCACCTCTTCATAGCGGCGGGTGCCGGCATTCCAGCCGCGGAACAGCGATTCGGCGGCCACCATCTGGACCTTGTCCTTCACGCGCGGCACGATCTCGAAGCCGCGGTTCAGGATGAGCCGGATGCCCGGATACCGCTGGTGCAGTGTCTCGATCACGCGCACCAGCCCCTGCTGCTGGGCGGCCTCGTCGAACTGCTTGGCGAGGCGGTAGGAGTCCAGCGTGTCGAGGAAGAAGCCGCGGTAGCCGCGCTCCCAGAGCGGGCCCACGACGCGCGTGGCGAAGAACTCGGGCCAATCCGCGGGGGTCTGGTCGATCACCTCGGAGTTCCAGGCGCCGTTGCGGGCCATCTTCCAGGTGTCGGGGATGTCGCGGAAATAGGTGCGGGACGACTGCACCTCGGCCACCGACACGTAGGCGTAGAGCGCACTGCCGGTCTTGGCGAAGGCCCGGGGGTCGTAGCCGTGGTCGGGCTCGACCACCACGATGTCGAACACCTTCAGCTCGGCCAGCGGCGCCGCGGGGCCGTAATGCAGGGCCACGGCTGGCAGGCCGGCCCATGCGGCCGCGCACAGCTGCAGGCAAAGGCAAAAAAACAACGATCTTAGGCGTCTGGGCACGAGCTCTGGTTTTATGGTGAAAACGTCTAAGGGTTTTCCTGAGGGGCAGGAAAACGTGGTGCCTTCGCGCAGCCCCGGTCAGGGGTGGAAGGCTCCCTCCAATGGGAGACATCGTGTCCCGATCAGGGACGCAATGAACATTTCATAGAAAAAAACAATCCGCTACATAGTTTTGATATTCCGCGATTCTGGCGCACTTTCATGGGGAAAGGATTCTTGGTGCAGCATCTGGACCGTGGGCTTTCCGCCCCGCGGGAATCCAGCGGCCGACAATGCCGCTGGTACGCAGGCCACCTTCGGCCGGATTCACCAGGGAGTTCAGCGCGTGATACTCGTCACAGGCGGTGCCGGCTTCATCGGCTCACACACTTGCGTGGCACTGGCCGAGGCCGGGCTGCCGTTCCTCATCCTCGACAACTTCTGCAACAGCCGCCGCTCGGTGCTGGAGCGGGTCGGCCGCATCACCGGCCGCATTCCGGACCTGATCGAAGGCGACGTGCGCGACGAAGCGCTCCTGGCCCGGATCTTCGCCGAGCACCGTGTCGATGCCGTGATCCATTTCGCGGCCCTCAAATCGGTGGGCGAATCGGTGCGCGAGCCGTTGGCGTATTACGACAACAACGTGGCCGGCACGGTGGCGCTGCTGCGGGCGATGCGCAAGGCCGACGTGCGCACCCTGGTGTTCTCGTCGTCGGCCACGGTCTACGGCGAGCCGGCCTCGCTGCCGATCCGCGAGGATTTCCCGCTTTCGGCCACCAATCCCTACGGGCAGAGCAAGCTCATGATGGAGCAGGTGCTGGCCGACGTGGATGCCTCCGAGCCCGGCCGCTGGCGCGTCGCCCGGCTGCGCTACTTCAACCCCGTGGGGGCGCACGAGAGCGGCCTCATCGGCGAAGACCCCCAGGACGTTCCCAACAACCTGCTGCCCTATGTGGCCCAGGTGGCCGTGGGCCTGCGCGAGCGCCTGAGCGTGTACGGCGGCGACTACCCCACGCCGGACGGGACGGGCGTGCGCGACTACATCCATGTCTGCGACCTGGCCGACGGGCACGTGGCGGCGCTGCGCTACCTGCGCGAGCACCCCGGCCTGCTGACGGTGAACCTGGGCACGGGACGGCCCGTGTCGGTGCTGGAAATGGTGCGCGGCTTCGAGGCGGCGAGCGCTCGGCCCGTGCCCTACCAGGTGGTGGCCCGCCGTCCGGGCGACGTGGCCGCCTGCTGGGCCGATCCGGGCCTGTCCGAGCGCCTGCTCGGCTGGAAGGCCCGCCATGGGCTGGACCGCATGTGCGCCGATGCGTGGCGCTGGCAGGACGGGGTGGCGCGCAGCCTGCTGGCCGGCTGACGGCCGAAGGGGGAAGGGTCGGGGCGGCCCTGCGCGCGGGGCGCCCCGGGGAGGAGGGCAGGGCCCTCAGGTGGCCGGACGCGCGAGGGCTTCGCCCGGCAGGCCGCCGGGGACGGTGGCGGCGTCGGGCTGGGTGTCCAGCGTGGCGGCATGGATGGCGGCTTCCTCTTCGGAGAGCAGCGCGCCCTCCCACTTCGCCACCACGGCGGCGGCGATCGAGTTGCCGACGGCGTTGGTGGCCGAGCGGCCCATGTCGAGGAAGGTGTCTATGCCGAGGATCAGCAGCAGGCCCGCTTCGGGAATATGGAACTGGTTCAGCGTGGCGGCGATGACCACGAGCGAGGCGCGCGGCACGCCGGCCATGCCCTTGGACGTGAGCATCAGGATCAGCAGCATGGTGATCTGCGTCTCGAGCGGCAGGTGGATGCCGTAGGCCTGCGCGATGAACAGCGTGGCGAATGTGCAATAGATCATCGAGCCGTCGAGGTTGAACGAGTAGCCCAGCGGCATCACGAAGCTGGACACCCGGCGTTTCACGCCGAACCGGTCCAGCGCATCGAGCAGCTTGGGGTACGCCGCCTCCGAACTCGCGGTGGCGAACGACAGCAGGAAGGCTTCGCGGATGTTGCCGAGCAGCTTGAACACCCGGCCCCGCAGCGCCATGAAACCGGCCGCGATCAGCAGCGTCCAGAGGATCAGCAGGCCCAGGTAGAACTGGCCCATGAACACGGCGAACTTGAGCAGGATGCCCAGGCCGTTGATCGCCACCGTGGCGGCCATGGCGGCGAACACGGCCGGCGGCGCAAAGCGCATCACGTAGCCGGTGATCTTCAGCATCGCGTGCGAGAGCTCTTCCACGCAGCGCACCAGCGTGCGGGCCTTGTCGCCCAGGCTCGCGAGCGCGATGCCGAAGAACATCGAGAACACCACGATCTGCAGGATCTCGTTGTTGGACATGGCTTCGGCGAACGACCGGGGCACCAGGTGGTTGATGAACTCCTTGAGCGTGAACTTGCCCGTGGCGAGCTGCGTGGCCTGGTGGGTTTCCGGCAGCGGCAGGCCGAGGTTGGCGCCCGGCTGCAGCACGTTGGCCAGGATCAGGCCCAGCGCCAGCGAGATCAGCGAGGCGGTGAGGAACCAAGCCATCGCCTTGACGAACACGCGGCCCACCGAGGAGGCGTCGCCCATGTGCGCGATGCCCACCACCAGGGTGGAGAACACCAGCGGCGCGATCAGCATCTTGATGAGCCGCAGGAAGATGTCCGAAATGATCGAGATGTATCCTGCCACCCCCGCCTTGTCTGCGACGTGGGTGTTGATCAGATATCCGACGAAGATGCCGAGCAGCATCGCGATCAGGATGCTGACGGTGGGTGGTAGCTTTCTTTTGTTCTCAGGCATGGTGCAAGGCAGAAATGGGCAATGGATCCCCCGGCGCTCTCCTCGCGCCGTTTTAGGGTGGCGCATTGTCGTTCAATCCCTGCCGCGTTCCTGGGCCTTGCCGCGCCGCTTTTGCGCCACCGCAAGGCGGCCCGACTCCTACAATCCGGAACATGTCCGACCCCGCCATGAACGTTTCCGAAGCCCTGTCTCAGCCGTTTCCGGACATGCCTGCCGTCCGGTTGCAAACCGCCCGCGGAGAGGCCGCCACCGTGGCTTTCCAGGGGGCGCAGGTGCTTTCCTGGACCACCGCCGACGGCACCGAGCGGCTCTTTTTGAGCCCCCGATCGGCCCGCGACGGACACACCGCGATCCGCGGCGGCGTGCCCGTCTGCTGCCCCCAATTCAACCAGCGCGGGCCGCTTCCCAAGCATGGATTCATGCGAAATTTGCCTTGGAGATTGGTGTCCGAGTCTTCGGGCGGTCACGAAGCCCAGGCCGTCCTGGCGCTGGACGACGACGAAGCCACGCGCGCGCTCTGGCCACACGCCTTCGGCGCGCGCCTGCAGGTCGATCTCACGCCCGACGCGCTGCGGCTGACGCTCTCCCTGCGCAACCTCGGCGATGCGCCATGGTCGTTCACCGGCGCGCTGCACACCTATCTGCGCGTGCAGGGCATCGCCCAGGCGCAGGTCGATGGCCTGCAGGGCCGCGCGCGGTGGGATGCCGTGGCCGACCGCCATGAAGTGCAGCAGGGACCGGTGCGGTTCGGCGGCGAATACGACAGCGTCTTCTCCGTGCCCGATGCATCGCAGCCGCTGCGCGTGGAGACGGGGCAGGGTGCGCTGGAGGTCACGCAGAGCACCTCCTTCACCGAAAGCGTCGTCTGGAACCCCGGCGCTGCGCTGTGCGCCCGCCTGCCCGACATGCCCGAGGACGGCTTCCAGCACATGCTGTGCGTGGAGGCGGCCTGCGTGCACACGCCCGTGGACGTCGCGCCCGGCACCGAATGGGCCGGCTGGCAGCATCTCCAGGCGCTGCGCTGACCGATCCGGGCCCTGCGCACCGCGGCCCACGGGCCCCGTTCTTCTTTTTTCTCTTCTTGGTTTTCTTCTTCTTTTGCAGGAACTGCCCATGCTGGCCAAACGCATCATTCCCTGTCTGGACGTCACCGGCGGCCGCGTCGTGAAAGGCGTGAACTTCCTCGAACTGCGCGATGCCGGCGACCCGGTGGAGATCGCCGCGCGCTACAACGGCCAGGGCGCGGACGAACTCACCTTCCTCGACATCACGGCCACGAGCGACGGGCGCGACCTGATCCTGCCCATCATCGAGGCCGTCGCCAGCCAGGTGTTCATCCCCCTCACAGTGGGCGGCGGCGTGCGCACGGTGGAGGACGTGCGGCGGCTGCTCAACGCGGGCGCCGACAAGACCAGCTTCAACTCCGCAGCCATCGCCAACCCCGACGTGATCGACGCGGCCTCGGCCCGCTACGGCGCGCAGTGCATCGTGGTGGCCATCGACGCCAAGCGGCGCACGGCGGAAGACGCGGCCCGCCCCGGCCCCGACGGCGCGCCCCTGGGGCCCGGCTGGGACGTCTACAGCCACGGCGGCCGCAAGAACACGGGCCTGGACGCCGTGCGCTGGGCCTCCGAGATGGCGCGGCGCGGCGCGGGTGAGATCCTGCTCACCAGCATGGACCGCGACGGCACCAAGTCGGGCTTCGACCTGGCGCTGACCCGCGCCGTGAGCGACGCGGTCGGTGTGCCGGTGATCGCGTCGGGCGGCGTGGGCAGCCTCGACGACCTGGCCGACGGCGTGCAGCAGGGCGGCGCCGATGCGGTGCTGGCCGCCAGCATCTTCCATTACGGCGAGTACACCGTGGGCCAGGCCAAGGCCCGCATGGCCGAACGCGGCGTGCCCGTGCGGCTCTGAGGGCGTATCCACAGGTTTGGAATGAAAACGGCTCCATGCCGCCGGATTCATTCAATAGTTTGCTATTAAATATATAGCAAACGAGGTGTCATCAAGGGGGTGGGCAAATGGCGGAGAATGCGGCGATGAACTGGCTCGACGAAGTGAAATGGGATGCGCAGGGCCTGGTGCCCGTGATCGCGCAGGAGGCGGCCACCGGCGACGTGCTGATGTTCGCGTGGATGGACCGCGAGGCGCTCGGCAAGACCGCCGAACTCGGGCGCGCGGTGTATTTCAGCCGCTCGCGCAACCGGCTGTGGTTCAAGGGCGAGGAATCCGGCCACGTGCAGACCGTGCACGAGATCCGCCTCGACTGCGACAACGACGTGGTGCTGCTCAAGGTGACCCAGCTCGGGCACGAGCCCGGCATCGCATGCCACACCGGCCGCCACAGCTGCTTCTTCAGCGTGCTGAAGAACGGCGCCTGGCACGCGGTCGATCCGGTCTTGAAAGACCCCGAGTCCATCTATAAGTGACAGCGATGACGAACCCCCTCGCACCGGCCGCCGCCGGCACCTCCTTCGCTGCCGCTCCCGCGGGCAGCGACGCGCTCGCCCGGCTCGCTGCCGTGATCGAGAGCCGCAAGCCCGCCCACGGCGGCGATGCCGAGAAGAGCTACGTCGCGCGCCTGCTGCACAAGGGCCCCGACGCCTTCCTGAAGAAGATCGGCGAGGAGGCGACCGAGGTCGTCATGGCCGCCAAGGACGTGGACCACGGTGCCGACCCGTCCAAGCTCGTCTACGAGATCGCCGACCTCTGGTTCCATTCGATGATCGCCCTCGCGCACTACGGCCTCGCGCCGGCCGACGTGGTGGCCGAGCTGGAGCGCCGCGAAGGCACCAGCGGCATCGAGGAAAAAGCGCTGCGCAAGTCCGCGCGGCGCGCCGCCGACGCACAAGGAGGCCCGTCGCCATGAACCCCAACGACATCACCGACATCGAACCCAGCGAGCGCGCCGAATCGCTCAAGACCGTCGGCTGGGTGAGCTACATCCTGCACCTCATCGTCGCCGTGGGCGCCGTCATCCCGGGCGCGCAGCCCGGCGCGGCGCTGCTCGTCATCGCGCTGGTGCTCGACCTCGTGAAGAAGGGCGACGCCGACGGCACCTGGCAGGCATCGCATTTCTCGTGGCGCATCCGCACGGTGGTCTGGGCCGGCGTGCTCTACCTCGTCACCGCGCCGCTGTGGCTGCTGTTCCTCATCCCCGGCTGGATCGCCTGGGCGCTGATCTCCATCTGGTTCCTCTACCGCATCGTGCGCGGCATGGTGGCCATGAACAAAGGCCAGGCCATCGATGTCTGAGCACGCGGCCCCGGCACCGGGATCGGTGCCGCTGAACCTCGCCCTGCAGGGCGGGGGATCGCACGGCGCGCTCACCTGGGGTGTGCTCGACGCGCTGCTGGAAGACGGCCGATTCCGCTTCGAGGGCATCAGCGGCACCAGTGCCGGCGCCATGAACGCCGTGGCCCTGGCCCATGGCTTCGCGCAGGCCCACCACCAGCATGCCGACGGCCTGCACGGCGAGGCGCTGCACCAGCGCGGCTGCGAGATGGCGCGCGCATCGCTCACGCGGCTCTGGGAGGGCGTGGGCGCCATGGGCAGCCTGCTGTGGGGCGTGCCGCTCGCCTCCACGCCGCTCATGGGCATGGTGTCGCAGTGGTTCTCGCCCTACCAGACCAACCCGCTGGGCATCAACCCGCTGCGCCGCCTTTTGGAGCGCGAGGTCGATTTCGACGTGCTGCGCGCCACGCGCGGGCCGCGCGTGTTCGTCTGCGCCACCAATGTGCGCACGGGCCGCGGCGAGATCTTCTCCGGCCAGCGCCTGAGCGCCGACGCGGTCATGGCCTCCGCCTGCCTGCCGCTGCTCTTCAAGGCCGTGCAGATCGAGGGCGAGCACTACTGGGACGGGGGCTACTCCGGCAACCCGGCGCTGCACCCGCTCATCTACAAGACGCGCTGCGCCGACATCTTGCTCGTTCAGATCAACCCCATCGAGCACCCCGAACTGCCCGACAGCGCCACCGACATCATGGAGCGCATGAACGAGGTCACCTTCAACGCGAGCCTGCTGGCCGAGATGCGCGCCATCGACTTCGTGCGGCGCCTGCTGGCCGAGGGCAAGCTCGATGCCGAGCGCTACAAGAGCGTGCGCATGCACCGCATCGACGGCGGCTCGGTGCTGGCCGCGTTCGGCGCGTCGAGCAAGATGCGCGCGGACCTGGCCTTCGTGCGCCAATTGTTCGCGCTCGGGCGCACCGCGGGGCAGGAGTGGATCGCCCGCCACCATGGCGACGTGGGCGTGCGGCCCTCCGTGAACATCGCAGACAATCCCTGACGCCCCTGCGCCCGCCATCCGGTGCGCGGGCGCAGCACTCCCTTCCGATCTTCCCCACCATGCACGATCCCGACTGCCTCTTCTGCAAGATCATCGCCGGCCAGATCCCCTCGCGGAAGGTGTACGAAGACGACGAGGTCTTCGCCTTCCACGACATCCACCCCGGCGCGCCGATCCACTTCCTCATGGTGCCCAAGGCGCATGTGCACTCCATGGCCGGCGTGACCGACGCCCACGCCGGGCTGCTCGGCCGCATGATGGTACTGGCGCCCCGGCTGGCGGCGGAGCAGGGCTGCAACCCATACCCGGATGGCGGTTTCCGCATCGTGGTGAACACCGGCACCGAAGGCGGGCAGGAAGTGCATCACCTGCACCTGCACGTCATGGGCGGGCCCCGCCCCTGGATCAAAGGATGAGCCTCCCGCCGGGCGGCTGCGCCGCTTCCCGGCCCGGGTCAGGGATATGAAACTTCCGCGCCATGCGCGGGGTCTAGAATGAACCGTATTCGTTAGGAGATTTCCATGGGTTCCTTTTCCATCTGGCACTGGCTGATCGTGCTGCTCATCGTCGTGATGGTGTTCGGCACCAAGAAGCTCAAGAACATGGGCTCCGACCTGGGCGGCGCCGTGAAGGGCTTCAAGGACGGCATGAAGGACGGCAGCACCCCCGACGGCGTGCCCCCCTCCACCACCACGGCCACGCCGCCTGCCGGCCAGGTCACCAACCATTCGGCCCACGCCGCGGATAAAGCCACCATCGACGTCGAGGCCAAGCAGAAGGGCTGATCGCCCGATCGACCGCCTGCACCGCGCTCCACCGTCGAACCGACCGCTCCTTCCCCTCCCGCTCAGCTCCCCATGATCGACATCGGCCTGTCCAAGATGGCGCTCATCGGCGCCGTGGCGCTCATCGTCATCGGCCCCGAGAAACTGCCCCGCGTGGCGCGCACCGTGGGCACCCTGCTGGGCAAGGCCCAGCGCTACGTGGCCGACGTGAAGTCTGAGGTCAACCGTTCCATGGAACTGGACGAGCTGCGCAAGATGAAGGACACGGTGGAGGGCGCCGCGCGCGACGTGCACCAGAGCATCCACACCCACGCCAGCGATTTCCAGAAGGACTGGGACAACGGCCTCGCCGGCCCGGGCGATGCCTCGGCGGCCGATGCGGCCATGTCCTATTCCCAGATCGTTCCCACCTACAAACACCCCGGCAAGAACTGGCGCCTCAAGCGCAGCGCCACCCCGCAGTGGTTCAAGGCCCGTGCCGGCGTGCGCACCAAGGCCCAGTCGGGCGCGGCGCGCGTGGCGCGCTTCCGCCCCCGCAAGTTGCACTGATGCCGACAGGCTGCTGACGGCGCCGGCCGCGCAGGCCTGTGCCCGGCCTCGCGGGAACGCACACTCTCCACCATGTCCGACACCCCCTCCAAAGAAGACGAACTCGCCGGCACCGAGCAACCGTTCGTCGCGCACCTCATGGAGCTGCGCGACCGCCTCATCAAGGCCGTGATCGCCATCGGCATCGCCGCCGCCGCGCTCTTCTTCTACCCCGGGCCGGGCCACCTCTACGACCTGCTGGCCGCCCCGCTCGTGGCGCACCTGCCGGCCGGCGCCACGCTGATCGCCACCTCGGTGATCTCGCCCTTCATGGTGCCGCTCAAGATCCTGCTGATGTCGGCCTTCCTGGTCGCGCTGCCCGTGGTGCTCTACCAGGTCTGGGCCTTCGTCGCGCCGGGCCTGTACTCGCACGAGAAAAAGCTCGTGCTGCCCCTGGTGGTGTCGAGCACGCTGCTCTTCTTCTTCGGCGTCGCCTTCTGCTACTTCTTCGTGTTCGGGCAGGTGTTCAGCTTCATCCAGAGCTTCGCGCCCAAGAGCATCACCGCCGCACCGGACATCGAGGCCTACCTGAGCTTCGTGCTCACCATGTTCCTCGCCTTCGGCCTCTCGTTCGAGGTGCCCATCGTCGTCGTCGTGCTGGCGCGCATGGGCATCGTCAGCGTGGACAAGCTCAAGGGCTTCCGCGGTTACTTCATCGTGATCGCCTTCATCATCGCCGCCGTGGTCACTCCGCCCGACGTAGTGTCTCAACTGGCGCTCGCCATCCCCATGTGCCTGCTCTACGAACTGGGCATCTGGGCCGCGCAACTGTTCATCCGGCACACGCAGGCGCCGGAGGATGCGGATGCGCAGAAGCCGGCGGCCTGATCGATGAGCCGGCCGGTTCCTGCTGCTGCGGGCTGGTGTTCAACGTCCCTGACCTGACGGCTGCAGCGCTGCATCCCGTCCATGGCACCGCAGACCCACCACCTCACCCTTCTCGCGGACTACCACCAGTTCTACCTGCAGGACGAGGCCGCCGAGGGTGATCTGTCCAGCGCCTGGAGCGATGACGCCGTGCACCGCATGCTGGCCGTGGCGCCGGGTGTCGTGGGCTTCGGCACGGCGCGCAACCTGCGGGTGCCGGTGACGCTGGAACTGCTCGATGCAGAACCGCAGACCGATCTGGACCGGTTCGACCATGTGGTGGAGGCGTCGCTGGTCGTGAAGACCGGGCCGCTGGTGGTGGCGGGCTGCACGGACTATTTTCCGGAGGCGGCAAGGTTCGCGGTGGCGCCGGGGACGTACTGGGTGCGGTTGTCGGCAGCGGGGCTGGGCTCGCTGTCGGAGGATGGGTTGGAGGGGGAGGACCGGTACCTTGTGCAGGTGTGGCCAGGGTTGGCTGGCGAGCTGGTGGTGTTGAAGCAGTATTCAGTGTGACTGGGGTTTGCCGGGGCTGAAGTCGGCTTGCATTCCCAATTACCGCTTTAGGCCGGTCAAAGTCATTCGCTACCGACGGGCTGAGCGACCGCTGCAATCATCGGCGGCCGTTCGTCAGCGGCTACTTGGCCACTGCAGCATCTCGGCCACACCGTGCGCCTAATGGCACTAAGGTTCGTCATTCCTTACCTCGCATTGAGGTGGTGGCCACCGCTGGGCCCCTGCCTAAACTAAGGGTTGGCCCGACCGGATGCACAGTATGGGCGCTCCAGCCGGCCCACTGCCTAGCACTTTTCAGCCGGCCGCCGGTGGCGACCTTGGCGATCGCAGGTGGCCGCCACCTACAATCTAAGGCAGTTTCCAGCTGGATGGCTATGGCAGACGACGGGCAACTTTTTGTCTTATGCGACACCAATGTGGGCGCGCGCGATGCCCACCTTTTTCGCAAGAAAGGTGGGCCGCTTCTCATTGACATGCTCCGTGCCAAGAAGGCAAAGCTCTTGGTGCCCGATATTCTGCGCATCGAGTACATCAAGCAGTTCACCATCTCTGGCGACGAAGCTTTGCAGAAGATGGTGAAAGAAGTCGATAGGTTGAAAACGCTTTGCGGGTTCGACCTATTCGAGTTGCTTCCAAAGTCGCAGTTTGGAGACGCTCAGGCCCGTGAGATATTGGATCAGCTTGAGGACGTCATCCATGTCGTATCCATGACGGATGCACTCAAGCTCGCCGCGTCCGACCGCTCCATGGAGGGTAGGCGGCCGACGTCGAAGTCCGACCACGGTTACAAGGATTGCCTCATCTGGGAGAGCGTTCTGACGCTGCCCCCGGGTTCCGAAGTGATGTTTGTGACTCGCGATGAGGTTGGCTTCTTCGAAAATGGTGTGCTCGCCCCCAACCTTGCCAAGGAGGCCGTGGCTAAGGGGCTGAAGCTGACTGCGTTCAGAACAACCGAGGCGAATGGCGTGTCGCCAGTCGTCGATGCACTGAAGGCTCGATTTGTGGACTTGGCTTCCATGCGCACTGCTGACGTGTTGATGGGAGACCACCCCATAGTTCAGGCGTACATGAGAAATGAGCGCGCCGCACCAGTTCTGCCGGTGCCGGCTGCCGTGTTGGTGCCGCAGCCGGAGGTCCAGCCCGGCGAGCTGGAGGCTTTGCTGACAGCTCATACGAGGCACCTGACCCTTCTGGACATCAAGGCCCTTGGGTTCGTCGGTTTTTTGGACCGGGCAGGTAAGCAGCAAGCTATCGACCTGCTCGTGCAGTGTGGCGCCACCGCAGACGCGGCGCGCAACGCGCTGGAACGCTTGGCGTTGGCTGGCCTAATACGGGACACCGGACACAACTACTTGGCCGTCAAGGGCGAGCTGCTGGAGAAGGCTGTGCAGCAGGCTGAGGCTGAAATGATTGAGCTCACGGGCTTCGGAGGCTGAAGTGGTGGAGTCATCTACCCGCATAAAAGTCCTTGAGCGTCTGGCTCGATCGACTACCCCTGCTGCCGATGAGGCGATCAAGCGCGCATGCGAGCAGGCAATTGCCAGTCTCGTAGACGGCGTTGACTACGAAGCTCTTGAGTTCAGCCTTGACGTGCTGCTCACGGTGGGATTTCGGCACAGCAAGGAAGTCGTAGTCGCCGCGGACGGCTTCCTGCGCACGGTTGAGAGCCGGGCGTTGGTGCATCCAGATGAGCATGGGGAACAGTTGGAGGCGCTATCCCAGTATCGCAACGCCCATAGGTTGATGGCCAAAGCCATCGACTTGCTCAACGCCTTGCGATACCTGGAGACACCAAATATTGTGGACAGCCTGCTGTGGGCATCGAGGCATGATGAAGAATCGGTGCGCAAAGCTGCGCTCTCAGACCTGACTGGCTTGGCCAAGTACAACATCTCCGTGTACTTCGGCGGCGGGGCCGCCAAAGGTATCGGCTCACGGCCTCAATTTCTAGTCATTGAGACCCTGGAGCAAAAGGGTGACGACTACCTGAGAGAACACTTGCGTGGCGTGCTGACCCTCTTGGAGGGCCTTCTGTCGACATCCATGGAATCGACGAATTGGTCGTCTACCGGCGTGACGTTGTCTCAAGCAGTAGCTCCTGCTCACAAGGGAGTGGTCGAGGTCCGCACACGAAGCATCTCTCTGGTGAAGAAGCTCTACCGGCTCGTTGAAAGCAAGTCGCAGAAGCTGTCTGTCATCAGAGCGATGAATACAGCAGCCCGAGGTGATGGCAGGGGGGCTGTCGACAAAGATTTTGCGGAGATGATTTCCGTGAACGCTCAGGAGGTCCTGTGGTTCTTTGGCGATGTCGCCAAAGAGGAAGACGATCTGCAGATCATCCAGAAGGTCGAGCATGACAGCTACTGGATTCATTACCACACCGCATCGGTGAATGTAAAGGCGACTGCGCTTGAGGTTAAGGCAATCATCGACGCTAACGCAGAGTACAGCGTCTACAAGACGCTCATTGGCTTCGAAGGGATATTCGGCGATTGGGCGAAGGAGCGTAGAGACGAGTCCTTCACGCTTGGTTCTCAGGAATCTAGAGCTAAACAGTCCAAGGTCCTGGCCGCACAGGTTCCAGCCGATGGCTTTGATGTGTGGCGAGCTCGAATCTTGAGGTTCTCTCAGACTGAGTCCAACGACCTAGCCACTTTTCCCGTCTTCTATGAGTTCCTGGCCGAGGTTGCGGCGTCGTACCCCGACTTCGGCATTGAACTGCTCACCGAGCACGCCGAAGCACTGTCTCGGTTCCTCATACCTTTGCTTCGGGGGGTCTGGGACGGAGACAAGAAGGCGCAACTCCTCCCTCTGATGACAAAGTGGATAGACGAGTCTTCGAAGAAGGAGACTTCATTCCTGAGCGCCTGCGCAAAGGTCTTCCTGTCGACCAAGGATGTCGATTTCGACATCCTCGAGAAGATTCTCGAAAAGGCGACTCGCCTTCGCGACGTTTTAGTTATCCGCCAAGTTGCAACGGTGGCCGTCGGTAGGTCCGATTCGAGAACCTGGAAGGCGGACCTGAAGAAGCTCTTCCTGCGTGCCTTGCCGCGCTTGACCGAGCTTGGAGATGCGGGCTGGGTTCGAGAGATTTGGTTCAGGAAAGAGGCGACGGAGATGGTCGGCGAGTTCTCTCCCGATGAGCGCCTTGAGGTGCTGAAGAACCTGCGCCTCTTGCCACAGATCGACTACCAAGCCGAGGACGTGCTGGCAGCTATTGCCGAGCGGGAGCCCAGTTTGGTTGTTGAGTACCTGTGCGACCGACTCTATGACCCCGATGCAACTGTCGCGGCAGTTGCTGAAAAGGCGGGCTACGACTACGAAGAGCTGCCGTACCAGTTCCACACACTACAGGACAGCCTTTCTAGGGACCCGAAGGCGGTTGTCGCTGAGGTCCTGGACCGCTACTCAGCCGATGATTCGCTCTTTGAGTTCAGGGGTGCAAAGCTGCTGCAGGCCATCTTTCCTCAGTTCTCTGAGGGCTTCCAGGCAGAACTTGTTCGCCTCATCCGAGATGGCGGCGAAAAGGGGCTTGAATTTGTTGCTGGAGTGCTGCGAGCCTACGGCGGAGAGGCTTTCATCCAACCTGTTGCCAAGGAACTCATCAAGCGGTTGCCCCGGAGCAGCCCGCTCATCAACGAAGTAGAGATTGCGCTGATGAGCACAGGCGTGGTGTCAGGCGATTACGGGATGGCGGAGGCTTACGACAGGAAGCGTAGCGAGGTCCTTGACTGGCTTCAGGACCCAGATGAACGCGTCCGTACTTTTTCTGCTAAGTACGTTAACGAGCTCCAGGCTATGAGTGAGAGTGAGCGTCGTCGCGCAGACGAGTCGATTGCCGTGCGGAAGTTTGAGTACGGCGAAGAGTAGGAGTGGCGAGCGGCCGCCGAGCCACTTGGCCGGCTGCTTCACTTTCGACAACGGTCATCGCTGCCAGCGCAGAAACAGGCATGCCAATGACGGCTTCAGGCCCCGGAGCGTGGATCCGGCAACCTGCAGCGGAAGACCGTACCCGCTGCAAAGCAGCCTTTCAGAGGAACTTCTGCCATCAGCCGGAAGTATCTGCCCGAGCTTTTCCCACAACCCCGAACCGCACTCGCATGACTGACATTCAACCACCTGTTTGCTACTAAATGAATAGCAAACAAATGAATAATTACGACGACATGGCGCGGAAAACACCTGTGTGCAGATTCCGTGGCGCAAGCACCTTCCAGTCCAGCCTTCCAGGCGCTTTCATCCCAGGCGGAACCCTTCGCATCACCCCACGGCAACCCCGCGCCACCCCGCGCCCGAAGCAACCCCTCACCGCCGCTGCCCCCGCTGCTGCCGCGGCCGCGTCCCCGGCACCACGTTCAGCTCCACCTGGCTGTCGCCCCGCTGCAGCTGGAACGCCGTCGCCTCGCCGGGCTTGAGCGCCGCCACGGCCGAGAGCAGGGCGGAGACGTTGTCGGTGGGCTTGTCGCCCACGCGCACGATCACGTCGCCGGGGCGGATGCCGGCGCGGGCGGCGGGGCCGTCCTGGAGGACGCCGGTGATGATCACGCCCTCGGTGGCGCGCACGCCGAAGGTGGCGGCGAGTTCGGGGGAGAGTTCGTTGGGTTCCACGCCGATCCAGCCACGCGTGACCTGCCCATCGCGCACGATGCCGTCGAGCACCAGCTTGGCGGTGGAGACGGGGATGGCGAAGCCGATGCCCATGCTGCCGCCCGAGCGCGAGTAGATGGCGGTGTTGATGCCCATGAGGTTGCCGTTCACGTCCACGAGCGCGCCGCCGGAGTTGCCGGGGTTGATGGCCGCGTCGGTCTGGATGAAGTTCTCGAAGGTGTTGATGCCCAGCTGGCTGCGGCCCAGGGCGCTCACGATGCCGCTGGTCACGGTCTGGCCCACGCCGAAGGGGTTGCCGATGGCCAGCACCTGGTCGCCCACGGAGAGCTGGTCGGAGTTGCCCAGCACCATGGCGGGCAGCTTGTCGAGGTCCACCTTCAGGATGGCGAGGTCGGTGTCCGGGTCGGTGCCGATGACGGTGGCGCGCGTGCGGCGGCTGTCGGCCAGGGTCACTTCGATTTCGTCGGCGCCTTCGACCACGTGGTTGTTGGTGAGGATGTAGCCGTCGGGGCTCACGATCACGCCGCTGCCCAGGCCGGTCTGCGCCTGCTGCGTGCCCTGGTCGCCGAAGAAGAACTGGAACCACGGGTCGTTGCTGCGCGGGTGGCGCACGGCCTTGCTGGTGTTGATGCTCACCACCGCCGGCGCGGCCTTGCGGGCCGCGGCGCTGAAGCTGCCCGCCACGGGCTGGGAGGAGGAGGGGGCCGGGGGCGCCTCGATGAGCGAGATGCCGGCGCCGCTGCGCGTGGCGCCGCGCCGGATCCAGTCGGGCTGGAGGGTGGCGACGACGAAATAGGCCGCGACGAACACGGTCACGGCCTGGGAGAACAGCAGCCAGAAGCGCTTCATGGTGGCAACGGGAGAGATCGGGAAGGGCCCACATTGTCGCCACTTTGCGCGGCCGTGGCCGTGGGAGGGGGCGCCGCGTGCGGGCCGCGTGCCGCACGGCCTGCGGGGCGAGGTTCCCCGGCGCACACGGCCGGGCCGTAGATCGCAGGCCTGGATCATTGCACCGCACCGCACCGCCCGAGGGGCCTTTCCACACGCCGGGCCGGCGCTCCCAGGGAAAACCCTAGAATCGTGACCGACTGCAACCCGCCGGTCCCCGCTCCGGCCCCGTCTCTCCCGCGCGACCGCACCCACCCCCGTGGCCGCGCTTCCAGCCCGCGCCCCACCCGCATGCCTCGCTGAACCCCGTGACGGTGGCCGCCAGACGCCTGTTGGCACCGCACCGTCCCCCCCGGTGGATGGGTGCCCGGGCCGATGCTGCTTCCCGTGATCTTCCGGACCCTGCCATGACTTCCTCTTCCCCCTCCGCCGCCGCGCCCGTGGACGCCGCCGCGCAGCCCCACCGGCCGCTCACCCGCCGCGATTACCAGACGCTGGGCCTGTCCGCGCTGGGCGGCACGCTCGAGTTCTACGACTTCGTCATCTACGTCTTCTTCGCCACGGTGGTGGGCGGGCTGTTCTTCCCGCCCGACATGCCCGACTGGCTGCGCCAGCTGCAGACCTTCGGCATCTTCGCGGCGGGCTACCTGGCGCGCCCGATCGGCGGCATCGTGATCGCGCACTTCGGCGACAAGCTGGGCCGCAAGCGCATGTTCAGCCTGTCGATCTTCCTCATGGCCGTGCCCACGCTGGTGATCGGCCTGCTGCCCACCTACGCCAGCATCGGCGTGGCGGCGCCGCTGCTGCTGCTGGCGATGCGCGTGCTGCAGGGCGCGGCCATCGGCGGCGAGATGCCGGGCGCCTGGGTGTTCGTGGCCGAGCACGTGCCCAGAAACCGCTATGGCCTGGGCGTGGGCACGCTCACGGCCGGCATCACGGGCGGCATCCTGCTGGGCTCGCTCGTGGCCATTGCCATCAACCGCAGCTATTCGCCCGCCGAGGTGCAGGGCTTCGCGTGGCGCATTCCGTTCATCCTGGGCGGCGTGTTCGGCCTAGTGTCGGTGTACCTGCGCCGCTTCCTGCACGAGACGCCGGTGTTCCAGGAACTGGCCGCGCGCCGCGCCGTCGCCAACGAGATGCCGCTCAAGACCATCCTGCGCGACCACAAGGGCGCGATGCTGCTCGTGGCACTGATGACCTGGGTGCTGTCCACCGCGGTGGTGGTCGTGGTGCTGATCACGCCGTCGTACCTGCAGAAGGCCTTCCACATCCCCGCCACGCTGGCGCTGGAGGCCAATGCCGTGGCCACGCTCACGCTGACCATCGGCTGCGTGGTGGCGGGCTGGGCCAACGACCGCTTCGGCACGCGCGCGGTGATGCTCGTGGGCTGGGGCGGCCTGTTCGCCACGTCGTACCTGTTCTACCTGGGCCTGCCCGGCACGCCCGGGACGCTGGTGCGCAACTACGCGCTGATCGGCTTCTTCGTGGGTTCGATCGCGCTGCTGCCCATCGTGGGCGTGCGTGCCTTCCCGCCCGAGGTGCGCTTCTCGGGGCTTTCGTTCTCCTACAACATGGCCTATGCGGTGTTCGGCGGCATCACGCCGATCCTCATCACCGTGTGGCAGCAGCACGATCTGCTGGCGCCCGCGCACTATGTGGCGGCCATGGGCCTGCTGGGCTTCGCGCTGGGCTTCGTGCCGCTGGCCTCGCGCGGCTGGCAGCCGCCTGCCGCGCGGACCTGATCCCGGCCGGGCAGCCGCTGCGCGGGGCCCCCTGCCGGGCGCCCCGCGCGGCCTTCAGGCGGTGGGCGAGAGGCCGTGCATGGCCTCGGCCCATTCCTTCTGGATCAGCTGCTTGAACTCGCGGTAGGTCCAGTCCGAGTCGGGCCGGAAATGCTCGACGCGCTGCTCCTTGTCGTCGATGTAGTCGAAGAACTCGTAGTGCTGGCGGTCCTTGTTGGCGTACCGGTAGCACTGGATGGTGGCGCAGAAGTCGCCGCCCGCGCGCGGCGACGGGTTGCTGAGCCGGTGGATCTGGTAGTACTGCGGCGTGAGGAAGGTCACGTCGCCCGCGTGCGCGAGCATGTGGCCCCAGGAGGTCTCGTCCTGCGGGCTCAGCGTGCCGAACCACTCGATCAGGATCTGGCCGTGCAGCACCTTGATGATGGCGTTGGCCTGCCCGTGGTCGTGGATGGGCGAATGGCTGCCCGCGGGCCACACCTCCAGCACATAGGGCTGGCCCGGCGAGTCCCCGAGGTTGCCGTCCAGCGTGATGCGCAGGTAGCTGAAGCCGCCTTCGCCGCCGGCTTTCTCCTTCAGCTTCTCGAAGCACATCTTGCCGGGCGTGGCGATCGAATACTGGATGGCCTGCGCGAACTCCGGAAAGTCCGGCGATGCGAGCCGGATGTTCGGCCCGGCCACGTTGGCGTACAGCAGCTGGCATTCCTTGGGCAGGTTCTGCGCCACGCTGACGGTGTTCTGCGCGATGAGGTCGAGCGTGATGTCCTCGGGCCGGACGACGAGCGGGGCCGGGTCCAGGTTGACGGGGATCGGCCGCAGCAGGAGGTGCGGGTGGTCGCCCGCCCCGCGCACCTCGACGCGCCCCAGCGTGGGGGCCAGCTTGCCGAGCCCGAGCGGGTCCGACGTTTCGGGGAAGGCGTACTCGCACTGCATCAGGTGCAGCAGCATCTCGCCCTTGCCGTAGCGCAGGCGGCGGTTGTTGCTGTCCAGGCTCAGCCAGTACGACTGGTTGGTGTGGGCCTGCAGCAGGGCCTTGGGGGCCGTGCTGCGGGCCAGCTCATAGCGCTCGCCGTTCTTCTCGACCCAGAGCACGGCGCTGGCCGCATCCACGGTCAGGCCGCAGGCGCCGGCCGGCGCCTTGCCCGGCTTGGCCGGCCGCAGCGCGATGGTGAGCGAGTGTGCGCCCGCATCGGCGGGCAGGCGCACGGAGGCCGTGCCCTGGCCGGTGATGCGGAAGTCGCCTTGGGCGGCATCCCTGGAGACGAGGTGGAGCTTGATCGGGGAGACGTGGGTGGCGGGCTGTGCGGAGGGCATGGCGTGGCGGATGTGGGGGGTGGGGACTGCGAAAAATAGGCAGGGGGGAGGGGTGGGCAGGCACGGCAGGCCCGGCCCGGCCCGGGGGCGTTGGCGGTGGTGGTGTGGCGATCCCTCCTGTGGCGCCGCCGCCTCGGTGGCGGTCTGTGCGCGGTTGTCGTGGTCCGGCGCCGGGCGGCCTGCGGGCGGCGCGCCTCCCTGGCGCGGGCCCTGCCACAATTCCCGGCATGACGGCCCCTGTTGTACCTTCTTCCACCGATGGCTCTACCCCCGGGGTTTCCCGGGACGACCTGCTCGCCGCGTTCGACGGCCTGCTGCAGCCCGCCCGCTTCAAGGACTACGGCCCCAACGGCCTGCAGGTGGAGGGTACGCCCCGCATCCGCCGCATCGTGAGCGGCGTGACGGCCAGCCGCGCGCTGATCGACGCGGCCATCGATGCCGGCGCCGACGCGCTCTTCGTGCACCACGGCCTGTTCTGGCGCGGGCAGGACGGCCGCGTGACGGGCTGGATGAAGCAGCGGCTGCAGCGCCTGCTGGCGCACGACATCAACCTCATCGCCTACCACCTGCCGCTGGACGCGCACCCCGAGCTGGGCAACAACGCGCAACTGGGCCGCGTGCTCGGCTTGGCGCCGGCCGACGTGCGCTTCGGCGACCAGGACCTGGGCTTCTGCGCGCCGGCCGACATCGCCGGTGCGGGCGCGCTCGCCGCGCGGGTGGAAGCCGCGCTGGGCCGGCCGGTGACGCTGGTCGTGCCCGGGGAGGGGGCCGGCACCGCGCGGCCGATCCGCCGCGTGGCCTGGTGCACGGGCGGCGCGCAGGGCTTCTTCGAGGGCGCCATCGCGGCCGGGGCCGATGCCTTCATCACGGGCGAGATCTCCGAGCCGCAGGCGCACCTGGCGCGCGAGACCGGCGTGGCCTTCATCGCCGCCGGCCACCACGCCACCGAGCGCTACGGCGCCCCGGCGGCGGCGGCGCACGTGGCGGCCACGCTGGGCGTGGAGCACCGCTTCATCGAGATCGACAACCCGGCCTGATTCCGGCGGCACGGCCGCGCCGGGCAGAGCGGGCCGCCAGGGCAATCGCCCACCACCCGATAGCCCCGGCAGAGCCGCCAGATCGTCCGGATGCCAGCCTGCAGATCCAGCAGAGGCCGTTACCCGCAGTCACCAAAGAGCCGTGACTTTTCTCTTCCCTCGTCCCTTTTCCCGTCAGAATCCGGTCCCGGAAAAACGAGGAAACCCAAGCGGGGGGAGAGGCCAGTGAACGATATCGTCCATGTGGACAGGGCGCGCACGCGCGCGGAACTCGAAAAGAAACTGCCGCCCAAGACCCGGCGCTTCCAGCTCGATGAGATCCCGGGCGTGATGCGCTCGCGCCTGGGATGGCCGGTGGCGGCGGCGTTGATGGATCGGTGGTTCAGGGGAGCGGGGTTTGCGATCAGCCTGCCGATCAAAATCAGCAAGTCGCCAAACAAGCTACACCAGTTGCCCACCTCGCAATTGGAAGAAAACGTGGTCACCATGGGCTGGGCCTTGGGCTTTTCCCGTGTGCGGGCCGCCGTGTCCCAACTGCAGGCGCGATGGAACAGCCCTGCGGGGAGGGTGGAGCTGAAGAAACGTGTTGAACAGCAGACGAGAGGACAAATCCGGCCCTGGCGTTTCGGCGATCTGAACCAGCCGGCCAAGATACTGGACGACACCTGCCAGGTGAATTTCCTGAGCGTGGGCCGACCCAGCGACCCCATGGACGACTTCTACGGCGCCATGGGCGAGGCGACGCTCAAGGTCGCGGTGTCTGGCCTGGTAACGCCCGAGGGGCACGGCAAGGCCGCCGTCGCCATCGACGAGTTGGCCTTCTACCTGCGCGATTCCTATGACTTCAACGACGATTCCTTCCTGTCGCAGCCGCTGGGCTTCTGGGGGCCTCGCGGCGTGCAGCGCATCCCCCGGTCCGCGATGGACATTCCCCTCGACGAGCAGTGGATGTACGCCGATGCCGCCGACGCGAGCCGCCAGAGCTATCTGGTGCAGAACCGGCATTTCAGGCAATGGCGTGCGCTGCATGGCCGAGGCGGGGATTTCATGGTCGTCTCCGACGTGCACCGCGTGCGCCTTCCTTTTCCGATCAAGTTGGAGTGGTGATGAAACTATCCGATCTCAAGAACGTGCCCTGCATCGTCTGGTGCCTGGCATTGAATGCCTGCATGGTGCTGGGCTGGTATGCGACACGGCCAACGCTTTTCACCATCGACAACAGCCCCCACGGTGTCTATCGGCTGGAGACTTACCACGCATCGCTGTGGCAGCGCATCGTGCATTACGACCAGAAATACCCCGCCATCTTCCGCCTGTACCGGGTTGAGCCCAAAGAACTGCTGGGAGAAAGCGAGGTGGTCGATCTCATCGGCGGCGGTGACATTAGTTGGCATCTTGATCCGCCCGTGCAATTCAACACAGTCTATGCAGGGAGCGTCATGTTTGAAAACATCCCACCGGAATGCACGGAAGCGGCGCAGATACCGGGCTGCCCCAATACCAAGCCCTGAAGAGATGGCCGAGGATTTGGAGGCGCTCGTCCTGGGGCAGGGCGTCAGTTTGCTATTGAATTAATAGCAAACTATTGAATGGATCCGGCGGCATGGAGGCAAAAACACTACATGACCCGTCCGAACCACCAGACCGAGAGGATCGCCGCCAGCACCATGCAGGCCGCGCCCGCCAGCGCCAGCAGGGCGGAGATCTCGGTCTCCTTCTTCTCCACCGTGAGGCGCGAGCTGAGGGTTTCGTAGACCTTTTTCAGGTCGGCCGCGGTGGCTGCGTGGAAGTACTCGGCGTTGGTGCGCAATGCCACGGCCTTGAGCGTGTCCTCATCCAGGCGCACGCGCATCGACCAGCCCTCGAAGCCGATGGTCTCGCCCGCCACGGTGCCCACGCCCACGGTATAGACGCGCACGCCCCGGTCGGCGGCCCACTGCGCGGCCTCCAGCGGGTCCACGCCCGTGGTGCGCTGCCCGTCGGTGAGCATGATGATCGCGGCCGAGGTGTAGGAGCCCGGCGCGACGGGCGCGGGCCGCGGCGCCGCGGTGCCACTGCCGTTGCCGCGCTGCTGCAGGCTGCGCCCGACCTCGTCGATGGACTGCGAGCGCGCCATCGCCTGCCGGCCGCCGAGCGCGGAGATGTCGATGCCGGCATCGGGGAACAGCGTGGCCAGCGAGAGCAGGATGCCGTTGCCCGTGGCCGTGCCGCGCTGCAGCTGGAAGCTGTCGATGGCCCGGGTGAGGTCTTCGTGGCTTTGCGTGGGCAGCTGCGCGAGCTGCGCGCTGCCGGCGAAGGCCACGATGCCCACGCGCACGTGGCGCGGCAGGTCGGCAATGAAGGCCTTGGCGGCGTTCTGCGCGGCGGTGAGCCGGTCGGGCAGCACGTCGGCCGCGCGCATGCTGCCGGACACGTCCATCGCCAGCATGATGGTCTGCTGCTGCGAGGGCAGCGACAGCACGGCCAGCGGCCGCGCCGCCGCCACCAGCAGCGCCGCGAGCCCCAGCAGGAAGAGCAGCGGCGGCACGTGGCGGCGCCAGCGCGAGCGCGTGCCCATCGCCGCGCGCACGAGGCCCAGGCCCGGGTAGTGCAGGGCGACGGCCTTGCGGCGGCGCAGCAGCCACGCGTAGAGCAGCACGAGCACCGGCAGCGCGAGCAGCAGCCAGAGGAAGGTGGGCCAGAGAAAGACCATGGTGTCGGCTCCTTCGTGGGGGCGGGGTCCGGGCGGGAGTCAGGCGTGCGCCGGCCTGCGCGGCAGCGGGGCCAGGGGAGCCCGGCGGCGCGCGCGCACCGCCTGCCCGCGCAGTTCCATGAAGCGCACCATCGCGTCCAGCAGGTCGTCGTCGGTGGCCAGCTCCAGCGTGTCGGCGCCCGCGCGCGCCAGTGCCGTGCGCAGGGCCGCCTCACGGTCGGCGGCGAGCCGCGCGAAGCGGTGGCGGAAGCCGCGGTCGCGCGTGTCCACGGTGAGCTGCTCGCCGGTCTCGGGGTCGCGCAGGTGCACGAGGCCCACGTCGGGCAACTCCAGCTCCAGCGGATCGAGCAGCCGCACGGCGACCACGTCGTGGCGCTGCGCGAGGTGCGCGAGCGGCCTCTCCCAGCCCGGCGCGCTCAGGAAGTCGGAGACGACGAACACGGCCGAGCGCCGCCGCACGGTGGCCACGGCCGACTCCAGCAGCCGGTGCAGTTCGGTGGCGCCGGGCGGGCGGGCCGGTGCCTGCGCGGGCGGCGCGAGCGCGTCGATGAGCCGCAGCACGTGGGTGCGGCCCGAGCGCGGCGGCAGCACGGCATCGCGGTGGCCGCCGAAAAGCAGGGCGCCCACGCGGTTGCCGTGGCGCGTGAGCAGCCGCGCGAGCACCGCGACGAAGCCCGTGAGCTGGTCGCGCTTGGCCTGCCCCGGGGGGCCGAAATCGACCGAGGGGCTCAGGTCCAGCAGGAACCAGGCACCCATCTCGCGGTCTTCGGAATACACGCGCACATGGGGCGTTCCGAGCCGCGCGGTGACGTTCCAGTCGATGTGGCGCACGTCGTCGTGGGCCTGGTATTCGCGCAGGTCCGACAGGTCCAGGCCGGCGCCGCGCATCAGCGTGCGGTAGTCGCCCTGCAGCAGGCCGTCGAGGCGGCGCACCACGGTCCATTCGAGCCGGCGCAGCAGGCGCTCGGCCGCGCCCGTGCCGGGCAGGGGCGTGGCGGGCCGGGCGGGCGCGGAGGGTTCAGGCGCGCTGCGCGGCGGCATGGAGCACCTCGTTCTGGGTGTCGTGGGCGAGCGGCCGGGCGGGCGCGGGCAGGCGCGCCATGAGCTGCGCGATCAGCGCGTCGGCGTCGAGCCCGTCCGACAGCGCCTCGTAGGAGAGCGTGATGCGGTGGCGCAGCACGTCGGGCACGAGGTCGGCCATGTCCTCGGGCAGCACGTAGCCGCGCCCGCGCAGCATGGCCAGCGCCTGCGCGCCCTCGGCGATGTGGATGGTGGCGCGCGGGCTCGCGCCGCAGGCGATGCGCGGCGCGAGTTCGGGCAGGCCGTACTGCGCGGGCGCACGGGTGGCTGCGACGAGCCGCACGGCGTACTGCAGCAGCGACGGGTCCACGTACACGCGGCGGCGCTCGGCCTGCAGCGCGGCGAGCTGCGCGGTGGTGGCCACGGCGGCCACCTGCACGGGCTCGGCGAGCGCGCGCTGCGCGATGACGAACTCCTCTTCCTCGGTCGGGTAGCCCACCAGCACTTTCATCATGAAGCGGTCCACCTGCGCCTCGGGCAGCTGGTAGGTGCCCTCGGTCTCGATGGGGTTCTGCGTGGCCATCACGAGGAAGGGGCTGGGCAGCGGATGGGTCTCGCCCGCGATGGTCACCTGCCGCTCCTGCATCACCTCCAGCAGCGCGCTCTGCACCTTGGCGGGCGCGCGGTTGATCTCGTCGGCCAGCAGCAGGTGCGTGAACACCGGGCCCAGCGTGGTGGCGAACTCCCCCGTGCGCTGGTGGTACATGCGCGTGCCCACGAGGTCGGCGGGCACGAGGTCGGGCGTGAACTGGATGCGCTTGAAGGTGCCGCGCACGGTGCTCGCGAGCGTCTTCACCGTGAGTGTCTTCGCCAGGCCCGGCACGCCTTCGACCAGCAGGTGGCCCTGCGCGAGCATGGCGACCATCACGCGCTCCAGGAAGCGGTCCTGGCCCACCACCACGCGCTTGACCTCGTAGAGGATCTGCTCCATCAGCGTGGCGGTGGCGGCGGCCGTGGGGGGCGCGGTGGTGTCCATTGGAGGCTCCTGGCGAGGATAGGGAAGGGGGGTGGGTCGTCAGAACGGCGGCATGCCGGCCGCCTGCGCCGCGTTCTCGATGGGCACCGCGAAGCCGATGCCGATGAAGGTGCGCGCGGGCGTGGGGTTCAGGATGGCGGTAACGATGCCCACCACCTCGCCGTCGAGCGTGATGAGCGGGCCGCCCGAGTTGCCGGGGTTGGCCGCGGCGTCGAACTGGATCAGGTTGCGCATCTCCTGCTTGCCCTGCGGCGAATCGAACTCGCGCTGCAGCCCCGAGATGACGCCCGACGACACCGACGGCCCGATGCCGAACGGAAAGCCGATGGCCACCACGCCATCGCCCGGCTGCAGGCCTTGCGTGGAGCGCAGCGGCGCGGCCTGCAGGTCGTCGGGGACCTTGTGGGCCTGCAGCACGGCGAGGTCGTTGGCGGGCTGCGCGCCGGTGAGCGAGGCATCGCTCTCGGAGCCGTCGGCGAAGGTGACCTGGATGCGCGAGGCGCCGCGCACCACGTGCAGGTTGGTGAGGATCACGCCCTTGTCGACGATCACCAGGCCCGTGCCCACGCCGCGCTCTTCCTCCTTGCCCTTCCTGGTGCGGGCGAAGCCCTCCACGCGCACCACCGAGGGCGCCACGGCGGCGGCCGCGCGCGCCGCGGCGGAGGGCAGCGGCTGCGTCTGCAGCGTGTGCAGCACGGCGGCGTCGATGTCCTTCTGGGTGAGGCGCTGCGGCACGCCCTGCGACTGCCGCCAGCCCCACCAGAGGCTGGCCGCGAGCATCAGCACGAGCAGCGCGATGGCGGCCTGCAGCGGCCGGTGGCTGCGTGCGGCCGGTGGCACCACCGCGGGGGAGGGGGCCGCGCCTGCGGCCTGCGCGGCCGTGGCGGGGAGCGGAGCCGCCGGCGCGGATGCGGGAGTGCCGGGCGCATGCGCTGCGGGCGCGGCAGCCGCTGGACGGGAGCGTTGGCTGGGGCTGTAGCGGGCAGGCCTGGGCATGCGGTCACCTCGGGGCAGGGGGTGGCGGCCCGTGCGCCAGGGGGGCGCAACGGCGCGGCCGCGGGTCTGTCCACGGTAGCACGGAACGTGCGCGGCCGCATGTCACAGGCAGTATCCGGCAGGGGATTGGTCCCACGCGCCGGCGCACCGGCTTGGGGCATCATCGCCGCATGCCCGCACCCCTCTCCGCTCCCCCGCCCGGCGCTGCTGCTGCCGCAGCCGCCGGGCCCTGGATCGACACGCACTGCCACCTCGACGAGTTCGAGGCCCATGCGGGCCGCGACCACCAGGACCGCGTGCGCGCCGAGGCCGCGGCGGCGGGCGTGGCGCACTGCGTGGTGCCGGCCGTCGAGCGGGGCAACTTCGATACTGTGCGCGCGCTCGCGCACCGCCATGGCGACAGCTATGCGCTCGGCATCCACCCGCTCTTCACCGGCCGCGCGGAGGATGGCGACCTCGATGCGCTCGCGCAGGCGCTGGAGCGGCATGCGCAGGACGCGCGGCTGGTGGCGGTGGGCGAGATCGGGCTCGACTATTTCGTGCCGGGGCTCGACCCGGCGCGCCAGGAGCATTTCTACCGCGAGCAGCTGCGCCTCGCGCGGCACTGGAAGCTGCCCGTGGTCCTGCACACGCGGCGCTCGGTGGACAAGGTGCTCAAGGGCCTGCGCGACCTGGGCGCGGTGGGCGGCATCGCCCATGCGTTCAACGGCAGCCTGCAGCAGGCCAGGGCCTTCGTCGACCTGGGCTTCAGGCTCGGCTTCGGCGGCGCGGTCACCTTCGACCGCGCGCTGCAGTTGCGCCGGCTCGCGGCCGAGCTGCCGCTGGACGCCATCGTGCTGGAGACCGATGCGCCCGACATCCCGCCGCACTGGCTCTACGTCACCGCCGCCGAGCGCGAGGCCGGCGCCCCGCCCGCGCGCAACACGCCGGGCGAGCTGCCGCGCATCGCGCAGGTGGTGGCCGGGCTGCGCGGCATGGCGGTGGAGGACCTGGGCCGCGCCGCGCACGCGAATTCGCTCGCGGCACTGCCGCGCCTGGCGGGGCTGGTGCCCGGGCCGGACGGGGAGAGTTCAGCATGAAATATGCTTCATGCCGGCGTATTCATTGAAAAGATTGCTACGATATTGATAGTGCGGCGCCGTGCGTGGCGCCCCTCCTGTTTTTCTCCCCCATCGCATGCCATCCTCCGCCGACATGACCCCCGACGCTCCCGGCACCGCCGCGCCCGCCCGCCTCGTCGGGCTGGCGCCGCTCGTCTCGGAGCGCACGGTGGTGCTGGTGCTGGGCAGCTTTCCCGGCGTGGCCTCGCTGCGCGCGGGGCAGTACTACGGGCACCCGCAGAACCATTTCTGGCCCATCCTGCAGGCGCTCTGGCCGCAGCACCCGCTGCCCGGCCGCGACCGCTACCCCGAGCGCTGCGCGTGGCTGCTGGCGCGCGGCCTGGGGCTGTGGGACGTCTACGCCGCCTGCGAGCGCGAGGGCAGCCTGGACACCCGCATCCGCAACGCGGCCGTGAACGATTTCGCCGCGCTGCGCGCGCGCTGCCCGCGCCTTTCGGCCATCGCCCACAATGGCGGCGAGAGCTTCAAGCATGCGCGCGCCGTGCGCACGGCGCTGGACCTGCCGGCCGGGCTGGAGGACGGCCCCGTGCCCTCGCTGCGGCTGCCCTCCACCAGCCCCGCGAACGCCTCGTGGAGCTTCGAGCGCAAGCGCGCCGCCTGGGCCGCGGCCTTCGCCCCCTTTGGATTGATCGACTGAATGACCACCCGCAAGAAAGCCGCAGCCGCCGAGCTGCCCGAAGTCAGCGTTTCCGATGATGGCGACGTGCGCCACCTGCACCTGGGCACGCCCTGGATCCAGGGCTCCATGCGCATCGGCGAGCCGTTCGAGATCGAGCTGGAGTACGTGCAGCGCATGATGGCGTGGCTGCTCTTCGTGGAGCCAGCCAGCGTGGGCAAGCGCCACGCCATGCAGCTGGGCCTGGGCGCCGGCGCCATCACCAAGTTCTGCCACAAGAAGCTGCGCATGTGCTGCACGGCCATCGAGCTGAACCCGCAGGTGCATGCCGTGTGCCGCGCCTGGTTCAAGCTGCCGCCCGACGGGCCGAAGCTGCGCGTGGTGCTTGCCGATGCCGCCCAGGAGATCCGCAAGCCCGAGTGGCACGGCACCGTGGATGCGCTGGCCGTCGATCTCTACGACCACGAGGCCGCGGCGCCGGTGCTCGACAGCGCCGAGTTCTATGCCGACTGCCGCGCGCTGCTCACCGAGGACGGCGCGATGACCGTCAACCTCTTCGGCCGCTCGTCCAGCTACGAGCGCAGCCTGGCGCGCATGGCCGAGGCCTTCGGGGCCGATGCGCTCTGGGCCTTCAAGCCCACGCGCGAGGGCAACACCGTGGTGCTGGCACAGCGCACGCCCCAGCGGCCCCGCCGCGCCGACCTGCTGGCCCGCGCCGAGGCCGTGCAGGCCCGCTGGGACCTGCCCGCGGCCAAGTGGCCGCGTGTCTTCAAGCCTGTCGATTGAGGGAGTCCCATCCATGAGCCGCAGCCTTCCCCCTTCCCGAGACGGCGCCGGGGCCGCGGCGCCGGAGCCGCCCGCCGGCGTGCAAGCTCCGCAGGCGCCGCAGGCCGCACGCGGCCCCGCCGGCCCGCTCGACTGGCGCCGCATCGTCGACTGGCTGCGCAGCGACGGCGTCATCTCCGCCGAAGAGGCCGAGCGCACCGTCAACCGCTGCTCGCAGGCCGAGAGCCGGCAGCACCCGCTGGTGCGCCTGGCCAGCGTGGCCATGGCGCGCGCCAGCGACGGCAAGCCGCTCGACCTGGAGAGCCTCACCGAATACCTGGCGGGCCGCTGCGGCCTGGGCTACCTGCGCATCGACCCGCTCAAGGTGGATGTGGGCCGCGTGGCCGACACCATGAGCGCCAGCTACGCCGAGCGCCACAAGGTGCTGCCCGTGCAGGTCACGCCCAAGGAAGTGGTGGTGGCCACGGCCGAGCCCTTCATCGACGACTGGGTGGCCGAAGTGGAGCGCCAGGCGCGCCGCGCGGTGCGCCGCGTGGTGGCCAATCCGCAGGACATCCACCGCTACACGGCGGAATTCTTCGCGCTCGCCAAGTCGGTGCGCGCCGCGCAGAAGGCGGGCGGCGCCAGCGCGGGCAGCAGCTTCGAGCAGCTGGTCGAGCTGGGCCGCAGCAACAAGCAGCTCGACGCCAACGACCAGGGCGTGGTCAAGGTGGTGGATTGGCTCTGGCAGTACGCCTTCGACCAGCGCGCGAGCGACATCCACCTGGAGCCGCGCCGCGAGCAGGGCGTGATCCGCTTTCGCATCGACGGCGTGCTGCACCCGGTCTACCAGATGCCCATGGGCGTGCTGAACGCCATGGTTTCGCGCGTGAAGCTGCTGGGCCGCATGGACGTGGTCGAGAAGCGCCGCCCGCAGGACGGCCGCATCAAGACCCGCAACCCGCGTGGCGACGAGGTCGAAATGCGCCTCTCCACGCTGCCCACGGCCTTCGGCGAGAAGATGGTGATGCGGATCTTCGACCCGGACAACGCCGTGAAGGACCTCGACGCCCTGGGTTTCACGCCGCACGACGCGCAGCGCTGGGAGAAGCTCGTGCGGCGCCCGCACGGCATCATCCTCGTGACGGGGCCCACGGGCTCGGGCAAGACCACCACGCTCTACTCCACGCTCAAGCGCGTGGCCACCGAGGAGGTGAACGTGAGCACGGTGGAAGACCCGATCGAGATGATCGAGCCCAGCTTCAACCAGACGCAGGTGCAGCCGCAGCTCGACTTCAGCTTCGCGGAAGGCCTGCGCGCGCTCATGCGGCAGGACCCGGACATCCTCATGGTGGGCGAGATCCGCGACCTGCAGACGGCCGAGATGGCAGTGCAGGCCGCGCTCACGGGGCACCTCGTGTTCTCGACCCTGCACACCAACGATGCGCCCTCGACGGTCAGCCGGCTCATGGAGCTGGGCGTGCCGCCCTACCTCATCAACGCCACGCTGCTGGGCGTGCTCGCGCAGCGCCTGGTGCGCACGCTCTGCCGGCAGTGCCGCCAGCGCGACGAAGCGGCCGACATCGAGCGTCTGGCCGAAGTGGTGCGGCCCTGGAAGATCACCGGCGGCTACCAGCCCTACAAGCCCGTGGGCTGCGTGGACTGCCGCATGACGGGCTTCCACGGCCGCATGGGGCTCTACGAGCTGCTCACCATGAGCGAGGCGCTCAAGGACCGCATCAACCAGTCGCCCTCCATCGACGCGCTGCGCCGCCAGGCCGTGCAGGACGGCATGCGCCCGCTGCGCCTGGCGGGCGCGCTGCGCGTGGCCGAGGGCGTGACCACGCTGGAAGAAGTCATCACCGCCACGCCGCCGCTGGAGTCACGTGACCGGCCGGCCCCGGCGGCCCCGGCCTGACCGCCGCGTTCCGGTCCGCGAAAACCCGCAAAAGCGCGCAGGCGCCCCCGCTGTGCGCCTTGCGGTTTTCCCTAGGTGCCCGATAGGTGGTATCCACATCGCCTTCCCAAGGGCGTGATTGCACAATCGCCCGTCAACTTCGTGTAAGGAGTGGTTTCGTGAAAATCAAGAGCCAGAAAGATTTCTTTTCAGGCCTCATGTTCATGGGGGTGGGAGTCGCCTTTGCGGTCGGCGCCACCAACTACAGCATCGGTAGCGGTGCCCGCATGGGCCCGGGTTATTTCCCTCTGATCCTGGGCATCCTGCTCGCGGTCCTGGGTGCAGCCGTCATGTTCTACGCCACCGTGGTGGAGAGCGGCAACGACGGCGACAAGATCGGAAAGTGGGCCTGGAAGCCGCTGTTCTTCATCCTGGCATCCAACTTCGCGTTCGGCGTGCTGCTGGCGGGCCTGCCGACCTTCGGCGTGCCGGCCATGGGCCTGATCGTCGCCATCTACGCGCTCGTGTTCATCGCGAGCCTGGCGGGCGACACGTTCAACGCCAAGGAAGTGTTCATCCTCGCCACCATCCTGGCGGTGGGCAGCTATGTGGCTTTCGTGTGGGCGCTGAAACTGCAGTTCCCCGTGTGGCCGAGCTTCATTTCGGGTTAAGCAGAGGCATCGAACACCATGGAATTGTTTGACAACCTGGCGACCGGCTTCGGCGTCGCCTTCACCTTCCAGAACCTCATCTACTGCCTGATCGGCTGTATCCTGGGGACCCTCATCGGCGTGCTGCCCGGCATCGGCCCCGTGGCCACCATCGCCATGCTGCTGCCGGCCACCTACGCGCTGCCCCCGGTGGCCGCGCTCATCATGCTGGCGGGCATCTACTACGGCGCGCAGTACGGCGGATCGACCACCGCCATCCTGGTGAACCTGCCGGGCGAGTCATCCTCGGTGGTGACCGTGATCGACGGCTACCAGATGGCGCGCAAGGGCCGTGCCGGGCCCGCGCTGGCAGCCGCCGGCCTGGGTTCGTTCTTCGCCGGTTGCGTGGGCACGCTGATCCTGGCGGCCTTCGCGCCCCCGCTGACCGAAGTGGCCTTCAAGTTCGGCCCTGCCGAATACCTGTCCCTGATGGTGCTGGGCCTGATCGGCGCCGTGGTGCTGGCCTCGGGCTCGCTGCTCAAGGCCGTGTCCATGATCGTGCTGGGCCTGCTGCTCGGCCTGGTCGGCACCGACGTGAACTCGGGCGTGGCCCGCTACAGCTTCGACATCCCCGAACTGACCGACGGCATCAACTTCGTCGTGATCGCCATGGGTGTGTTCGGCTACGGTGAAATCATCGCCAACCTGTCCAAGCCCGAGGACGACCGCGAGGTGTTCACGGCCAAGGTGCAGGGCCTGTTCCCCACCAAGGAAGACTTCAAGCGCATGATCCCCGCCGTGCTGCGCGGCACGTCGCTGGGCGCTGCGCTCGGCATCCTGCCCGGTGGCGGCGCGCTGCTGGCGGCCTTCGCGGCCTACACGATCGAGAAGAAGACCAAGCTGAAGCCGGGCGAAGTGCCCTTCGGCAAGGGCAACATCCGCGGCGTGGCGGCTCCCGAGTCGGCCAACAACGCCGGTGCGCAGACCTCCTTCATCCCGCTGCTGACGCTGGGCATTCCGCCCAACGCCGTGATGGCGCTGATGGTGGGTGCCATGACGATCCACAACATCCAGCCCGGCCCGCAGGTGATGACCAGCAACCCCGAGCTGTTCTGGGGCCTGATCGCCTCGATGTGGATCGGCAACGCGATGCTGATCATCCTGAACCTGCCGTTGATCGGCATGTGGATCAAGCTGCTCACCGTGCCCTACCGCTGGCTGTTCCCCTCCATCGTGCTGTTCTGCGCGGTGGGCGTGTACGGCACCAACAACAACACGTTCGACGTGTGGCTGGTCGGCATCTTCGGCTTCGTGGGCTATGTGTTCCACAAGCTGGGCACCGAACCCGCACCGCTGCTGCTGGGCTTCATCCTGGGGCCGATGATGGAAGAGAACCTGCGCCGTGCGCTGCTGCTGTCGCGCGGCGACTGGAGCGTGTTCGTCACGCGTCCGATCTCCGCCGGCCTCCTGGTGGCCGCCGTGCTGCTGCTGATCGTCGTGCTGCTGCCGGCCGTGAGCAAGAAGCGCGAAGAGGCCTTCGTCGAGGACTGACAGCGCACCACGAATGGGGAGCCACGGGCTCCCCGCTATTTACGCAGCAAAAGGGCGCCCTGAGGGCGCCCTTTTGCTTTGCAGTGTGCGGTCGGCCCCAGCGCGGTCATGCGGGGGCTGCACAGTTCATCCCTGGCGGACAGGACGGCTGTATGGAGCGTTGGCTCCGGCCAGAGAGGCCGAAGACCCTTGATAACCCCCCCCGCCATGCATGGACCTCTGAGGTGCCTGCTGCGGCGGGGCTCATTGCGTGGAAGCTCCCGGTGCACGGCCGCTGGATTCTTCGGTCGCTGGCTCGTCGGCCTGTCGGTGCGGGTGGGCGGTGGGGGATTCCTTGGGAGCGGTGCAGCGGGGTGGCTTGCGCGGCACGGTCGGGCGCGGTGCCGGCGTGGCCTGGGGTGGGGTTGGCGTGCACTGTACGAAAACCTGGACCGGACCGACCGATGCCGCTGTCGGGGCACCCCCTGCGGCGCCGGCGGGCGTCGCAGGGGGCGTGTTCTTGGGCCGCAGCACGGCTCGGAGAATTTGCTGCGCTGCATCTTCGGTGATGCGGATGCCAGCCTCCGCGAACTTCTTCGTCAGTTCAGCCGTGCTGGAAACAGCGGCCGTGCCCCCACCGAACAGTGCGTCCATCAGCTTGATGAACACCTCTGGTGGCACGACCGGCAGGCCGTCTCGTTCAGAGTGCTTTTCATGGGGCGCCGAGCCCGGGCCGGGAGGGGCCACCAGCAGCACAGGCGCTGGCGGGGGAGGTGATAACGGGGATTCCCCGTCGATCGTGCGCTGCCTGAGAGTTAACTGTGCCTGGAGATGTGCCAGTGCCGACACCTGTGCCAACTCTTTGCGCACCTTCGAAAAAACCAGCGCGCCAAACATCGACAAGACCGCAAATCCGAAGATGGCGAGCACCCAGAACCTCTTGGACGCTTGCCTGCGGCTATATGAGCGTTCGTCTTCCTGCCATTTCCTGTCGTAGTAGGCCTGCTCGCGCTGGGCTTCACGCTGTGCCGCAGATTGGCGGTACTGCTCATCGGGATGGTTTGAACCGTGTGGCTGTGTCTCGTTCATCCTCTTTCCCCTCTCAATCCAATGCCCGGATCAGGCCATAGGCGATCAGTCCCAGCCAGGTCAATCCAAAGGCGATGACCAGGTAAAACATGGACAGCGTCACGGAAGGCTTGGACATGATCTGTTCGTCGATGGCCCGCTCGATACCGACATGCCGGTTGGCCTGCAAGCTCTCGCGTACCTCGCTCCGAATGGTGCGCCAGTCGGCGGAAAAAAGCGGGATGTCGCTCGCGTACAGCTCTTTCTCGCGCAGCTCGCTCTCCACCCGCCGGAGGCAGTCTTCCCAACGCTCCTGCCAATACTTGCTGCCCAGGGCCACGCGATACCAAAGGAGGCAAACGACGCTGCCAAGGATGGCCGTCGGCACCTGCAAGGGGCTTTCTTTCATGTTGAAAAAGCCCACGGCCAGCCCGGAGTTGAGGACGAGAAAATAATTACACCGCTGCCAGAACAGATTGATCTCGAGATTGCGGGTTTCCAGGGCGATCTCGTAGAGTTTTGCCGCACTGATGGCTTCTTTTTCCGGTGTAGTGGCACCGGCATATACGTTCTTCACGTGTTTCTCCCTCCCCATATTTGGGGCGGATTATGGCAAGGCAACGCGGCGACACGACGGGGCGCCACGCACATGCGTGTTGTGGGTTCGGGCTGCCATCGCGGATGGCGGTGCCTGGGTTCCCAGAAGTGGGAACCTCGGCGCTGCGCTGCGTGCGACACTGCCGAATCCTCACAGATCTCCCCGCGCCCTGTTCCGTGCCTCAAGACTCTGCAGTTTCTTCCTCTCGCAAAATCACCACCGGCCTGACCTTTGCCCTCGTGGGCGCCATCGCCTTCAGCGGCAAGGCCATCATCGTCAAGCTGGCCTACCGCCACGGTGTGGACGCGGTCACGCTGCTCATGTACCGCATGCTCTTCGCCCTGCCGATCTTCGCGGCCATGGGCTGGTGGGCGAGCCGGGGCAAGGCGCCCCTGTCGCGGCGCGACTGGGCGGGTGTGGTGGGGCTGGGGGTCACGGGCTATTATCTCGCGAGCTTTCTCGACTTCGCCGGCCTGGCCTACATCAGCGCCAGCCTGGAGCGGCTCATCCTCTACCTCAACCCCACGCTGGTGGTGCTGCTCGGCTGGGCGCTCTACGGGCGCGGCATCCGCTGGGGCCAGGTGCTGGGCATGGCGATCAGCTACTGCGGCGTGGTGCTGGTGTTCGGCCACGAGGCCAGCCTGCAGGGCCCGGACGTGGCCTGGGGCGTGCTGCTGGTGTTCCTCTCGGCCGCGAGCTATGCGGTCTATCTGGTGTACAGCGGCGAAATGGTGAAGCGCATCGGATCGATGCGGCTGGTCGGGCTGGCCACCACCGTGGCCTGCGTCTGCTGCATCGTGCAGTTCGCGCTGCTGCGCCCGCTCTCGGCGGCCGTGGTGGCGCCGGAAGTGCTCTGGCTGTCCGTGCTCAATGCGGTGCTGTGCACGGCCGTGCCGGTGCTGCTGGTGATGATGGCGATCGAGCGCATCGGTGCCGGGCTGGCCGCGCAGACCGGCATGGTCGGTCCGCTGTCGACCATCCTCATGGGGGTGTGGCTGCTGGACGAGGCGTTCACGCTCTGGGTGGCCGCCGGAACGGCCCTGGTGATCGCGGGCATCTTCGTTTTCACCCGCATGGCGGCGCGGCGCCCCGTGCCCGGGAAACCATAGCGCGCCTTGCCGGCAAGGTGCCGCCGGTGCGGGCTGGCGGCGCCTGAGATGCGTTCGCCGCGGTTCCGCCCCGGCACTGCAGGCCTGCGCCGATACCCCTGCCAGCACGCGCGCCCGCCGCCCTTCGTACCATCACGGGTCGGGCACGGGGCCGGACGCGGTACCACTGCGCCGCAGCCCTGCGCCTCTACCGTCATTTCTTCTCCCACACCACTTCGGGGCCGCAGGGCGCGGCCCGAAAGGACAAGCACTATGGATCTCGGAATCTCCGGCAAATGGGCATTGGTTTGCGGCGCGAGCAAGGGGCTGGGCTACGGCTGCGCCGAAGCGCTCGTGCGCGAGGGCGTGAACGTGGTCATCAATGCGCGCAACCCCGAAGACCTGCGGCTGGCCGCCGCGCGGCTGGCTTCGGCGGGCGCCGAGATCACGGCCGCCGCAGGCCAGAAGGGGCCGCCGCCGCAGGTGGTCGCCGTGGCGGCCGACATCACCACGCCCGAGGGGCGCGAGGCGGCGTTCTCGGCCCCGGGCGGGCCGGGCCGCGATTTCGACATCGTCGTCACCAATGCCGGCGGCCCGCCGCCCGGCGACTTCCGCGACTGGGACCGCGATGCCTGGATCCGCGCGGTGGATGCCAACATGCTCACGCCGATCGAGCTGATCAAGGCCACGGTGGACGGCATGGCGGCGCGCGGCTTCGGGCGCATCGTCAACATCACCTCCAGCGCGGTGAAGGCGCCCATCGACATCCTCGGCCTCTCGAACGGCGCGCGCAGCGGCCTCACGGGCTTCGTGGCCGGCGCCGCGCGCAGCGGCATCGCCGCGCAGGGCGTGACCATCAACAACCTGCTGCCCGGCAAGTTCGACACCGACCGGCTGGCCGGCAACATCCAGGCCGCGATGAAGAAGTCGGGCAAGAGCGAAGACGAAGTGCGCCGCGTCCAGCAGGCCGCGATCCCCGCCGGCCGCTACGGCACGGCGCAGGAGTTCGGCGCGGTCTGTGCCTTCCTCTGCAGCGTGCAGGCCGGCTACATGACGGGGCAGAACGTGCTGACCGACGGCGGGGCCTACGCGGGAACGTTCTGATCCGGCGCATGCCGGCGCGGGCCCCTGCATGGCCAGCTGCGCACCGCCCCGCGCGGGTCGGCAGGCCGCCCTGCGGGTTCAACACTGTCCCGCCAGCCGAACCAGCAGCCGCGCCGGGGCGAGGCGGGTGGGGTGGAGAGACCCGCAGCCCCAACCCGCCGATGGGTCAGTGATTGGATGGTCGCCGCTAACTGCACGCCATGTCCCGTACCCCAGGAGAATCCCGAACCGACATGAAGCAGCAGACCACCGCCTCCCGGGCCCGCCGGCCCCAGCCCGACCTCGCCACCAAAGTCCAGCCGGCCCAGCAGCGGGCCGCGAATACGTTCGAGCGGATCCTCGAAGCAGCCGCCCAGACGCTCGACGACGTAGGCATCGAACGGCTGTCGACCAATCTGGTGTGCGAACGCGCCGGCCTCACTCCGCCGGCCCTGTACCGCTATTTCCCGAACAAGTACGCACTGCTGTCCGAACTGGGCCGGCGGCTCATGCTGGCCCAGAACGAATGCGTGGGCCGCTGGATCGGCGCGGAGGTGGTCCTGCACGGCGAGCAGGCCCTGGCCAACGCGCTGGAAGGGCTGCTGCTGGACACCTACGAAACCACGCGGCGCACGCCGGCCGGCGTCTGGATCATGCGTGCACTGCGCGCCGTGCCCGCCCTGCAGGAGGTGCGGCTGGCATCGCACGCCGAAGTCACCGAAGCGCAGACCCGGTTGCTCGCGGAGGTGCTGCCGGGGGTGGACCGTGCCGAGCTGCGGCTGGTCAGCCGCGTCGTGGTGGAGATGATCTATGCCGCCGTCGAAATGCTGTTCGACGAAGCGATGGATGCGAAAGCGGTGGCGCGCATCGTGGCCGGCATGCTGGCCAGCCAGCTGGAACGCTCGATCCCTGCCGCGCCCCCCGGCAAGCCCGCCCGCTGAGGCGAGCGGCCGGCCTCACATCGCCCAGATCCGCGGCTGCCGCGGCGCCAGGCCCCAGAGGTGCTGGCGCCACGTGCCCCATACCTGCCGCAGCAGTTCCATCGCAGGCTCCACCACCGGGGCCAGCACGCGCACGGTGACCACCTGCGGGTGCGGGCTGGTCGCGCCGGCCGTGGGCCGCAGCGCATGTGCTTCGATCGCGGCGCGTGCCGCATCCAGGGCCGTTTCGCGACGTTCGCGCGACAGGGGCTCTCCCGCCACGAAGAAGACCGATGCCATGCAGCGGTGCCCGGCGAGGCCGAGCCGGCCGTTCATCAGCACGGTGTCGGCAGCGTCGATGGTGCCGCGCTCCAGCCAGACGCCCGGCACCTCGATGTGCTGTGTGAAGCGGCCGGCCGCGAAGGGCTGCCCGGAGTGCGGCAGGCCCAGAGCGGTCACGTCCCAGGCGATGCATTCGGCGCCGGGCGCAGGCGCGAGCGTGAGGCGGTTCTCGGCCTGGCAGGCGCTGTAGCACAGCGCTTCGAGCGGCAGCCATTCGAGGCGGCCGCCGGCCTCGACCACCGCGTCGGCGCGCTGCAGTGCGGGGGCACCAGTGGATCGGTAGAAGCGCGTGGCGCCCGGTGTGGTCACGAGGCCATGGGCCCCGGCACCGACGGTGGTGGCGATGTCCAGCGTGTCGCCCCCCACCAGGCCGCCCGGTGGATGCACGAGCACGTTGTGGCAGATGCCGTCGCCCTCGGGGTAGAGGCTCTGCAGGATGCGCAACGGCCCGTCGTGGTGGAAGCGGGCCACGGTGCGCGGGCCTTCCCGCCGGTAGTCCAGTTGCAGGCGGGCGTGCCAGGTCATCGGATGGTGCTGCTATCGTTTCGTGAGCTAAACGCGCATGATATCCGCCGACATGGGGCTGTTCCGGGCCAGATCACGCTGGAGATCCGGCGCATGGCTTCGGTGGACGCCGCAGCCCCCGCAGGGGCACGCTGCGGCTGGATGGCCGCAAAAAAAGGCGCGGCCGGCCGGGCGGGGTTCGGGGGCCGTGTGCGGCAAGCCCGGCGGCGGGGCCGGGCGTGCGGGCCGGCGGTCAGCGGGCGCCGGGGCGCGCAGGGGGGCGAGGACCGCCGCGGCCCTCGATGTGCCGGAACGTGAGCCGGCCCTTGTTGAGGTCGTACGGGGACAGTTCCAGGGACACACGGTCGCCGGCCAGCACGCGGATGCGGTGCTTGCGCATCTTGCCGCCCGCGTAGGCGATCAGCTGGTGGCCGTTGTCCAGGGTCACACGGAAGCGGGAGTCAGGCAGCACTTCATCCACTTTGCCTTGCATTTCGATCAGATCTTCTTTGGACACAGAACTCCTTCGGGGATAGGGAATCGGGACAGGTGAAAAATGGGTCTGCCGCGTCAGGCGGCAGCGCCGTTCAGCGCGATGTGGCGGCCCTGGTCGAGCGCGTAATGCGCGGCCAGTGCATGGCTGTCGAAACGCTGGATGAAGCGGAAGATGCGGTCGTGCATGCCTCTGCGGACGGATACGGATGCGGTGTAGTCGCCCGACTCGGTGCGCCGCGTAAGGGGCGTGACGAGGAAGGTGCCCACCGCCTGGGCGGATTGTGGGGTCATGTCGAAAAACGGAATGGCGTGCGGCGCAGCGGGCGCGGTACGCGGAAACAGGACACCGCGGAAAATCCGGGCACGGCAGGATCGCCGGCAATGCGCGGATGCACGAGAGCGCAGTGACAACGCGGTCCGGGTGTCCGGGGCGGAGCGCGGTGGAAAAAGGGGACTTGCCGAAGGGGCGGCGGGCCGCGGAATACGGGGCCGGAGGCGGGGCGGACGCCGTGCGGCGGCGGGCGCTGCACGCTCTGAAGAGGCAAGCGTGTCCCCAGAACCGGCGGAGTGTAGCGCATTACCCATTTCCCGCACTGGGGTAATGGCCTTGTGGGAGGCACTGAAATGGCACGCGCGCAGAGCCCGAGACCGTGCTAGCCTGCGGGTTGACTTCTCAACCGAAGGTACGTTGCATGGCCACCGCGTCCACTCCCTCCGCCAGACAGGGCGAATTGCGCGAGGCATTGCCCCGCATCGAAAATCTGCTGCGCAGCAACCGGGCAGGCGAGATCGGCGAGGACGTGATCGACGAACTCGTCCGATGCGCCTGGATGGAGTGGAACGGCGGGGCCCTGCGCATGACCGCCACGGGCCAGAACATCTGCCGCCAGATGCAGACCCGCTGACGCCTCTGCGGCGCCCCCCGCTTCAGGCCGCGGTGTGGCGGCGCCAGGGAGCCATCCAGTCCAGCCCCGCGGTGGTGCCGCCCACAGCCATGCCGCGCGCGGGGCGGTATTCGCAGCCGATCCAGCCGGAGTACCCCAGGCGGTCGAGCAGGTCGAACAGATAAGGGTAGTGCACCTCGCCGACGTCGGGCTCATGGCGCTCCGGCACGCCGGCGATCTGCACGTGGGCGACGCGGCCCGTGGGCACATGCTGCCGCAGGCGCATGGCCAGGTCGCCTTCGGTGATCTGGCAGTGGTAGAGGTCCATCTGCACCTTGACGTTGGGGCGGCCGATGTCTTCCACCAGGGCATGCGCCTGGGCCTGCCGGTTCAGGAAGAAGCGTGGCATGTCGCGGTGGTTGATGGGCTCCAGCAACAGGTCGATGCCGTGCGGCGCAGCCTGGTCGGCGGCGCGGCGCAGATTGTCCAGGTAGGTGGCGCGCGCGGCCTCCGCATCCGCGCCGGCGGGCACGGTGCCGGCCATCACGTGGATGCGCTGGCATTCCAGCACCAGCGCATAGCCGATGGCCTGCGCGATCCCTTCATCGAACTCGGCCTCGCGGCCGGGCAGGCAGGCAAGGCCGCGCTCGCCCGCCTCCCAGTCGCCCGGCGGCGCATTGAACAGCACCTGCTGCAGGCCGTGCCGGCGCAGTGAGTCGGCAAGCCGGCCGGCGTCGTGCGCGTAGGGGAACAGGTATTCCACGCCGCTGAAACCATCGCGGGCGGCGGCGGCGAAGCGGTCCGGGAAATCCATCTCCGGGTAGAGCATGGACAGGTTGGCGGCAAAGCGGGGCATGGCGGAGGCAGCGGTGTGGCAAAGCGGCGGCCATTGTGCCGCCCGCGCCGGCGCTGCCCGCCAGCGCCGGCCGCGCCGATGGGAAGGCAAAGGCAGGGCCTTACTGCTCGGTGTAGTGGTAGGTGAGGCCGCCGTCCACGAAATGCGTGCCGCCCGTGATGTAGCGCGCATCGTCGCCCGCCAGGAAGGCGACGAGGCCGGCCACGTCCTCGGGTTGCCCCATGCGCCCGAGCGGGATCTGCGCCGTGAGCGCGCGCAGCTGCTCCGGGTTGTCCAGCAGTTGGGCATTGATGGGCGTGGCGATCGCGCCCGGCGCGACGTTGTTGATGCGGATGCCCAGCGGCGCCAGTTCGCTGGCCAGGTTGCGCGCGAGCATGCGCAACGCGCCCTTGCTCGCGCAGTACGACGCGAAATGCGGGAACGCGATCTCTTCGTGCACCGAGCTGATGTTGACGATGGCGCCGCGGGCCGCGCCTTCCTTGCCGCCGTGCTGGCCCTGCTGGCTGCGAAGGTGCCGCACGAAGGCCTGCGTGGCGAAGAACAGGCCCTTCACGTTGGTGTCCATGACGAGGTCGTAGTCCTCTTCGGTCACCTCCCAGAAATCAGCGCGGCGCTCCACGCCGGCGTTGTTCACGAGGATGTCGAGCCCGCCGAGCGCCTGCGCGGCTTCGTCCACGAGGCGCGCGGCCTCGGCGGCGCCGCCGCTGATGTCCGCGGCGACATACGCCACGCGGCGGCCCAGCGACCCGATGCGCCGCGCGACGTCGTCCGGCGCGCCGCCGGGCTTGCGGCCATTGAGCACGACATCCGCACCGTCCTGCGCGAGGCGCAGCGCGATGGCCGCGCCGATGCCCTGCGTGCTTCCGGTGACCAGGGCCTTGCGGCCGGCGAGGCTTCCATGCGCCATGGGTTTTTTCCTTTACTGAAGAGAGCCGAGAAACGGCTTTTCACTGTAGAGACAGGCCGGCCTGTGCCGCGTAGGCCGCTGCCCATAGCAGGCCCTGGAAACCTCGCCATGCATGCAAGCGGCTCGGCAAGCAATCGATCGCGCAGGTGCGTCGGCGCCCGGCGCATGGAGCGCTGCCTGGTGCCGCCTTCACCCGCCCTGGGAGCCGCGCCGCGCCCAGCCGGTGGTGTGCTTTTCCAGCACGCTGAACAGCTCGTACATCGCCATGGCCATGGCGCCCACCACCATGAGGCCCGCGAACGCGAGGCCCATCTGCATGGAGGAGCCCGCGGAGATGAGCAGGTAGCCGATGCCTTCGTTGGCGGCGGTCATCTCGCTCACGGTGGTGCCCACGAACGCGAGCGTGATGGCCACCTTGAGCGAGCCGTAGAAGTACGGCAGCGACCGCGGCAGGCCGACCTTGGTGAGCACGTCCCAGCGGCGCGCGCCCAGCACGCGCAGCACGTCCTCCAGCTCGGGCTCCAGCGTGGCGAGGCCGGTGGCGATGTTCACCATGATCGGGAAGAAGCTGATGAGGAAGGCCGTCAGGATGGCCGGCCCCGCGCCGATGCCGAACCACACCACGAGGATGGGCACGAAGGCCGCCTTGGGCAGGGCGTTGAAGGCGGTCATGAGCGGGTAGACGGCCGCGTAGGCGAGCCGCGAGGAGCCGATCACGAAGCCCAGCAGCACGCCCACCACGATGGCGATGCCGAAGCCCGCCATCGTCACCCAGAAGGTGCGCCAGGCGTGGGCCGCGATGATCCATTTGAATTCGACGAACTGGCTCCAGATGGCCCAGGGGCTCGGGAAGATGAATTCCGAGACGCCGAAGCCCGAACAGACCAGCTGCCAGAGCACGATCACGGCGAAGAGCAGCAGCCAGGGCGACCAGCGCTCCACGCGCCGGCGGTGTGGTGCGGAGGACGTCGTCATTGCGCGATCTCCCCGCCGGCCTTGCGCAGGGCGCCGATGTGGCCCCGCAGCTCCAGCACGACGTCGGTGAATTCCTTGGTGTAGGTGATCTCCAGTTCGCGCGGGCGCGGCAGTTCGATCTCGCGGCGCACGACGAAGCGGCCGGGGCTCCTGCTCATCACGTACACCGTGTCGGCGAGGAACACGCTCTCGCGCAGGTCGTGCGTGACGAGGATCACGTTGAACCGCTGCTCGGCCTGCAGGTCGCGCAGGATGCACCAGAGCTCCTCGCGCGTGAACGCGTCGAGCGCGCCGAAGGGCTCGTCCAGCAGCAGCATCTGCGGTTCGTGGATGAGGGCGCGGCAGATGCTCGCGCGCTGCTGCATGCCGCCCGAGAGCTGCCAGGGGTACTGGTCCTCGTAGCCGGCGAGGCCCACTTTCTGCAGCAGGGCGCGGGCGCGGGCCTCGTATTCCTTGCGGCGCGCCTTGAACTGCGAGCGGTGGGGCTCCACGATCTCCAGCGGCAGCAGCACGTTGTCGACCGTGGTGCGCCAGGGCAGCAGCGAGGGCGCCTGGAAGGCCATGCCCGAGATCTTGAGCGGGCCGGTCACCGGTTCGCCGGCGATGCGGATCTTGCCCATGGAGGGCATGCGCAGGCCGGTGGCCAGCTTCATGAAGGTGGATTTCCCGCAGCCCGAGGGGCCCACGATGGCGATGAACTCGCCGCGCCCCACCTGCAGGTCGATGGCTTCCACCGCGAAATGGTTGGCGCTCAGCAACTCGTCGTTGTAGGCGAGCCAGACATCGCGGAAGTCCACGAAAGGGGGGGCGGGGGTGGGCTGCATGGGGATGCGATCCTTTCAGCATCAAATAGGCTTCATGCCGTCGGATTCATTCAATAGTTTGCTATTAAAAACATAGCAAACGCCGTCGCGGTGGAGGGGCCGCGGGGTGGCGCCGGGACGCCGTGCGAACGCCGGGCGAGCGGTGCGCCGCGCCCCGGGGAGCGCTACTTCTTCGGCAGGATGGCCAGCTCGGCCCCGGACGGCAGGAAGCTGCCGTTCCAGACGGTGGCCGGGTCCACGCGCGTCTTGGTGGCGTAGGCGTCGGAGACCTGGGAGGCCATGAGCGCGAGGCGCTGGGGCCGGACCTGGCCGAAGCCTTCGGTGCGCGCGTCGGGGCTGTTGACGACGGTGTCGATGGCGAGCTGCAGGCGCCGCGTCTCGAGCTGCGTGTTCACGATGCCGTCGCGCTCCTTCACCGAGGCGATGGCGGCGGCCGGGTTGGCGATCACCTCCTTCGCGCCGCGGGTGAAGGCCTTCAGGAAGGCACGCACGGCCTCGGGGTTCTCCCTGAGCAGCCGCGGGCTCGCGATGATCGCATTGCCGTAGAGCTTCACGCCGTGGTCGGCGTAGGGCATGACCACCACATCGCTCGCCTTGGCGCCGCGCGCCTCCAGGTTCAGCAGCGAGGTGAAGGTGAAGCCAGTGATCGCGTCCACGTCGCCGCGCACCAGCATGGTCTCGCGCAGCGGCGGGTCCATGGCGGTCCACTGCACGCCCGCGATCTGGTTCGCCTTGGCGAAGATCGGAAAGGCCCGCCGGCCGGCGTCGAAGACGGGGGCGCCGAGCTTCCTGCCGCTCAGGTCGGCAGGCTTGGCGATGCCGCTCTTCTTGAGCGCCATGACCGAGGCGGGCGTGTTGTTGTAGACCATCATCACCGCGACGGGCTTGTTCTGCGCGTCGGGGTTGTTGGCGTGGAATTCCATCAGCGCCGCGAGGTCGGCGAAGCCCATGTCGTACGAGCCCGAGGCCACGCGCTGCACGGCGCCGCCCGATCCGTTGCCCGCATCCACCGCCACGGCGAGGCCCGCCTCCTTGAAATAGCCCTTGGACGTGGGCAGCAGGAAGAAGGCGGCCGGCCCTTCGAAGCGCCAGTCGAGCTGGAACTTGATGGGCGTGAGGGTCTGGGCATGCGCCATGGTGAACGCGCTGGCGGCGGCAAGGGCCGCAGCGGCTTTCAGAAGGGAACGTTTGTGCATGGGGCTCCGGTCGTGGGGAGGGGGCGCAAAGAGCGTGAAGGCGCTCGGCTTGCCGAGGGGTATGCCAGAGCGTCAGCAAAAACGATGCCTGCTTTGTATACGGTTCTGGCGGCTTCGAAGCCATTGTTCCCCACCTTGGTGCGCTGGGTGGCGGGGATTTCCCGGCGCGGTGCGCCCGCGCATGAGGTTTGGAGTGCCTAGCCGCTTATGTGTTTTCCGTCTATCGAAATACGGATTTCCTCCGGATGGGTGTTCGCTTCCCGGGAGGGGGCTTCGCGCCCCCTCCCAAAGGCAGGGATACCGGGGGCCACGATGGAAAAAATGTCCCTGCTCTCCAAACTCTCGAATCGCCTTGGTATTGCTCGCTTCAGCGTGGAAACGCCCACGGGCCAGAAACAGAAGACGCCTTCGATCCCAAGCACCGCAGTACGACCGCTGGACGGCCCCAAGCGCCGGAGGGCCGGCGCGGGGACCACCCTGCCGCCGCGGGGCGCTGCTCCATCGGGCAGGGCGACTCCGACTCCGGCGGCTCCCAGCACCACCCCGGCGAGCGCTGCAAGGCATCAGCCCGGCCAGGTGCTGATCGACGCCATGGGGCAGGAGGCGCCCGACTGTGGCGTGCTGACGAAGGAATTGTTCGCGCGGTCGCCGGTCTTGTTCGCTGCGGCGGATCTGGCCGGGGAATTGCGCGGCGTGGATTTTTCGCGCATGCCACCGGTTCCCGGATTGCCCGGAGCGCCCACCGTGCTGCTCGCCCAGGCCCTGGCTGCCGCGACCGGCGGCGATGCCCGGCTGGCGCGGGACGCGCTGGCGCTCCTGCGGGAACTCGATCCGCAACGGGACATCGCCACGGCCTGGCGGCAGCGGGCCGTTGGCCCGGAGGACGGCGCCTCGGCGGATGGCGAATCGGTCTATCACACGCCCAATACCTCGCCCTACTACACGCCCGAGTACTCGGTGGAGGGCGACGAGGACCGGTCGTTGCCGGCTTCGCCGCAGCGCTCCATGGAGGGCGCCCCGGACCGGTCGCTGCCCGCTTCGCCGCGGCGCTCGCTTGCGGGGGAGGCGGGCGAGGCGGGCGACGCCCACCGAGCGGCACGGCAGGCGGCGTGGCAGGTGGCGGCAGCGCTGGCAGGCACGCCCACGGGCTTCGATGTGCTGCAGTCCATCGTGGCGCGCCCCGTGGCGGCAGAGCACAGCCGGGACTTCGCGCTGCTGCTCAAGGCCGCTGCGGCCGTGCCGGCAGAGCACGCGGTGCGGGGGGATCCCGCCGCGGTCCTCGGCGACCCCGCCGCCCTCGGCACGCTGCCCGGCAAGGCCGTCGCCTGCGCCGCGGCGCGGATGGCGGGCGAGGTGGAGGCCGCCCGGCCCCACCAGTGGGCGTTGACCGCCGTGCGCAACGACATTTTCGAGACCGGGCCGGGAACGCTTTTCGCGGCCATCGACAGCCGCTTGATGAAGACCGGCCGCTGGATCGAGCGCGCCACGCCGGAGCGCGGGCGCCTGCTGCGCAATCCGATTCTCGGCAAATCGCCGTTCCGTGCCTTGAAGCACGGAACGCAGAACGTGGAGCGGGGCCCGGCCATCGCGCGCCACCGACTGGCGCGCGAGAAGGAGTTGCGCCGGGCCGCCGCGGCCCTGGTGGAGCCCCTGGCCGCCGCCGCGGAGCGCGCGCGTGCGCCGGGCCCCGGGCAGGTGCCCGATGCCTTGCTGCGAGCGGCGGTGCTGGAACACTGCCTGCAAACCCCGGCCCCGCAGCCGCTCGAGCGGGACGGCTTCGACGAGGCGGCCCGCGCCGACATCGCGGCCCGGCTGGCGGGCAGGCTGTCGCCCGACCCCGGGCCCGACCTGGTCGAGCACTTGAAGAAATCGACGCAACTCGCGGCCCTCGCGGACCTGCGGCTCGATTCCGAGGCGATGGGCGAGTGGTTCGACGAGGTGCACGGGGCCCCTGGCAACGACGCTGCGCAGGAGGTGCAGGAAGGGCAGGAGGTGCCCTGGGTGCACACCGTCTCCACGGCGCTTGCGCAGGCCGAGGAAGAGGCCATGGGCCGGGACACCCGGGTGCCGGTGGTCACGCGCGACACCGTGCGCACGGCGTTGAAGGACATCATCGCGAACATCGAGGGATCGTCCCGGTTGCGGCTGAGCAGCGGCGGACTGGTCGGGGTGGGGCTGCGGCAGATCACCTCGTCGGTCAGCGCGGTGGCGAGCGCCTTCTTCCTGCGCGGGCGGGTCGATGGCCGTGCGCAGCGCAGCCGCCAGGCGGTCTTCGAGATCGCCATGCCTCCCTACGATATGGAACTGGTGCTGGGGTCGCAGCGCCAGATCTCCAGGCAGATCGGGGTGGGCGCTTTCGTCGGGCCGGACATCGGCGTGGCGAAGGCGGGTGTCAACGTGGACACCCTGTTCTATGGCCGGGAAGATGCCGAGATCGAGGGCATCTCCCTGCGCTTGCCGCGGGTCGGCCGGCCGGTGCCGGAACTGCGGGCGGAATTCTCGGCACTCGTGGACGCACTGCTCGACGGCAGCCAGGGCGGTGCCCAGGCGGACGACGCCACCCCGCTGCTGCAGCGCCTGCTGCAGGAGTTTCCCGAACTGACGGTCAACCGCATCGGTGAGGCCGGCGACGGCCGGCGCCGCCACGGCGTGGGCGCGGACGCGGTGGGATCGATCGGCCAATTCGGGGTCAAGGTCAGTGCCAGCGTCGGCGGCAACGTCGAAGCCCAGCGCAATGTCACCAAGCACTACGCCGATGCGACCGGACGCATGCGTGTGGAGCGGTCGATCGAGGGCAACGCCGTGCGGATCGGTGTGGGCGCCAAGGTGTCGGCCGGACCGTCCGCCAGCGTCGCCTCGCAGACCTCGTTTTCCGGCGGGGTCGATGTATCGCTCGCGACGACGCAGTTCGGCGTGGGGGCGGAGCGCATCCATTCGGGCGTGTCCCACAGGCGGGAGGCCGTGTACGAAGACGGCCGCCTGCACCCGCTGTCGTTCGTCGAGACCGAGTACCAGACGGTCGATGCGTTCATGAAGGCGCTGAAGCCGGAAAAGGGCGCATGGGAGGACGCCGGCGCCGACCCGGAACGCCTGGAAGGGTTGCTGGCAGACATCCGCCAGCATGCGGCGCCCACCCACAGTTTCGCAGTGCGCCACATCGTGACGCCCGAGGCCCGCGCGCGCAACGACGCCTACCGTTCGGCGATGCAGTTGTGCGAGCAGCACCCGAGCGGCCTGCCGCAGGCCGTCGCCGCGCTGGCCGGAACGATCGAAGCGCAATGGCAGGACCCGGAGGCGACGCAGCCCTACTCGCTGCGCTCGTACGAGCGCAACCTGGTCCAGGCAACGCGGGGCGTGGATGTCGTGGTGCAGTTCGCGAGCGTGGAGGCGGCCGAGGCCTCCCACATCGACAACCGCCTGGACGTGCCGGCCGAGAGGCCGCGCCGTACCTGACAGCAGACGGGCGGCTGGCGGGCCGGAGGTCCTGGCGCGTTGCGGTACGGCGCCATGGCGCCATTCGGCCTAGTGCTAACGCGTAGTCGGGGCCCGCGGATCGCATGCTAAAAAGCCATCGCCAGCCCCCTTCACCGGCTGGAGAAAGGCCCGCGATGCCCCACCTGTCCGCCTTTTTCGAGAACGTGCAGTTGCCCACGATGCCCGACGTGGCGCGCGAGCTGATCGCCACGATGCACGACGACGACATCCCGTTCGAGAAAGTGCGCAACGCGATCGCGCGCGACCCGGCGCTCACCGCCAAGCTGATCCGGCTGGCCAACAGCGCGCGCTTCGGGCTGCCGCGCAGCGTGTCCTCGCTGGACGACGCGATCACCATGGTGGGCCTCAACCAGGTGCGCACCCTGGCGCTGGCGGCGTGCACGGTGGGCCTCTTCAAGGATGCGGCCGGGCTGGACGCCACCGCGTTCTGGAAGGAGAGCATGGCCACCGCGGGCTACGCCCAGTGGCTGGCCCGCACGCTGGGCACCGACGTGCCGCAGTCGTGGCTGGCGGGTTTCCTCGTGCGGCTGGGCGAATTCGTCATCGCCCAGAAGGCGCCCGAGCAGATCCCGGAGATCGAACGCCTGCCGCACCACGCGGGGGGGCGTTGGGAGCGCGAGCAGGCCCTGCTGGGCTTCACCGAGGCGCAGGTCACGGCCGAACTGGCGCGGCGCTGGAATTTCCCCGAGGGCATCGTGCGCGCGCTCGACACCGCGGGCGATCCGCTCGCGGCCACGCCGTTCTGCCGCCTGGGCGCCATCCTGCACGTGGCCACGCTGCTGGCCGAGATCGGGCTGGAAGAGCCCATGAGCGCATCGGAGACGGTGCGCGCCCTGCCGGCCGACCTGCTCTCCGCGCTGCAGCTCGACCCCGCCTGGGTGGAGACGCACCTGCCCCCGGTGGAGGGCTTCGTGGACACTCCCATCCGCTGACCGGCGCGCGCAGCGCACGGCAAAAAGCCCGGCAGGCCGGGCTTTTTCGGGGGCTCCACGCGCGGCGCGCGTGGAGGTGGCGCACAGGATCAGCGCGCTGCCTTGTGGGCCACCGCGTTGGCGGCGGCCAGGGCCGTCATGTTGACCACGCGGCGCACGGTGGACGAGGGCGTCAGCACGTGCGCCGATGCCGCCGCGCCGAGCAGGATCGGGCCGATGGTGGTGCCGTGGCTGCCCGTGGTCTTGAGCACGTTGAACAGGATGTTCGCGGCGTCGAGGTTGGGGCAGATGAGCACGTTGGCCGAGCCGGTCAGCGTGCTGTCTTCCAGGGCGTTCTGGCGGATCTTCTCGGAGAGGGCCGAGTCGCCATGTAGTTCGCCGTCGCTCTCGATGTGCGGCGCGGCCTGGGCGAACAGGTTGCGTGCGGCCCGCATCTTGCGGGCCGAAGGGCGCGTGGACGAGCCGTAGTTGGAATGCGAGAGGAAGGCCACCTTCGGCGGCAGGCCGAAGCGCTGCACTTCCTCGGCCGCCATCTGCGCAATGTGCGCGAGCTGTTCGGCGCTCGGGTCTTCGTGGATGTAGGTGTCGGCGATGAACAGCGTGTGCTGCTCGAGCGTGAGCGCGTTCACCGTGGCGAGGCCCGCGGCGCCGTCCTTCAGGCCGATCACCGTGCGCACGTGCTCCAGGTGGTGGTCGAAGCGGCCCACCAGGCCGCACAGGAGCGCATCGGCATCGCCCAGGTGCACCATCAGCGCGCCGATGAGCGTGTTGGAGCGGCGCACCGCGGCCTTGGCGGCCTCGGGCGTGATGCCGTCGCGGCCCATGAGTCGGTGGTAGGCCTCCCAGTACTGGCGGAAGCGGGGATCGTCTTCGGGGTTCACGATCTCCACGTCGCGGCCGGGCTGCAGGCGCAGGCCGGCTTTCTGGATGCGCGCCTCGATCACCGCGGGGCGGCCGATCAGGATGGGCCTGGCCAGGCCGTCGTCGAGCGCCACCTGGGCGGCGCGCAGCACGCGCTCGTCCTCGCCTTCGGCATAGGCCACGCGCTGCAGGTCGGCCTTGGCCGCTGCGAACACGGGGCGCATGAACATGCTGGTCTGGTAGACGAAGCGCGTGAGGCTCTCGCGGTAGGCTGCGTAGTCCTGGATGGGGCGCGTGGCCACGCCCGATTCCTCGGCCGCCCGGGCCACGGCCGGCGCGATGCGCAGGATCAGGCGCACGTCGAACGGCGTGGGGATCAGGTAGTCCGGGCCGAAGGAGAGTTCCTTGCCGGCATAGGCGGCGGCCACCTCGTCGCTCATCTCGGCCTTGGCGAGGTCGGCGATCTCACGCACGCAGGCGAGCTTCATGGCTTCGGTGATCTTCGTGGCGCCGCAATCGAGCGCGCCGCGGAAGATGTAGGGGAAGCACAGCACGTTGTTGACCTGGTTCGGGTAGTCCGAACGGCCCGTGGCGATGATGCAGTCCGGGCGCACGGCCTTGGCCAGCTCGGGGCGGATCTCGGGCTCGGGGTTGGCCAGCGCCAGGATGATGGGCTTGTCGGCCATCGTCTTGACCATCTCGGCCGTGAGCACGCCCGGGGCCGAGCAGCCCAGGAACACGTCGGCGCCGTTCACCACGTCGGCCAGCGTGCGGGCTTCGGTCTTCTGCGCGTAGCGTGCCTTGGATTCGTCCAGCGGGCCGCGGCCCTCGTAGATCACGCCCTTGGAATCCACCACGTAGATGTTCTCGCGGGCCACGCCCAGGCCGACCATGACGTCCAAGCAGGCGATGGCGGCAGCACCGGCGCCGGAGACGGCCACCTTCACGGCGCCGATCTCCTTGCCCACCAGTTCCAGTCCGTTCAGCAGCGCGGCGCTGGAGATGATGGCCGTGCCGTGCTGGTCGTCATGGAACACCGGGATGTTCATGCGCTTGGAGAGTTCGCGCTCGATGTAGAAGCACTCGGGCGCCTTGATGTCTTCGAGGTTGATGCCACCCAGCGTGGGCTCCAGGCTGGCGATGATCTCGACGAGCTTGTCCGGGTCGCGCTCGGCGAGTTCGATGTCGAACACGTCCACGCCCGCGAATTTCTTGAAGAGGCAGCCCTTGCCTTCCATCACGGGCTTGCCCGCCAGCGGACCGATGTCGCCCAGGCCCAGCACGGCGGTGCCGTTGGTGATCACGCCCACGAGGTTGCCGCGCGAGGTGTATTCGGCGGCCAGCGACGGGTCGGCCTGGATGTCGAGGCAGGGGTAGGCGACGCCCGGCGAATAGGCCAGCGAGAGGTCGCGCTGGTTCGACAGGGGCTTGGTCGGCGTGACGGAGATCTTGCCGCGGCTGGGGTTGCGGTGGTATTCGAGGGCTGCTTCGCGCAGGGCCGCTTCCGCGGCGGACAGGTTTTGGGCCATAGGTATGACGTATGTGCGGAGTGGGTGGGCAGAAAAAGTCCGGTCGAGCTTACTGCAAGGCCCGCGGCGCCGAAGAGGCCGCTCCATGCGTTGTACGCATGGGATGCCCATGTCCTGCCGGGGTGGCGGCAGGCCCTCGCGGAGGCCCCGGATACGGGGCCGCAGGGGCGGCGGGTGCGGTGGCCGGCGGGGGGGGGGGCCACGCGGCGGGTTGCGGCAGGAAGGACGCGACGGGCGCCATGGAGGAAAGGATAGCCACGGGCAGTGAAAGAGGCGGGCAGGATACCGGATTCGGCGCCCGCCGTGACGGTATCCCGCCCGGGCGCGTGGGCGGCCGGCCTTGCGCGCTGTGGGCCCCGGGTGGGCCCGGGCGCTTCAGGCCAGCAGGGCCTTGACCAGGTCGAGCTGCCGGTCGGCCCGCTCGGCGTCCAGCTCCAGGCTGGCCTCGATGCGCGAGAGGTGGTCCACCATGCACGCGACCGCGGCCTCGGCGTCGCCCTTGCGGCATATGCGCAGGAACCCGGCATGCTCGCCGGACGAGCAGTGCGGATCGTTCGACGAGTGGTAGAGCATGGCGATGAGCGAACTGCGCGCCACCAGCTCGCCGATCAGCTGGGCCAGCGTCTGGTTGCCGGTGGCCTCGGCCAGCGCGACATGGAAGTCGCCCAGCAGCTTCTCCTGTACGCGGCCGGTCGCCGCGGTGAGCGTGGTGCGCTCGAAGCGGATGTGCTGCTCCAGCAACTGGTACTCGGCCTTGCCCGCGCGCGCCACGAACAGGCGCACCACCTCGCTCTCCAGGATTCGGCGCACGGCGAACACCTCGCGCGCTTCCTGCACGCTCGGGCGGCTGACGAACGAGCCCTTGTCGGGGATCGTCTCGATCAGCCGGTCCTTGGCCAGCATCACCAGCGCCGCGCGCACCTTGGTGCGGCTCACCGAATAGATGCGGCCGAGCGCCTCCTCGCGCAGCCACGTGCCGGGGGGCAGCCGCTTCTCGACGATCGCGGTGGCCAGGTCGCGCGCGATGCCTTCGATGGACACCTGCGCCGCTTCGCGCGGAGACGGCCCGGGCGCGGGAGCCTCCTGCACCTTGGCCGGTGCGGCCGGCCGGCCGGCGCCTGCCCGCCGCGCAGGTCTGGGGGCGGGGGACGGGGGTGGGGTGGTGGGAGCGGCGCGGGGCATGCAGGGATTGTCGCGGCAAGCGTGCGACGCGGGCGGAAAGCGGCGACGCGGGCGGATCCGCCGGGTCCGCGGCAGCCGCTGCGGTCACCGTGTCCGCTGCTTCCGATGCGCCCATGGCGTCCGGCCCCGCGCCGTTCAGGCCCGCCGGAGCGCCGATGCCGGGGCGGGCTCCACCGCGGCCAGGGTGAAGCCTGCCAGCGCGCCGGCCATGGCCTTGGGCAGCGGGCGGGCCAGTTCGCCGTGCTTGCTGGTGGACAGCCGCAGCGCCACCAGGGACTCCACAAGCGTGGTGGCCGCCGCCACGCCGTCGATCACCGGCACGCCCAGGATGCCCGCAATGTGGTCGCACAGGTCGGCCATGCCGGCGCAGCCCAGCACGATCGTGTCGCAGCCGTCCTCGGCCAGCGCGCGCCGGCACTCCTCGGTGATGCGCTCGCGCGCATTGGAGCCCGGCACTTCCAGTTCCAGCACCGGCAGCTCGCAGGCCCGCACGTTGGCGCAGAAGCGCTCCATGCCGTAGATCTCGGCCAGGTGCCAGGCCTGGCCCATGGTGCGGCCGAGCGTGGTGACCACGGAGAAGCGCGTGCCCACCATGCTGGCCAGGTGCATGGCCGCCTCGGCGATGCCCAGCACCGGTCCGCGCGCGAGTTCGCGCGCCGCCTTGAGGCCCGGGTCGCCGAAGCAGGCGATCACGTAGCCGTCCACACCGCGGGCCTCGCCCTGGGCGATCTCCTGCAGCAGGCCGGGCACGGCCAGCGCCTCGTCGTAGTGGCTTTCGATGGAGGCAGGCCCCATGGAGGGGCTCACGGCGATGATCTCGGTGCCCGGCCGCGCCACGGCGCGCGCGCAGGCTCCGATCTTCTCGGTCATGCTCCAGGTGGTGTTGGGGTTGATGATCTGGATGCGCACGGTGGTTCAGCCCTTTCGGTTCAATGCCAGGTAGATGACCAGCCCCAGGCCCATGCCGATGAACCAGGCATAGCTGGCGGCGCCGCGCCAGGCCGGCACGATCACGCAGAGGATGGGGATCAGCGCCGACGGAACCATGGTGAGCACGGCGCGGGGGTTGTAGCCCTTGCTGTACCAGTAGCGGCCCTCGGGCTTCATGGTGTAGAGGTCATCGACCACCACGTTCTGGCGCCGCACGAAGTAGTAGTCGGCGATCAGGATGCCGAACAGCGGCCCGATGAAGGAGCCCAGGATGTCCAGCGTGTAGTGGATCACCTGCGGGTTGTTGTAGAGGTTCCAGGGCGTGATGAAGATCGAGCCCACGGCGGCGATCATTCCGCCCGTGCGCCAGCTGATGTGCTGCGGCGCCACGTTGGAGAAGTCGAACGCCGGCGACACGAAATTGGCCACGATGTTGATGCCGATGGTCGCGATCATGAAGGTGAGCGCGCCCAGCACCACGGCGGTGGTCGAGTCGATGCGGCCCACGGTGTGCACCGGGTCGGTGATGAGTTCGCCGAACACGGGCAGCGTGGCGGCGGTGGTGACCACCGTGAGCAGCGAGAAGAACACGAAGTTGACCGGCAGGCCCCAGAAGTTGCCCTTCTTCACGGCATCGAAGCTCTTGCCGTAGCGCGAGAAATCGCCGAAGTTCAGCATCGGCCCGCTGAAGTAGCTCACCACCAGCGCGATGGCCGAGAGCATGACCGGCACCGCGTCCCAGCCCTGGAAGCGCACGCCGCCCAGGTTCAGGTCGATGTTCTTCCAGCCGGCCTTCCAGACCAGCCAGCCGCACAGGATGGCCATCACCACGTAGACGCCGGGGCCCGCCCAGTCGATGAAGCGGCGGATCGCCTCCATGCCGTGCCAGAACACGAGCGCCTGCAGCACCCACATCACCATGAACGACACCCAGCCCAGCGTGGACAGCCCCACGAACCCGTGCTGCGCCACGTCGGCATACACATCGAGCGAGGGGAAGAAATGCAGCGCCAGGATCATGAAGGCGCTGGAGGCCAGGTAGGTCTGGATGCCGTACCACGCCACGGCGATCAGGCCGCGGATGATGGCCGGAATGTTCGCGCCCAGCACGCCGAAGGATGCGCGGCAGATGACGGGGTAGGGCACGCCCGTCACCTGGCTGGGCTTGGCCACGAGGTTGCAGAAGAACTGCACGATCACGATGCCCACCAGCAGCGCCACCAGCACGTGCCAGCTGGAGAGGCCCAGCGCGAACAGGCTGCCCGCGGTGACGTAGCCGCCCACGCTGTGCACGTCCGACATCCAGAACGCGAAGATGTTGTATTGGCCCCAGGTCTGCTTTTTCAGCGGCGCCAGGTCTTCGTTGGTCAGGCGCGGGTCGTAGCCGGGTTTGATGAGTGCGTTGCCGGAATGCGGCGATGCACTGGAAGGCGGGCGGGGCGGCTCGGTGGCCGCGGCGCTTGCAACGCTGTCGGGACTGCTGGCAATGGGCATGGTGTCTCCTTGTTGCATGGCCCGTAACCTGTGGAATGCGGCGGGCATGAATGCATCCGAGTTTGTATACAAAAAATGGATGCATTCAAAGGCGCAATCGTCGGGCAGAGCTTGGTGCTTACCCGATTGCCAGTGGAGTGGCGCGGGTGCAGGCGGCGCGGCCTGCGAAGGCCGGGTCGGTGAAAGAGAACGGGTGCAGAGGGGCCGTGTGCGGACCGTGCCGTCCCAGGGCCCGCCCTCCTGCGCGGAGATGGTCAGCCGGCTGCCGGCCTGGCTGCGGCCAGGGGCGCCAGCGAGTCGCGCAGCCGGTCGTGGGCCCGCGGCTGCCCGGGGTCCAGCGCGTCCTCGACGTGCCCGATGTGCGCCAGCATGCGTTCGCGCGCCAGGGCGGTGTCGCCGGCCTCCAGGGCTTCCACGATGGCGGCATGCTCCGCGCAGGAAGCGCTGGCCTCGTGCCGCGACTGGTAGAGCGATGCGGCCAGCGTGGTGCGCGCCGTCAGGTCGCGCAGGATGTCGCTCAGGGTGCGGTGGCCCAGGGTTTCGGCCAGGCAGACGTGGAAGTCGGCCAGCAGGAATGCGCGGGTGGCGGCGTCCGCGCCTTCGATGGCCTGCCGTTCTTCGGCGATGTGCGCCCGCAGGCGGGGCACCACGGTGTGCTGCAGCGGCCGGCCCGCCCCGGCCAGGATGCCCGATTCGATGATGCGGCGGGCAGAGAAGGCATCGCGCGCGTCGTCCACCGACGGTTCCACCACGTACCAGCCGCGCCGCGGCCGCACTTCGATGAAGCCGCGCGCCTGCAGTTGCATCAGCGCCTCGCGCACCGTGGTGCGGCTCACGCCGAAGAGATCGGCCAGTTCCTGCTCGCCCAGCCGTTCGCCGGGTGCGAGCTTCTGCGCCAGGATGGACTCGACGACCTGCTGCGCGATCTGGCTCTGGCTGGTGCCCATCGGCCTCCGTGGCGAATGCGGGTCAGCGCGGCAGCGCCAGGTGCGCCGGGCCCTGCTGCGCGCCGTCGCCGTCGAGCGTGAAGCCCGCCACGGTGCGCGAGAGGTTGTGCGCCTGGTCGTTGAGCACGCCGGATGCGGCGGTGGATTCTTCCACCAGCGCGGCGTTCTGCTGCGTGGCACGGTCCATCTCCGCCACGGCCTGGTTGATCTGGCCGATGCCGGCGCTCTGCTCGGCCATGGAGCCGTTGATCTCGCCGATGATCTGCGTCACGCGCTGGATGCCGTCCACGATCTCGCCCATGGTTTCGCCCGCGGCGCGCACGCGCTGCGTGCCCGTGACCACACTGGCGCCCGAGGCGTCGATGAGCGTCTTGATCTCCTTGGCGGCTTCGGCGCTGCGCTGCGCAAGGCTGCGCACCTCGCCGGCCACCACGGCGAAGCCGCGGCCCTGCTCGCCCGCACGGGCCGCTTCCACCGCGGCGTTCAGCGCCAGGATGTTGGTCTGGAAGGCGATGGAGTCGATCACGCCGATGATCTCGCCGATCTTCGACGAGGCCTTGGAGATGTCGTCCATGGTGCTCACCGCGCCGGCCACCACTTCGCCGCCCTTGAGCGCCGAGGCACTGGCCGAGTTGGCGAGGCGCGTGGCCTGGGCCGCTGCATCGGCCGACTGCTTCACGGTGACCGTGAGCTGCGACAGCGAGGCGGAGGTTTCCTGCAAGGCGCTGGCCGAACCCTCGGTGCGGTTGGAGAGATCCTGGTTGCCGGCTCGGATCTCGTCGGTGGCGGTCTTCATCGACTCGACGCCGTGGCGCACGTCCTTGAGCACCGTGGCGATCTGCTCCACGAAAGCGTTGAACGAGGAGCCGATCTGCGCGACCTCGTCACGGCCCGACACGGGCAACCGCTGGGTGAGGTCGCCGCCGCCCGAACCGATGCGGTCCATGGCGTCGCGCACCTGCGAGAGGCGGCGGAACGAAGTAGCCGTCAGCAGGGCCGAGACACCTGCCGCGGCCAGGGCGAGCAGCACGATGGCGACGGCCAGGGTCTGCAGCACGCTGCGCAGGCCCGCCGTGGCTTCGCCCTTGTCGAGCGCCACGATCAGGGTCCAGTCGGTGCCCTGCACGGGGCGCCCCCGCAGCAGCTTCGGGACGCCGCCCATCTCGACTTCGAGCGGGCGGCTCGCCGTGGCCAGCGAAGCGAGGGTGGCAGGGGTCAGCAGGGGAGAAATATCGGTGGCGGGCTTGAGGGCCAGCTTGGCATCGGCATGGGCCAGTACCTGGCCGTCGCTGTTGACCACGAAGCCCAGGCTGCTCGGCGTGGGCCGGATGGCCGCGACCACTTCGCGCACACCATCGAGCGGCACGGCGCCGCTCAGCACGCCTTCGAGCTTGCCGCCGCGCAGCAGCGGGGCGACGAAGGCTACGTAGGGCACGCCCGTGGTGGAGTCGCCATACGGCTTGGTGACGGCCAGCTTGCCGGCCTGCACGCCGGTCTTGTACCAGGGCCGCGCCGTGGGGTCGTAGCCCGGCGCGGTCTTGGTGGTGGAGAAGAAGGTCTTGTCCTCCCAGCCCACCGTGGTGATCGGGAAGCCGTTGGCCTTGCCCATGTGCGCGACGAAACCCTGCGGATCGCCGTGCTCGATCACCGCGGCCGTGGCGTTCACTGCGGACGCCTTGGCGGCCACCCACTGGTCGATCGCCATCGTGTTGCCGGCCGCGACGGCATCCAGATCCTGCTCGATGGTCTGGAAGGTGCTGGCTCGGGTGATGGTGTAGGTGGCGGCTCCTGTGACCGCCAGCGCGCAGACCACGGTGGCGGTGCTGATGAACAGGATCTTGGAACGCAATGTCTGGAGCATGGCTAGGCCTTCATGCAATGAAGCGCTTCATTACACCGCAGCTTTGTTTCTTTTGTTTACGTATTACCCGCAGTGTTGCAAATGCGCTCGTCAGGCACTGGGCGGCACTTCGCGCTGGTCAAGCACGGCATGGGCGCGGTCGCGGTCGATGTCGCCCTCCCAGGCTGCGATGGCCACGGTGGCCACGCAGTTGCCGATGAGGTTGCCCAGCGCCCGGGCGATGCCCATGAACCAGTCCACCGAGAGCACGAGCACCAGGCCGATGGCCGGGATGGCCGGAATGGCATGCAGCGTAGCGGCCAGCACCACGATGGCCGAGCCGGGCACCCCGTGCGCTCCCTTGGATGTCACCAGCGAGATGGCCAGGATCGTCAGCAGGTCGGTCATGGTGATGGGCGTGTTGGTCGCCTGGGCGATGAACACGGCCGCGAGCGTGATGTAGATGGAGAACGCGTCCAGGTTGAACGAATAGCCCGTGGGGATGACCAGCCCTACGGTCGAGTCGCGCACGCCCATGTGCTTGAGCTTGGCCATGACCTGTGGCAGCACGCTGTCCGACGACGTGGTGGCGAAGACCACCGCCAGTTCCTCGCGCAGGTAGCGCAGCAGCTTGAAGAGGCTGAAGCCCGAGAACCGCATGATGAGCCCCAGAACGACGGCGACGAACAGGAACACGGCGAGGTAGAAGAGGCCCACCAGCATGCCCAGTTGCTTGAGCGAGCCGATGCCGTACTTGCCGACAGTGAACGCGATGGCGCCGAGCACACCCAGCGGCGCCAGCTGGATGATGAGGCCCATCGCCTTGAACAGCACGGCGGAGAAGTCCTCGATCAGGCCCACGACGCGCGCCCCGCGCTCGCCCACCAGCGCCAGCGCGCAGCCGAAGATGATCGAGAACAGCAGCACCTGCAGCACGTCGCCCGAGGAGAACGCGCTGACCGCGGTGGTGGGAATGAGCTTGAGCAGGAAATCGCTGAAGCCGCCGCCCGAGAGCTTGCTGGCGTTGTCGGCATAGGCGCTCATGGCGGACGCATCGAGCGCCCGCGGGTCCACGTTCATGCCCACACCGGGCTCGAACACGAAGGCGAGCACCAGTCCCAGCCCCAGCGCGATGGTGGTGACCACCTCGAAGTAGATGAGCGACTTGATCCCGACGCGGCCCACCCGCTTCAGGTCGCCCGTGCCGGCGATGCCGTGCACCACCACGCAGAACACCACCAGCGGGATCAGCATCTTGATGAGCTTGATGAAGCCGTCGCCGAGCGGCTTGAGCTGCACGGCCCACTGGGGCCACACGAGCCCCACGATGACGCCTGCAATGAGGGCCAGCACGACGCGGCCGAAGAGGGAGCGGAAGAAGCGTTGCATGGAGGGTTCCCGGCTGTGGGCGCATTTGTGCGCCAAACTTGCATACAAAAAATGTAGACATGAAACGGCCGAGCGCGCTGCGGGTATTCCCGGGGTGTGGCGCGTGCGCACGAAAAAAAGCCGGGCACGCGGCCCGGCGGAGAGAAAGCGTGTGCCGCGCGCTACGCGGCGAGCAGGTCGTGCAGCGCGCGGGCGATCACCTTGGTGGCACGCCGCAGGTCTTCGAGTTCCACCCGCTCGTCGGCGCGCTTGGCGTGCGATTCGAGCACGGTGCGCGGCCCCGCGCCGTAGATCACGCCGGGAATGCCGCGCTCCACGTACAGGCGCACATCGGTGTAGAGAGGCGTGCCCAGGGCCGGCGGGCGTTCGCCGATTACGGCCTCGGCGTGGCGCTGCAGGGCCTCCACCAGCGGGCGGTTGCCCTCGAGCGGGGTCATCGCGTTGGCCAGCAGCAGGCGGCGCACTTCCACGCGGATACCCTCGCAGCCCGCGGCCGCCTCGTCGATCACGCGGCGGATGGTGGCCTCCACCTCGGCGGGGTTCTCCTCGGGGATCATGCGGCGGTCCAGCTTGAAGGTGACCTTGCCGGGCACGACATTGGTGTTGGTGCCGCCTTCGATGCGCCCCACGTTCAGGTAGGGATGGCGAATGCCGGGCACCTGGGAGGTGATGCCCTGGTAGAGGAGGTTCTGCGCATAGAGCGCGTTCAGCACGTGCACGGCGCCCTGCAGCGCGTCCACGCCCGTGTGCGGCACCGCGGCGTGGGCCATCTTGCCGTGCACGGTCACCTCCATCTGCAGGCAGCCGTTGTGTGCGGTGACCACTTCGTAGCTGAAGCCTGCGGCGATCAGCAGGTCGGGCTTGGTGAGGCCCTCGCGCAGCAGCCAGCCGGGGCCGAGTTCGCCGCCGAATTCCTCGTCGTACGTGAAGTGCAGTTCCACCGCGCCGCGCGCGGGGCGGGCCACGGCCTCCAGCGCGCGCACCGCGAAGGTGAACGAGGCGAAATCGCTCTTGCTCACGGCCGTGGCGCGCCCGTACATGCGGCCGCCTTCGATGTCGGCCCCGTAGGGATCGTGCGTCCAGCCTTCGCCCGGGGGCACCACGTCGCCATGGGCGTTGAGCGCGATGGTGGGGCCGCCGGATCCATAGGGGCGGCGCACGATGAGGTTGGTGACCGACTCCATGCCGTAGGCGCGGACCTCTGCCTCGGGCACAGGGTGCTTTTCTGCGGTGTAGCCGAAGTCCTGCAGCAGTTCCGCGGTGCGCTCGGCGTGGGGGGCGTTGTTGCCCGGGGGCGTGTCGGTCGGCACGCGCACGAGGGACTGCAGGAACTGCACTTCCTCGTCGAAATGCTGGTCGATCCAGGCGTCGATGTGGGCGTAGGTGCTCATGGGGTGGGTTCGTTGGCGAGTTGGTTCAGGAGATGGGAGAAGGCCTCCACGGCGAGCTGCATGTCGTCGCTCGTGGTGCTCTCCAGCGGGTTGTGGCTGATGCCGCCGTTCTGGCCGCGCACGAACAGCATGGCCTGCGGCATGATTTCGTGCAGCTTCATGGCGTCGTGGCCGGCGCCGCTGGGCATGCGGAAGACCGGCAGGCCCACGGCTTCCACGGCGCGCTCCCAGCGCTGCTGCCACGCCGGGTGGCTGGGGGCGGCCGCCGCGAGCATCGACCGTTCGGCCGTGTAGCGCAGCCCGCGGCGCTGCGCGATGGCGGCGAGTTCCGCCAGCACGTCGGCCACGAGCGCGTCGCGCTGGGCATCGGTGGGCGCGCGCAGGTCTAGGCTGAACGTGCAGCGGCCGGGCACCACGTTGACCGACCCGTCCGGCACCTGCAGCTGTCCGATGGTGCCCACCGAATCGCCATCCTGCCCGGCGCGCCGCTCCACATAGAGCGCCAGCTCGGCGACGGCCGTGGCGGCATCGCGGCGGCGGTCCATCGGCGTGGTGCCGGCATGGCTGGCCACGCCCAGCATCTCGCACACGAAGCGTGCGCTGCCGTTGATCGAGGTGACCACGCCCAGCGGCAGGCCCTGCTCGTTCAGCACCGGGCCCTGCTCGATGTGCACCTCCACGAAGCCCAGGTAGGCCGCCGGGTCGCGCTGCAGCTTTGGGATGTCGTCGATGCACAGGCCCGCGTGCTGCATGGCCTCGCGCATCGTCACGCCGTCGGCGTCGCGCTGGTCCAGCCATTCGGGGCGGAAGTCGCCGATCAGCGCGCCCGAGCCCAGGAACGTGGCCTTGTAGCGCTGGCCTTCTTCTTCGGCGAAGCCGACGACCTCGATGCCGAAGGGCAGGCGCCGGCCCGCCCCGTGCAGCGCGCGCACGCAGGCCATGGGCACGAAGATGCCCAGGCGCCCGTCGTACTTGCCACCGTTGCGCACGGTGTCGTAATGGCTTCCGGTCATCAGCCAGCGGGCGCCGGGCGATGCGGCGTGGTAGCGGCCCACCACGTTGCCCACGGCGTCCACCTCCACCTCGTCGAAACCGCAGTCGCGCATCCAGTGGCTGATGCGCTGCGCGCAGGCGCGGTGCGCGTCGGTGAGGTAGGTGACGGTGAGCTGGCCCTGCTCGGCAAAGCCCGGGTCGCTGTGCTGGGCGAGGCGCTCCTGCCAATCCCAGACGTCGTTGCCCAGGGCCGGCGCGGTGCCGGCCTTGTCGTTCAGCCGGATCTCCGCGATGCGGTGGATCTGGCGCAGCGCCTCGGCCCACTCCGCGTCCGGGTGGTTGTTCAGCCGGCGCGCGAAGGTCTCGATGATCTCCTGCCGCGAGAGGCCCGTGCCACGCGGCCCGCGCACCGCCAGGATGAACGGGAAGCCGAAGCGCGCGTTGTAGTCGGCATTGAGCTGCTGCAGGCGAGCGAACTCCTCGGGCGTGCAATGCGCCAGGCCTGCCTGCGACTGCTCGTGGGCGGATTCCGCGGTGAGCGGCTGCGCCACCAGGGCCTTGCCGGCCAGCTCGGGGTGGGCGCGGATGAGCGCGAGCTGGGCATCGCGCGGCGCCTGGCCGAGCACGCGCACCAGCGCATGCTTGAGGTGCGCGAGCGAGCGGAAGGGCCGTTCGCGCAGCGCCGCTTCTGCGATCCACGGCGAGTGCTCGTAGAGGCCGTCCAGCAGCTGCAGGGCATCGGCCGGCGTCGCGGTGTTCAACGGGTCGAGGGTGAGGGGCATGGCATCACTCCGGGAGGGGGTGCGTCGCGGCCCAGTGGCGCGCGAGGTCGATGCGGCGGCACACCCAGACGCGTTCGTGCCGCTGGATGTGGTCGAGGAAGCGCTGCAGCGCCGTGATGCGGCCGGGCCGGCCCAGCAGGCGGCAGTGCATGCCGACGCTCATCATCTTGGGGCGGTCGTCGCCGGCCGGGTCGCCTTCGGCGTAGAGCGCGTCGAACGTGTCCTTCAGGTACTGGAAGAACGGATCGGCGTGCGAGTAGCCCTGGGGCAGCGCGAAGCGCATGTCGTTGCAGTCCAGCGTGTAGGGCACGATGAGCTGGGTGGCCTCGGAGCCGTCGGTCCTGCGCACCTTCATCCAGAACGGGAGGTCGTCGCCGTAGTAGTCGCTGTCGTAGGCGAAGCCGCCGTAGTCGGCGACCAGGCGGCGGGTGTGGGGGCTGTCGCGGCCGGTGTACCAGCCCAGCGGGCGCTCGCCGGTGAGCTTGCGCAGGATGTCCATGGCCTCGGCCATGTGCGCGCGCTCGACGTCCTCGGGCACGTTCTGGTAGTGGATCCACTTGAGGCCGTGGCAGGCGATGTCGTGGCCCAGCTCGCCGAAGGCGGCGGCCACGTCGGGGTGGCGCGCCAGCGCCGTGGCCACGCCGAACACGGTGAGCGGCAGGCCGCGCCGCTCGAACTCGCGCAGCAGGCGCCAGACGCCGGCACGGGAGCCGTATTCGTAGATGCCCTCCATGCTCATGTGCCGGTCGGCGTAGCTCGCCGGGTTGAACATCTCGGAGAGGAACTGTTCGCTGCCGGCGTCGCCGTGCAGCGTGGCGTTCTCGCCGCCTTCCTCGTAGTTCAGCACGAACTGCACGGCGATGCGCGCGCCGCCGGGCCAGCGTGCGTGCGGCAGGTGGCGGCCGTAGCCCACGAGGTCGCGCGGGTAGGGCAGGGTGGCGTCGTAGAGCGGCAGTGCGGTCATGTCGGTGGCTTGCGATGCGGGGAAGGGAGGGGCGTCAGGACAGGGCGCGGGAGAGTTCGTTGGGCGGGTGCTCGCGGTCGAACGCCAGGCTGGCTTCCACATGGCGAAGGTGCTCGTCCATGAGGCGCACGGCCAGTGCTTCGTCGCGCGCGGCCAGGGCCTTGACGATCTGGCCGTGCTCCTCGTGCGAGTGCGCGGCCTCGGCGGCGCTCTGGTACATGAGGGTGATGAGCGCACAGCGCGAGATCAGCTCGCCCAGCAACTGCGCGAGCACCTCGTTGCCCATGAGCTCGGCCATGCGCACGTGGAAGTCGCCCAGCAGTTCGGTGCGGCCCGGCACGTCGGCCTGCTCGACCGCCTCCTTCTCGCGTGCCACGTGCTCTCGCAGCGCGCGGATGCGCGCGGGCGTGACCTCGCGCACGAAGGCGCGCGCCATCTCGGCCTCCAGCATGCGGCGCACGGCGAAGACCTGCCGCGCCTCTTCGGCCGAGGGGGCGGCCACGAATGCGCCGCGCGCAGGCTCGAGCGTGACGAGCCGGTTCTGCGAGAGCTGGAACAGCGCCTGCCGCACGAGGGTGCGCGATACGCCGAAATGGTCCGCGAGCTTCTGCTCGGCCAGCTTGGCGCCCGGCAGCAGCCGGTGCTCCACGATGGCCTTGGTCAGGCTCGCGACGATGGCGCTGGTGGTGGAGGTTTCCATCGCTGCATGATAGCGGGCGGCCCGTGGCTTTGTATGCAGTTTTTGTGCACCAAAACTGTGATCCGTATTGGGGCATACCCGCACCGGAGCGGTGCGGCGGCGGCTGGCGCGGGACTGCGGCCCTGCGCCAGAATCCGTGCATGACCCTCGACCCCACGCAAGCCGCCGGCGCGCCCTCCGCTGCGCCCGATCCCGCCGCCGATCCCGCGCGCTTCCTGCGCCACCTGTACGGCGTCGCCGTGCAGGCCGCACTGCCGTCGCTGCGCATGGCCGAGCACCTTCCGGCCGTGCCGCGGGGCCGCACGCTCGTGCTGGGCGCGGGCAAGGCGGGCGGCTCGATGGTCCATGCGCTGGAGGCGCTGTGGCCCGCCGACGCCCCGCTCTCGGGCCTGGTCGCCACGCGCTACGGCCACATCCCGCCGCGGCCCGAGGGCCTGGCGGCCCGCATCGAGATCGTGGAGGCCGCGCACCCCGTGCCCGATGCGGCGGGCGAGGCGGCGGCGCAGCGCATGCTGGCGCTCGCGCAGGGGCTCACGGCCGACGACCTGGTGATCTGCCTGATCTCGGGAGGCGGCTCGGCGCTGCTCGCGCTGCCGGCCGAAGGCCTGTCGCTGGCGGACAAGCAGCGCATCAACCGTGCCCTGCTGGAGAGCGGCGCCGGGATCGCGGAGATGAACTGCGTGCGCAAGCACCTCTCGCGCATCAAGGGAGGGCGCCTGGCCGCCGCGTGCGCGCCCGCGAAGGTGGTGACGCTCGCGATCAGCGACGTGCCGGGCGACGACCCGGCCGTGATCGCCAGCGGCCCCACGGTGCCCGATGCGACGACCTGCGGCGACGCGCTGCGCATCCTGGACCGCCACCGCATCGAGGTGCCGGCCGCCGTGCGCGCCGCGCTGGAGAGCGGCGCGCTGGAAACCCCCAAGCCCGAAGCGGGCGCGGACCCGGCCGTGCACCTGATCGCCACGCCCCGCCAGTCGCTGGAGGCCGCGGCCCAGGCGGCGCGCGCGGCCGGGATGGCGGTGCATGTGCTCTCCGACGAAATGGAGGGCGAATCGCGCGAGGTGGGCGCGGTGCACGCCGCGCTGGCGCGTGCGGTGGCCCGGCACGGAGAGCCCTTCGCGCGGCCCTGCGTGGTCCTCTCGGGCGGCGAGACCACGGTGACGGTGCGCGAGCGCCCGGCAGGCACCGCGCGCGGCCGCGGCGGCCGCGCGGGCGAGTTCTGCCTGGGCCTGGCGCGGGCGCTGCAGGGCCAGCCGGGTGTCTGGGCGCTGGCGGCCGACACCGACGGCATCGACGGCGTGGAGGACAACGCCGGCGCGCGGGTGGCACCCGACACCCTCGACCGCGCGGCCTCGGCCGGCCTGCGCGTGGACGAGCACCTGGCGCGCAACGACGCCTACGGATTCTTCTCCGCGCTCGGCGACCTGGTCGTCACGGGCCCGACCCACACCAACGTGAACGACTTTCGTGCGCTATTGATTTTGTAGCAAACTATTGAATGAATCCGGCGGCATGAGGCCAGTCCGGCTCAATGACTGCCCTCCTAAATGCAGGCTGGAAACGATTGTTGTCGGCCATCATTCCATTGAAAAGCGAGAAGGCAATACCCAGAACGCGAAGCCAATTGCTACGTAAATAATTATCAAGCCGATGTCGAGTCTGGGTTGCTGCCAAGCAACGCACCCTATGCCCCAGAAGATAAATCCAAGAAATAAAAAGGGAGCTGCGGCCAAAAACACTGGTGCCCCTAAAAATATGTCGTCGAGCGCCCAATGGGGCGCATGAATAAACAATATCCATCCGGCAGATACAGCGATGGATAAAAATGCGAAAGAGTAGCCGAGCCCGCCGATCACGCGACGCAGCATTACCTTAGGCCCTTGCTGTAAAGATAATCGGCAAGCGCATCGCGTCTTTTCTTGCCATCCTCGGAGTTGGGTGCGTAATAAAAATGCCCAGAGGAGTCGAGCATTTGTTTTCCCAATTCAGGTGCTGACGTCAGGAGCTTGTCTCGGGATATTCCTGCGAATATGGGGTCTCCTTGGGGAGTAAGATCGACAACAATGACGCTCTTGATATTTGCATGCTTCTGTAGCTGATGGAGAAAGCCACTTCCAATGGGTGAGCCAATCAGGATGAGGTGGTCTATCTTCGTTCCGGCTTCGGCATAGTTGATCGCGACTTGCGATACGGCCAAGGATCCATAAGAGTAGCCAATCAGGTTGAACTGATTACCATGTGGGGGGAATCTTTCCAGTAATACCTGAATTTGACTTTTCCCAGAGCGGAATGCATCTACTCCGATAACAGCATCCATCAGCGTTCCACCCGACCATTTTTTGGGATTGGCCTGTATTAACCGGATGCCTTTCCGGGAGAAAGCTCTGGCCATGTCGGAAATGTAGCCGCCATTCATTCCAGCACCACCCATGAAGACAGTTCCTCTTATGGCCTCCCCTGGAGAAAAAGTAGCGGCCGGGGCTGTCAACAGCGCTTGCGCTTTCTCTTCGATGGATGCTTCTTTTAGAGAATTATCCTCTCTGAAAAGAATGGGGTTGTGTATTCGAGATCCTAAGTGGCCTGGTTGTTGTCCCCATCCGATCCCATCACGAAGAATACATCCTTCTGGAAGTGGTTTTGTATTTAGTGAATAGTCGTATTCTCTGATCCCTGTTGGGCCTGGCGTAATGTATTGCGTCATTTTCTTCTTTTATTTTAATTATTTGATTGGCGGCTTGTATTTTGGATTATTTTATAAAAAATTCTCCGTGGAAATTGAGTTTAGTGTTGCGAGATAATTGCTTATATTAGAAAATTCTCCCAGCGTTTGATGATGATTCTTGCAAGATTGATGACATCGATATGTCTATTTTCAGCCGTTATTAAAATCCATTCATCGCCTCCGCTGAGTTCCATTGATCCCATGGGCGTATTCCCGCTCAGTGCATGGTCGTAAACGATGGTCTTCGGGTCTGGGTGCCTTGTCAGAATTAAATGCTTCCCTTTGTTGCAAATATTTCGACAATCGACTAAATCTTGTTGAGATAAGAATTTTTCCAGTTCCGGTATTCTCGATGGGTTGCCTATTCTTACGTAGTCCTGAATGTGATAGGCAGTGACATAAAAGTTGTAAACATTATCTATATCCGTATCGGCTTCCAGTCGTCTGAGTTCTCGCTTCGCTTTTTCAAGCATGTCCTGTGCTGTGGTTAGCTGAAAAAATGTACTGGGTATGTTTTGATCTTGCATTTTTCGATGAAATTCTCAAAACCAACAGCGAGGGAAATGGACGATTGGCTCAGACCGGGATTTTTAAGCGTCCCGGTCTTATTGATGAATTTTTGACAAAGCTCCGTCAATAGCCCAGCGTCTTGCCGTCCGGGTTGCGGGGGTCGGAGTAGCCGTAGAGGATGCCGTCCTTGAGCTGGATGGTCTGCGTGCGGCCCATCGACGGCTTCAGGGCCAGGTTGTGGCCGCGGGCTTTCAGGATCGCCAGCGTGTCCGGGGAGAAGCCGTTCTCGATGCGCAGCTCGTCGGGCGTCCACTGGTGGTGCACGCGGGGCGCCGCGGCCGCCTCGGCCGGGTTCATGCCGAAGTCGACCACGTTGACCACGGTCTGCAGCACGGTGGTGATGATGCGCGCGCCGCCGGGGCTGCCGGTGACCAGCATCGGCTTGCCGTCCTTCAGCACCAGCGTGGGCGTCATCGACGAGAGCGGCCGCTTGCCGCCCGCCACGGCGTTGGCGTCGCCGCCCACGAGGCCGTAGGCGTTCGCCACGCCGGGCTTGGCGGCGAAATCGTCCATCTCGTTGTTGAGCAGGATGCCGGTGCCCTTGGCGACGATGCCGCTGCCGAAGTTGGTGTTGAGGGTGTAGGTCACCGCCACCGCGTTGCCGGCCTTGTCCACCACCGAGTAGTGCGTGGTCTGGTCGCTCTCGTAGGGCTGGGGCTGGCCGGGCTTGATGTCCTTGGCGGCCCGCGCCTTGTTCGGGTCGATCGTCTTCGCGAGCGACACGGCGTAGGCCTTGGAGGTCAGGCCCTTGAGCGGCACCTTCACGAAGTCCGGGTCGCCCAGGTATTCGGAGCGGTCGGCATAGGCCAGCTTCATGCTCTCGGCCATGGTGTGGATGGTCTGCGCGCTGCCCGCTCCCCATTGCGAGAGCGGCTGCGGCTCCAGCATGTTGAGGATCTGCACGAGGTGCGCGCCGCCCGACGACGGAGGGGGCATGGTGACCACTTCGAAGCCGCGGTAGGTGCCGCGCACGGGGTTGCGCTCGACCACTTCGTAGTCACGCAGGTCCTGCAGCGTGATGGCGCCGGGGTAGGGCGCCATCTCGGCCGCGATGCGGCGCGCGATGGGGCCCTGGTAGAACGCCTTCGCGCCCTGCTGCGAGATGAGGCGCAGCGACTGGGCGAGGTCTTTCTGCACCAGCCGGTCGCCGATCTTGAGCGGCGCGTCGCCGCGCCAGAAGATCTGGCGCGTGGCCGGCCAGCGGCCCATGTTGTCGCGCTCCTGCGCCAGCGTCTTGGCCAGCGTGAGGCTCACGGGAAAGCCCTTGTCGGCCAGCGCGACTGCGGGCGCGATCACCTTGGCGAGCGGCATCGTTCCCCACGACTTGAGCGCATGCTCCAGCCCCGCCACCGTGCCGGGCACGCCCACCGCATAGTGGGTGTACAGCGACTTGCCGTCGATCACGTTGCCCTTTTCGTCCAGGTACATGTCGCGGCTGGCCTGGCGGGGCGCGACCTCGCGGAAGTCGAGCGCCACGCTCTTGCCGGTCTTGGCATCGTGCACCATCATGAATCCGCCGCCGCCCAGGTTGCCCGCATTGGGCAGCACCACGGCCAGCGCAAAGCCCACGCCCACGGCGGCATCGACCGCGTTGCCGCCTGCGCGCAGGATGTCCAGGCCCACCTTGGACGCCAGTTCCTGTTCCGAAGCCACCATGCCGTTGCGCGCCACCACGGGGTGGAACACGTCCATGTCCATGTCGTAGGCCCGTCCCGCCGCACGGGCGGCCGGGGTCTGCACGGGAGCGTTCTCCGCGGCCGGCGCGGCGCCGGGGGCGGGCGTCGCGGCGCCGGGGATCTGGGCGCAGCCCGCGATGGACAGCAGCGCGAGGGCGCCGCTTCCGGCCAGCAGCCAGGGGCGTTGGAGGTGGGGGGAGGTCATCGGTCGGAGCCCTTTCCTTTCCTGTCGGATGTGTCGTGCCGGTGCATCGGTGTGGGGCGCCGGCGGAGGGCGTGCAGTGTAGAACGGGACCCGGCGAGACGGCGTCACGGTTCGTTACAGAGGGGCCCGGCCGCCGCCGCTCAGGCACGGAGGCTGCATGGGGCCACGCCCTGCAGCGCGCGCTGGCGCTGCATACACTGCGGCTTTCCACGCCGCGCGGCTCGCGCCGATCGGCAGGCCGCAGCCCCCGCGTTTCGATGAGGAAGGAGATGCCCCATGGGCCTCAGCACGCACGTTCTCGACACCATGCACGGATGCCCCGCAGCGGGCATGGCCGTGTCGCTCCATGCGGTGGAGGGCGACCAGGTCCGCCTGGTCAGGCAATTGGTGCTCAACGGCGACGGCCGCACCGATGCCCCGCTGTTCGACAACGCGAGCCTGCGGCAGGGCACCTACCGGCTCACCTTCGGGGTGGGGGCGTATTTCAAGGCACGGGGCGTGGCGCTGCCGGAGCCGAACTTCCTCGACCGCGTGAGCGTGGATTTCGGCATCGCCCACACCGACCAGCACTACCACGTGCCGCTGCTGGTCAGCCCCTGGAGCTATTCGACCTACCGTGGCTCCTGATTCAGAGCTGGCCTTCGGTGAGCGTGTCGAGCTGGAAGCGGCCCGACTTGTCCCAGAGCCACGTGTCGGTGTAGGTGACGCGGCCCATCCGGGCCGGCTCTGGGTAGGGCGCGGCGGCGCGCACGGTGCGCTCGATCTCGGCGATGACCTCGGGGGCGTGGCGCGGTGCGCGCATCCAGTGCAGGCGCGTGACCTGCCCGTTGCGGTCGATGTCCACCTGCAGCGTGCCGATGGCATAGAGCATCGGCGGCAGCTTGCCCTGGTAGATGCGCGTCTGGTTCAGGCCGTAGAGGTGCGTGGCGGCGTCCTGCCGGTAGGCGCGGGGATCGGCGGCGGCCGAACTGCGGGCCGAGCCGCGCGCTGCCGGCTCGGGGCCGGCCACACCCGCGCTGGCCGGCGCGGAAGCATTGCCGCTGCTGGGTGGCGGCGCCACCGGCTCGGGGCCCGACCTGCAGGCCGCGATCAGCGAGGCCACGGCCGCCATGAGGCCGGCCAGGAGCCAGTGGCGGCCGCGCGGCGCGCCGGGGGAGGGAGAGGAAGGAGGCTTCATCGGTGGATCGTGGCTGGGTGCGTGGGCAGGAAGGGGCCGGGCTGCGATGCAGGGCTGGTGGCGCAACGCGGGGGCGCGCCGTGGCGTTGACACCGGCGCTGCACGCCTTGCTGCAAGGCCTGGCCACCCGGCCGGCCTGCGTGGTGGAGGTGGAGTCTACCCAAGGCTCGGTGCCGCGCGAGCGCGGTGCGTGGATGGCGGTGTTCGCCGATGGGCCGGTGCTGGGCACCATCGGGGGCGGGCGCCTGGAATGGGACGCGGTGCGCCTGGCGCGCGCGCAACTGGCGGAAGGCAGCACTGCCGGCGTGCGCACGGTCCGGTTCGCGCTGGGCCCCAGCCTGGGGCAGTGCTGCGGCGGGGTGGTGCACCTGCGCTTCGGCTGCGTGGCGGCGCCGGATGCCGACGCGCTCGCGCGGCGCCTGGCCCCGGCCCGCGTGCCGGTGGCGCTGTTCGGCGCCGGGCACGTGGGGCACGCGCTGGCGCGGGTGCTGGCGCCCCTGCCGTTCGCGCTCACCTGGATCGACAGCCGCGACAGCGTCTTTCCGCCCGAGGCGCAGCGGGCGGGCGCGCAGTGCGAGCATTCCGACCCCGTGCACGCGGCCGTGCCGCAGCTGGCACCGGGCTCGCGCGTGCTGATCATGAGCTTCAGCCATGCCGAGGACCTCGACGTGGTGGCCGCCTGCCTGGCGCGGCAGCGCAGCCGTGCCGACCTGCCTTTCGTGGGCCTGATCGGCAGCCGTACCAAGTGGGCGGCGTTCTCCCATCGGTTGCAGGCGCGTGGATTCGGCCCGCAGGAACTGGCGCACGTCACCTGCCCCATCGGCCTGCCGGGCATCGCGGGCAAGGAACCTGAGGTGATCGCCGTCTCGGTCGCGGCGCAACTGCTCGCCACCCTGCCCGCCGGGCACGCGGGCTGAGGGCCGCGCGGCGGCGGGTCTCCCCGGGCGGGGCGGGAACGGAACCTGCATACACTCTGGCCACAGGTCGCAGCGGTGCTCGGCGATGCCCTTCCACCTCCGTGGGAGCGCTCCGTCCGGTGCGCGGCCCTTCAGACTGCTCAGAGCGCCCGCAGTGGTGAGCAGGTTGCAGCACGGCAGAACTTCCGAGACCGTCCGTGCGCGAATCGAGAGACACCATGGAAAGCTACCTCCTCGACTGGGCCAATCTGCTGCTGCGCTGGGTCCACGTCATCACGGCCATCGCGTGGGTCGGTTCGTCGTTCTACTTCGTCTTTCTCGATTCCAGCCTGACTCCGCCGCAGGACGAAGACCTGAAACGCCAGGGTGTGAGCGGCGAACTCTGGGCCGTGCATGGCGGGGGCTTCTACCACCCGGTCAAGTTCGCGGGCGCGCCGCCACAGTTGCCCAGCCGCCTGCACTGGTTCTTCTGGGAAAGCTACAGCACCTGGATCAGCGGCTTCGCGCTGTTCACCGTCTCCTACCTCTGGAACGCCAGCACGTATCTCATCGACAAGTCGCGCATGGACTGGGCGCCGGCCACCGCGGTCGTGGTCGCCCTGGCTTTCCTGGCCGTCTTCTGGCTTCTGTACGACGGCATCTGCCGCCTCTTCGGCCGGCGGCGCAACGGCGACGCCATCGTCGGCGCGCTGGTCTTCGTGCTGGTGTGTGCGGCCTCGTGGCTGGCCTGCCACTGGTTCGCCGGCCGCGCGGCCTTCCTGCTGGTGGGCGCGATGATCGCCACCAGCATGAGCGCCAACGTGTTCTTCTGGATCATTCCCGGCCAGCGCAAGGTCATCGCCCAGATGAAGGCCGGCCAGCCGGTGGACCCGATCCACGGCCAGCGCGGCAAGCAGCGCAGCGTGCACAACACCTACTTCACGTTGCCGGTGCTGTTCTGCATGCTGTCCAACCACTACAGCTTCACCTGGGGCCATCCGCAGAACTGGCTCATCCTCATCCTGATGATGTTCGCGGGAGCGTCCATCCGGCAGTTCTTCGTGATGCGCCATGGCTGGAAGCTCGGCCGCAACGCCCATCCGCTGCCCTATGCGCTGGTGGGGTCGGCGGTCATCGTGGGCACCATCGCCGGGCTGCGGCTGTCGCAGGCGCCCGCTGCGCCGCAGCCACCGGCATCGTCTGCCAGCGCCGGGCCGGTAGGCTATGGCCAGCTGCAGCCCGTGCTGGCGCAGCGCTGCTACCTGTGCCACGGTGAGCAGGTGCAGATGAAGAACCTGCGGCTGGACTCGCCCGGGTCGGTGGGCCAGCACGCCCAGGCCATCTACCAGCAGGCCGTGGTGCAGAAGCTGATGCCCATGAACAACGCCACAGGCATGACCGATGCCGAGCGCGATCTGCTGCGGCGCTGGTTCGAATCGGGCGCCGCCGTGCGCTGAAGGGGGCGGTGGCGGTGTGCCGGTGGCAGCGCCGGGGCCGCTCAGTGCGCGGGGTGGCCGTGGGAGGCCGGCAGGGCCGGCGCCGGGGGGGCCGCCCAGGTATCGGCCTTGCCGCGGGGCGCCGCCGCGGCAAGGCCCTGGGCGGGCTCCGCGGTGCGCCAGGCCAGGCCGCTGGCCGCGCGCTTGGCGTCGTGCTTGGCCAGCGCCGCGAGGTTGGCCACTTCTTCCGCGCGCCGGATCGACCCGGGGGCGATGCGGGCCGCGCCGATTGCGAGGGTGGTGCACGAGAAGAACCGCTTCACGCCGTGCCGGTCCTCCGCCCAGATGCCCCCGGCCCGCCGGGCTGCATCGTCGAACAGGTTCAGCGCTTCGTGCGCGAACTCGTCCACGATGTGCTGGCAGCGCTGCAGCCAGTCGGTGCTCTGGAAGAGCAGCAGGAAGTCGTCGCCGCCCACATGGCCCACGAAGTCGCGCTGCGAATCGCAATGCGCCACGGCCAGGCGCGCCACCAGGCGGATCATCTGGTCGCCGCGCCAGTAGCCGTAGTAGTCGTTGAACGGCTTGAAGTGGTTCAGGTCGGCATAGCAGGCCACGAAGTCCGTGCCGCTCTCGATGAGCCGCTGCATGTGCAGGCTGATGGGAATGTTGCCCGGCAGGAAGGTGAGCGGGTTCGCGTGGCGCGCGGCTTCGATGCGTGCCTCGGTCACGCTGCGCACCAGCTGCTCGCCCGTGCCCAGGCCCGCGTAGCGGCCGTTGTCGGTCACGATGAACCCGTCGTTCAGGTAGCGCTGGTCCTGCGAGGTGAGGATGCCCACGAGCTGGTCCACATCGCAGTCGAGTTCCACCACGCGCGGCGCGTGGTTGGCGAAGCCCGCGCAGGGTTTGCGGCCGTGCACCTCGCGGAAGTAGAGCGTGGCGTAGTGGTTCATGAACTGCTGGCGGTTGATCAGCGCGATCGGCTTCGCACCGTCGAGCACCGGCAGCGCATGCAGTTCGGGGCGGGCCTTGAAGAAGGCGGCCACCGTGTCGTTGGTGGTCTCGGCCGTGGCCGTGGGCGCATGCACCACCAGCAGGTTGCGCAGGATGCCCGGGCGCGCGTTCTGGCCGCGGTGGGGCAGGACCGCCACGCGCCGGTCGCGCAGCGCGTCGAGTGCCGGCGCGTCGATCCGCTCGAACGGCGCCGGTGCCGGCCGGCCGAGCAGATAGCCCTGTCCGTAGGGAATGTCGAGGTCGCGCAGCGCGCGCAGGTCGTCCTGCGTCTCGATGCCCTCGGCGATCAGGGTGGTGCCGAACACGTCGGCGATGCCCTTGATGGCCTGCAGCATCTGCAGGTTCTCCGGGTGCGCGCTGATGTCGCGCACGAAGTATTTGTCGATCTTCACGAAATCCGGCCGCGCCTCCGACCAGAGCCGCAGGCTGGAGCGCCCGTCGCCGAAGTCGTCGAGCGCCAAACGCGCTCCCGCGCCATGCACCCACTTGAGCGCCTCGCGCAGCGGGGCCATGTCGGCCACGCGCTCGTGCTCGGTGATTTCCAGCACCACTTGCTCCGCCGAGACCCCCGTCGCCCGGATGGCGGCGGCCACGGACACCCCACCGCACAGCGACACGCCCCGTACCAGCGCATCCGCGCTGATGTTGATGAACAGCCGGCCGGGCGCGGCGTGCTCGCCCCACTGCTGCAGCGCGAGGAACACGCACAGCAGCTCGAAATCCTGCAGCACGCCTTCCTGGGCCGCGGCCTGCAGCAGGCGGTCGGCCGCATGCAGCGGCGTGCCCGCGGGGCCGCGGATCAGGGCTTCATGCGCATAGATGTTGCCTTCGCGCAGATCGGCGAGCGGCTGGAAGACGCAGTAGAGCCCGCCCTCCCCCATGAGCCGCGCCAAAGGGCCCGCGCCCTGGCGGGCCGCAGGCGACAGGGAGGCGAGCACCCTTTCCCGCAGGGCGCCTTCATGGGCGGGCAAAGCTGTTACTTTCATACACAACTGCCGGCACCTTAACCCGTGCGGGTGACAGTGGAGTGACGGCAGGCGCCCGCACGGCGGAATGTCAGGTTTGCAAATGCGGGTCGGCGCGCAGATCGGCGTAATCCACGGCGTATTTCACCAGCGCGGCCTGGCCGTCGATGCGCAACTTGCGGCGCAGGTGCAGGCGGTGCGTCTCCACCGTGCGCACCGATGTGCCCAGGAGCTGGGCAATGTCCTTGTTGGAGCGTCCGTCGGCAAGCAGCCGCAGCACGGCGGCCTCGCGCGGCGTGAGCGACCGCGCGGATGGCTCGGCACCGGGCAGGCCTTCCACCAGCGCCCGCACGCTGTCGCTGAAGTACCGCCCGCCTGCGTGCACGGTCTCGATGGCTTCCACCAGCTGCCGGGCCGGCGCGTCCTTGAGAACGTAGCCCCGCACGCCCAGACCCACGGCGCGGCGCACGTATTCACCATCCTGGTGCATCGACAGCACCAGCACGCGCACCAGCGGAAAGCGGTCGCGGAAGACCGTGGCCAGGTGGATGCCGCTTGCGTCGGGCATGCGGATGTCGGTCAGCACGATGTCCGGCAGCAGCGCCGCGGCCAGTTCCACGGCCTCCTGGACGCCGCCGGCCTCCCCCGCCACGCGGATGTGCGGCGTGGCCTCCAGCCGCATGCGCACGCCGTCGCGCACGAGGGGGTGGTCGTCCACCAGCAGGACGCGGATGGGGTGGGGGATCGGTTCGCCGGTCATGCGGGCACCTGGGATGGCTCGAAGCCGGAAGGGAGGGCGGCCGCGGGGCCGGCCCGCAGGTCCAGCACCGCGAGGATGCGCGTGCCCTGGCGGCCGGAGGCGATGGCGAACCGGCCTCCCAGGCCTTCGATGCGCTCGCGCATGTTGCGCAGGCCGATACCGCCCTGTCCATCGCCCTGCACGCGCTGCACGTCGAAGCCCCGGCCGTCGTCCACGATCGACAGGCTCACGCGCCAGCGCGTGAACCGCAGCAGCACCTCCACCTGCGATGCGCCCGCATGCATGCGCGCATTGGTCAGCGCTTCCTGGGCCACGCGGAATAGCGCGGTGCCGTGGCTCGTGGGCAGCGGCCTGGCCTGGCCGCGCAGGGTGAAACGCACATCGAATGCGCCCTGCTCCTTGACTTCCTGCACCATGAGTGCGAGCGCGGCCGCAAGGCCGAGGTCGTCGAGCAGCGCGGGCCGCAGGCCGTGGGACACGCGCCGGATCTCCAGCAGCGCATCGTTCAGGCGGTCCAGGCCCTGGTCCAGCATGTCGCGCGGAGCCTGCACGGCGTGTGCGGTGGTCCACTGCACCTGCGCCGTCTCCAGCAGGAACTTCGAAGACACCAGCACCTGCACTACGCCGTCGTGCAGCTCGCGCGCCACGCGCACGCGCTCTTCCTCCTGGGAGTGCACCACGCGCTGCGCGAGCCGGCGCAGCTTGGCGCTGGCCACGCGGTGGTCGCTCAGGTTGAGCGCGAGGCCGGCCAGGCCGATGAGGACGATGCACAGCGCGGCGATGCCGTAGATGCGCCTGCGCGTGCCGTCGATGTTCTCCTGCGCGGCGCGGTCGATGTTGCGCAGCGTTTCCTGCACGTCGTCCAGGTAGAGCCCCGTGCCCAGCACCCAGTCCCAGCCGGGCAGCGTGGTGACGTAGGCGAGCTTGGGCACGGTGAGGCGGGACGACGGCTTCTGCCAGGGGTAGCGCACCATGCCGCCGCCCTGGCGGGCCTTTGCCAGGATGAGGTTGGCGGGCGCCTCGCTGAGGGGGTTGGCCGGGTCGCACAGGTCCACGCCCGACAACCCCATGTGCTGCGCATCCAGGAGCACGTTGCCTTCACGGTCGTAGACGAAGAAATACCCGTCCTTGCCGAACTGCATGCGCGCGAGCAGGGCGAGTGCCTGGCGTTTGCGCGTCTGCGTATCCAGGCCCTCGGCAGCGATGCGCTCCAGCGCGCTCTGCGCCAGCTGCACGTAGTGGCGCAGCTCGGTCTCCTTGCTGTGCAGGTAGGCGGATTCGACGAGTTCGCGCTCCTGCTGGGCCAGCTTCAGGGTCTGGTGGCGCGCCGTGACCGCCACCGAGCCGAGCGCCATCAGGATCGGCAGCGTGGACAGCAGCAAGAGCTTCAGCCGCAATTGCATGGGGGGTTTTCTCGCGAAGGGTAGGCAGGCGACTATCCGCCCGGGGTCGATAAAGTCAACCGGGTTATTTCCGTGGCAGCCCCCCGATTCCGTATATCGGTGACCATATGTAATCGGATTCGGATGCCCCATTCCTCGATATTTTCGAATGGTCGGATATTGAAGAGATCAGGGGCGATTAATCTCCACAATGGTGCCGGAGCTTCCGATGGTGCCCGCCGCTGGTGCATTGGAGTGAGTGGATGCTTATGGTTTCTGCGCCTAGAAATGGCGGTCTGGTGCTCAGCACGATGCATGCCAGCCGTGAGGTGGCGAGGTCGCCGTCCGGGGCCTGCGTAGTACTGCGCAGGGCCTTCTGCGTAATGCTGCGTAAGGGAAAAATGTGCTTTGGCCGCAGGGGAATCCACTGCCAGAATTCTTTTGCGGATCCGGATTACCCGTGATATTGAAAACCCTGGGGTTCGATTATCGGGCGGAGCGCGAAAGCGGTATGGACCATGCAAGAAGCCGGCGAATGCCGATGCTGCGCTGCAATATCTCCATGCCATGCCCGTCTTGCGTTTTTGAAATGAGGAACGTCATGGAGTTTTGGTATCCCCTCTCCCGTGCAACAGCGCTGTGCGCTGCCGCGCTGGCGGCCGGCCTGCTCACGGGGTGCGCCGCGCCGGCCAAGCGCGAAGTGCTCTCCACCACGCAGATCTACCCCGCCATCGGGCCCTATTCGCAGATGGTGGCGCATGGCAACACGATCTATTTCTCGGGCGTGCTGCCGCTCAATGCTGCGGGCAACGCAGTGCAGGGCACCACCATCGAGGAGCAGACTCGCGCGGTGCTGGACTTCATCGGCGCCAAGCTGCGGTCGCAAGGCCTGTCGCACGAGGACGTGCTGGCCACCACCGTCTACATGAAGGACCTCGGCGAGTTCGCCGCCATGAACAAGGTCTACGGCGAGTACTTCCGCAGCGCCGCGCCCGCGCGCGCCACGGTGGAAGTGGCGCGGCTGCCGCGCGACGTGAAGATCGAAATCGCAGCGGTCGTCGGCCGCCGCTGAAGGCCCGGTTGTTCCCCAGGAGGATTCCCATGATCGAAACCACTCCGATGGCGGCCGCAGCCGCCGACGCTTCCCCCGTCCTCGAGCTGTCTGCCGCGGCGCCGCGCTGGAGCGCGAAACGGCGCGACTTCCTGCGCATGCTCGGCTACGGCGCAGGGGCCGCCACGCTCGGGCCGCTGGTGGCCGCATGCGGCAGCAGCGGCGCGCAGACGGCCGCCGAATCCCTGCGTGCGCAACTCGTGCGCGACGAGGCGTTCTGGTCCGGCGTGCAGGACATGTTCGTGCTCAAGCCCGAGAAGACCTACATGAACATCGGCACGGGCGGCTCGATGCCCAAGCTGGTGCTCGACATCTTCGACACCGAGAACCGCAAGAAGGCGGCCGACTCCGGCAGCGGCTACGGCAACCTGCTGGACCTGCGCAAGCAGGTGGCGCCCGGCTTCGGGGTGGATGCCGACGAACTGGCCTTCTCCGCCAACACCTCTTCGGGCATGTGCCATGCCATCCTCGGCATCGACTGGCAGCGCGGCGACGTGGTGGTGACCACCAACCACGAGCACGGCGGCGGCGACACGCCGCTCAAGATCGCGACGGACCGCTACGGCATCGAGGTGTCGCGCATCGCCATGCCGGTGGGCAACAACCAGACCGCCGCCACCTACGTGACCCTGTTCGACGAGCGCATCCGTGCGCTCAAGGCGCAGGGCAAGCGCGTGCGCGCCATGATGTGGTCGTCTCCCACGTACAAGACCGGCACCATGCTGCCGATCGCGGAGCTGATGGCCGTCGTGAAGGCGCACGAGCTCATCAGCATCGTGGACGGCGCGCACCTGCCGGGCATGATGGCCTACAACTATGCCGAACTGGGCATGGACTTCATGTCGGGCGCGGGGCACAAGTGGCAGTGCGGGCCCGGCTCCACCGGCATTCTGATCGTGCGCAACAAGATGCGCGGCTCCAATCCGCTACCGCTGCCCAAGTGGTACCCGATCCACACGAGTTCGTACGCGGCCAAGGACCGCACCACCAACGGCACCGAGACCTACGACATCGCCGCCACCATCACCAGCTGCGGCAGCCTGCACACGCCCATGTTCATGGCGCTCGCGCAGGCCTGCGCGCAGTGGGACGGTATCGGCCGCAAGAAGATCGAGACCTACGACCTCACGCTCTCGTCCTACCTGAAGGAAAAGATTGCGGAGCGCTGGGGCGTCGATGCGCTGTATTCGCCCAAGGACGACCCGAAACTGCTGTCCGCGCTCACCTCGTTCAATCCGTTCCCCAACAAGGACGATGTGATGAACGCGCAGAAGTCCAGCACCTTCGTGGCGCGCATGCTGAGCGACTACCCGCAGGGCTTCGTGATCCGCAGTGCCGACTTCCCCGTCATCGGCGCGGCCGGCAACCACTACGGCATCCGCGTGTCCACCCACCTGTGGCATGACGCACGCGACATCGACCTGCTGGTCGATGCCATGTGGGACCTCTCGCGCAAGATCTGACACGCCGAGGCGCCGCCAAAAGAAAAAGAGCGCGGGAAGCGATTCCCGCGCTCTTCGTGCGTTCGGCCGCAGCGGCTTCAGAAGCGGTGGCGGATGCCCACGCCGAAGCTGTTGCCCTTGGTTTGCGCGGTGATGCGGTCGTTCATCAGCATCGCGTACACGTCGGTCCGCTTGGAGAGGAAATAGTCGTAGCCCACGGTGAAGGTCTTGCGGTCGATGTCGGTCTGCGTCATCTCGGTCTTCACCCATTCGACGATCACCTTGCCTGACGGCCCCGTGGGAACGGAGGCGCCCAGCTGCACCGTCTTGGCCTTGTTGGCCGTGTTGTCGGCCTTGGCTTCGCCGTAGCTCAGGTAGGGCTTGACCACCTCGAAGTCGTAGGCGCCCAGCAGCATCCAGTCCTTCTTCGTGGTGCCGAGGTAGGCGCCCTGGCCGGGGTTGCCGATCTGGTCGCGCTCGTAGAAGCCGGTCACCGTGAGCGGCCCGCCGAAATAGAAGAAATTCGCGCCCACGTTCTTGCGGCCGTTGCTGTTGGGCTGCTCGCCGAACTGGTACTGCAGGTTGGCGGAGAAGCCGCCGAACTTCGGCGTGCTGTAGACGATCTGGTTGCTCCAGCCCGTGTCGGCGGGCGTCGTGGCGGCCCAGCCGGTGCCGTTGAACAGCGGCACGTTCATGTGCAGGATCAGCGGAGAGAACGTGAACGAATCGCCCAGCGGATTGCCCACCACCGACGGCAGGAAGTTGGGCGCCATCCAGCGGCCGACCAGCACCGAGCCGAAGTCGCCCGACAGGCTCACGTTGGCGTCGCGCGAGAAGAACGTGTCGTTGGCGAAGCGGCCCGGCGTGCCGGTGTCGGCCTGGAAGAACGACGTCAGCTGGAAGTTGGCCTTGAGGCCGCCGCCCAGGTCTTCCGTGCCTTTGAACCCGAACCACGACGTGGTGAGCCCGCCGCTGTTGACCACCGAGCGGCGGCCCGCATCGCCGGCCATCTTCATGGAGCCGGCATAGAGGTCCGCCAGGCCGGTGAGCTGGACCGTGCTTTGCGCGTGGGCGCTGGCGGCCAAGAGCAACGCTGCGCCGAGCGCTATCCGATTTTTTTTCATGGGAATCCCGTCCACAACAACAAAGAAGAAAGGAAAACGAGGATGGCGAGGGGAGCGCCGCGCATCCCGCAGGAAGGCTACGGCGATCCGTGCATGCCTTCCGCCGGGAATGGCATGAGCAAGTAACGTGCCGAAGCGCCGCACCGGCTTGGGCTGCGCCCCGGTGGCGCGGGTCTCCGCACGGCACCGGGCGGGGGCGAGCGCCGCATTTGACTTTGCTCAACACGTACGTAGCCGCGCCGCGCCACAGTGCAGGCCATGTTCCCCATGCCTTCCACCGATTCCTCCGCGCCGTGCGAAGTGGTTGCCGCCGGCCAGCTGCTGCGCCAGCGCCGCCAGCAGCCGGCGTCGGTGCTGTACCTCGACAGCGGCCGCGTGGTGTTCGGCGTGCGCGAGGACGGGCAGCTCCGGCACCAGCTCGGCGTGGTGGAAGGACCGTTCTGGCTCGACGCCGCATCGGCGCTGCTGGGCCAGCCCTGCCCGGTCGACATGGTGGCGGACTCGCGCGTGCAACTGCGCCGCATGCCGCTCACGGCCTTCCGCGACGAGGTGGCCCTGCTGCCGGCCCCGGCCCAGCGGCTCGTGCGCGACATGGCCTCCGGCTATCTGCAGCAGACCGAGCTGGCCGTGAGCCGGCTGGCCCAGGACGCCGAGGCCCGCTGCGCGCAATGGCTGCTGCGCCATGCCGAGCAGGACGGCACCGGAGCGCTGCGGGTGATGCTGAGCCAGCGCAAGCGCTTGATCGCCGCGCAACTGGGCATTGCGCCGGAAACACTCTCGCGCGTACTGCGCCACCTGCGCGAGCACGGGCTCATATCGGGCACGGGCAACGTGCTCACCTTGCCGCAGCCTGCGGAGCTGCGCCTGGTGGCCGGCGGCTGATTTCGCCCTGCGGCTGCGTCCGTTTCAATGCCCCTTACGAAGGACAGGAGGCACAGGAATATGGGCATTCAATATTTGCATGAATAATTTTTCTTCATGCGTTGCCTGCGAATTGTCTCTTGTAAGTATTTGATTTATAAGACTTTTTCTGGATTTGATTGCGAGAATCCGCTCGTTATCAACTCCAAGGTGTCGCATGGTATTTTTCTCAAGCCGCCGCTTCATGGGACGTGGTGGCCCCCCCAGGCCATCCACTCGGCATCCGGTGCGTAAACGTCTGGGCGACGCAACGGCTGCAGGGCAGCGGGTCGCTGTCATATCGGGTGAAGCGCGGGGATGCCCGTTCTCCGCAGCAGTGACTCCGCACGGGCGTCCACCGTGCAAGGCACGACATTCGTCACGGAGGGCATCTTGAATATGGCTGTCGAGAATCAGTCCCACGTGAGGTATCACCCCGGTAGCGAGCCCATACCGATCGTCAGCCTCGCCGCATTCCGCTCGCGGGATGTCGAGCGCAAGCAGGCACTGGCGGAGGCGCTCGGCGCGGTGTGCCGCGAACACGGCTATTTCTACGTCGAGGATCACGGCCTGCCCGAAGACCTGTTGGTGGCTGCGCAGGCCGCGGTGCGCGATTTCTTCGATCTGCCGCTGGCCGACAAGATGTCGATAGACATCGCCCATTCCCCTTTTCACCGCGGCTATGTGCCTGCGGGAGGCGAGACGCCCTACGGCAGTGCGATCAAGGATCTGAAAGAGGCGTTTGACATGGCCTTGGAACTGGGGCCTGGCGACCCCGATGTGCGCGCGGGCAAGTTCTTCCACGGCCCGAATGCCTGGCCCGCTGCGCAGCCCATGCTGAGACCAACGCTGTCATGGCTTTATCGCGAGTGGACGGCGATGTGCGGCGATATCAGCGAGTTGTTCGCGCTCGGACTCGGTCTGCCCAACCATTACTTTGCAGAACGCACCCTCAAGCCGCTCGCGCAATTGCGCGCTGCCCGTTACCCCGAGCAGCCGGCTGGTGACACCGGCGGCGCGATCGGCTGCGGGCCCCACACCGACTACGGGATCGTGACGGTGATCTGGCAAATGGATGCCGAAGGGCTCGAGGTGTGCAACCCGGCGGGCCGCTGGATCCGCGCACCGCGAATTCCCGGCACATTCACGTGCCTGCTCGGCAATGTGACGGGCATGTGGACCAACGACCATTGGCGCGCCACGCCCCACCGTGTGCTGAACCTCTCGGGCCGGACGCGGCACTCGCTCAACTTCTTCTTCGATCCCGACTACGACTGCGTAGTGCAGCCTCTGCCGCAGTTCGTCACGGCCACTGTGCCCCCGCGCTATGCGCCCACGACGATGGGCGCGCACCTGGTGCAGAGCTTCGATGGCGTGTTCGAGTACAGGAAACAGGCATCCCACGCGGCTGATCCAGCCGCGGCATTTCAGGAGTGACGAGAATGAAAAGAAACATCATGGTGATCGGCGGCGGTGTGATCGGTCTGACCGTTGCGCTTGAATTGACTGAACAAAGCGGAGTGAACGTCATCCATGCATTCCCGAAGGCTGGGGATGCGCTGTCGGCCTCACGGGCCGCGGGAGCGATGCTCGGAGCATTCGGCGAGCTTTCCGCCGATGACGGCCCCGAGGAGATGGAGGAGTTCGACTTCCGGCTTGCAGCGCAGCGTTACTACCCGGCATGGCTGGCGCGGCTCCGCGACCTGTCCGAAACCCGCGTGTCGCAAATCGAGGGCACCGTCATCATTGCCAACAACCTCGGTGCGCGGGATCGCGATGGCATCCGCCGTATGCACGATGAGGCGGCGCTGCGCGGGGAGCCCGCCGAGTGGATCGAACCCGGCGACGTACCGGGGCTCAGGCCGAGCCCGGTACAGGCACCCTCACTGTGCCTCTATCTGAAGAACGAACATGCCGTCCATTCCGGGGAACTGCTCGATGCCATGGCGCAGGCGCTGGCGCGGCGCGCCAACTATCGGCACCTCGACACCACGGTCACGCAGGCAAGGCCGCAGGGGGCGTCCTGGAGCGCCAAGCTCGCAGATGGCAGCGCGGTCGCCGCCGATGCGGTGGTGATCGCCAACGGTTCGAAGTCGCTCGAATGCCTGGAGCCTTCGCTCGCCCGGGAAGCCGCACTGCCCGCCCTGAGCTTCGGAAAAGGCGTGTCGTGCCTCATCAGCGGCGCCCCGGCCGTCGCGCACACGATCCGCACACCGAACCGCACTTTCGCCTGCGGTATCCACGTCGTTCCGCGGCCCGAAAGCGGTGGCCTTTATGTCGGGGCCACCAACTTCACGGGCGTCGACGAAGAGGCCGAAGCCAAGGTGCAGCCCGGCGAACTGCACGGCTTGTTCGACGAGGCGATCCACCAGATCAACACCGACATCCGCACGAGCCGCATCGAGCAGATCCGGGTCGGCTTTCGTCCGATCGCCGCCTTCAAGCGGCCATTGGTCGGCAAGACGCGCGTGCCGAACCTGCTCATCGCCACCGGCACCTACCGCAATGGGGTGCTGATGGCACCCCTTGTGGCGGCAATGATCGCTGCAGACCTGGGCCTTCGTGCCTCGCCTTACGTGGACAACCCGTTTTCCGTGACGGACAAGCAAACGCATCAGGGTTGGGATGTAGACCGGCTGTTGGATGTGGGAGTGCGCGATCTGGTGGCCTTCCTCCAGGAACCGCGCAGTCCGCTGCCTTACAGCCGTGCCCGCGAACTCGAAGACTATGTGCGCAGCCTGCTGCAGGCGGCAGTGCGCAACGGAGAGGAGAAGGCCGGAGGAGACTCGCTGCACGCGATGATCCAGGCCCGGCTGAAGGAGGCCCCCTTCAACGAAACCGTACATAAGCTTTTCTACGAAATCGGTGAGCAGTCGCGGCGGCCCGCCACCACGCTGGTAGAAACCGAGAAGGCGTAATGCCAGCCCCTGCGCTGGCCTGATCGTGCCGTGGGCAGGGTGGCGGGCTTGCTTCTAACGCCACCAGCGCCCCGGTGCATCGCGGACGCCGTGCATCGCTCCCCCGCAGCAGGCGATGGGCTCCGCATGTCTGATGGCACCGGGCACCGGGCATCGGGCCAGAGGGGGCGAGAAGCCGATGCGCCATCGGGGTTCTCCCGGGGCGGCCCCTGCGGGTTCTACCCAACGCCACCCCCGGGGGGGCTGCGTATATTCGTTTGCAAGGCCCGGCACCGCCGGGAGCGAAACCTTCCGCCAACGAACACCCGCCGCCCCGCATGCACCGCACCCCCTTGCCGTACCGGCCCGCAGCCGGCCCTTCGTGCGCAACGCCTGGAGCGTGGCGCCCGGGCGCTGCCCCGGACTGGGGCGCTGCGCTTGCCGGCCCGGCCGCGCCGCCGCGGGAGGGTGGGGCTTGAGTGCGCCGTCGGCCCCTCCGGCCGCCATCGGGCGGGGGCGCCTGAGGGCCTTCGCCACGGTGCACGACGGGCACGACGGCGGCTGGCTGCTGCCCGGCCCGCTGGTGCTGCGCATCATCGTTGCCGCCGTCCTGGCGGTGCTGCTGGCCGGCGGCGTGTCGGCCTGGCTGGTGGCGCGCGCGGCCCAGCAGGATGCGCTGCAGCGCCTCATGGACCGGCAGACCGACGAGGTCGAGGCCATCGCGCGGCTGCTCTCCAGCAAGATCGAGCAGAACCAGCGCGTGCTGGCCACCGTGGCCGAAAGCATTCCGGTGTCGATGATCGACGCGCCCGATGCGCTGGACGCGCTGCTGCGGCAGGGCCTGCCCGCTGCCCGCATCTTCGATGCGCTGCAGATCGCCCGGCGCGACGGCAGCCTCAGCCTGCAGTGGCAGAACGGCCGCCCGCACGACGGCGCGGACCTGGACCCGGCCGAGCGCGACCAGTTGCGGCGCACGCTGCTGGAGGGCAAGCCCCTGGTGTCGGGCGTGATCGGCACCGGGCCAGCCGATGGGCGCGTGATGTTCACCCTGCCGCTGCGCGGCGCGGAAGACGGCGGTGTGCAGGGGGCCCTGGCGGGCACGCTGCGGCTGCAATCGCAGGGGCTCCTGCCGCCGTCGATGGCGCTGCCGGCACGGGCCGATTCCCGGCTGGTGGTCTTTGCGCGCGACGGCACCATCCTGGCGCATCCGGACCCGGGCCGCGTGCTCGGGCCGGTGCGCAGCGAAGCCGGCCTGGCGCAGGTCTACGACCGTGCCCTGCAGGGCGGGCAGGCGGCCGTCGTGGGGCGGGGGTTCTCCGAAGTGGTGGCCGGTCAGGTGGTGAGCGTGGCGGGCCTGCCCCTGCCGCAGTGGCTCGTGGCCCGGGTGAGCGATTCGCGGGCCGATCTCGATGCGCTGGCCGGTGCGCGCCAGCGCGGTGCGGTGCGTGCCGCCGCCGCGACGGCAGGCGCCGCCCTGCTGGCGGCGCTGGCCATCGCCATACTGGCGCAACCCCTGGCGCGGCTGCGCCGCCGGGCCGAACGGGCCGGCGGGCAGGGGCTGCCGGACGACGATGCACCCTGGCCGGGAGGCACCGGCGAAGTGGATGCGATCGGCAGGGCCTGCCGCACGCTGGGCGACCGGCACACCGCGCTGCAATCGCGGGCCGATGTGCTGCAGGACCAGTTCCAGGCCGTGCTCGACCACGCGCCGGCGGGCATCGTCATCACGCGTGCCGGCCTGCTGGAGGTGGTGGGGCTGGAGGCTTGCCGCATGCTCGGCTACGAACCCCATGAATTGCAGGGCCAGCCCGCACGGCTGCTCTACCTGAGCGATGCCGCGTATGCCGACCTCGGGCGGCGCGTGCGTGCCGAGTTCGCCGCCCACGGGGCTTTCGACGGCGACGTGTGCTTCGTGCGCAAGGACGGCGGCGCCGTGTGGGCGCGCGTGCTGGGCCGCGCGGTGCGCGGCGGCGGCGCGCCCGGGGCGGGGGGCACCGTCTGGATGCTGGAAGACCTCACCGCCGCGCGCGAAGCCCGCAAGCAGGAAGACTGGTCGGCCGGGCACGATCCGCTCACGCAGCTGGCCAACCGCGAGGCCTTCCAGCAGCGGCTGCATGTGCTGCTGTCCGATCGCGCGCCCCGGCCCTTTGCCGCGGCGCCCGGGCGCCATGGCGAGGCCGCCCCGGGCATCGGCGGCGGTGTGCCGGTCCGTGTCCCGTCCTCTGCGGAAGCACCGAACCCGCCGCAGGTGCTGGAAGAGGGGGCCGGCGTGGTGCTGTTCCTCGACCTCGACCACTTCACCGTGGTGAACGCCATCGCCGGGCACGATGCGGGCGACGACGTGCTGCGCCATGTGGGCCGGCTCATCGAGAACCAGGTGCGGCACGTGGGCTGGGCTGCGCGGCTCGGCGGCGATGAATTCGCCGTGGTGCTGCCTGGCTGCCCGCTCGCCCGCGGGCTGGCGATCGCCACCCAGCTCTGCGCGGCCGTGCATGCCTGGGAGCCGGCCTACAACGGACGCGCCTACACCCTCGGCGTGAGCATCGGCCTCGTGCCGCTGGGCGGCGGTGTCTACGACGTCTCGGGTGTGCTGCATGCGGCCGACATGGCCTGCTACGAAGCCAAGCGCGCAGGGCGCAACCGCGTGGAAGTGCGGTGGCTGCATCCGGAAGGCTCGGCCCCGCCGCCCGCGTCCGGCAGGGACACGGCCTGAGTCTGGGCCGTCCGGCAGCGGCGGACTCGAAAGAGCAGGATTCGCCCCGGTAACTGCCGATTCGGCCGTTGTCGAGTGCCGCGCGGAAACATTCTGTTCTTTGGAACGGATGCGGTGTCGGGGCCCCTGCGGCCTGCAAGCTTGTGCATAGTGCGTGCCGCGCCCGCCGCAGGGGTCGGGTGCGATGGAGGCCCGCCGACATGGCGGGCCGTGCCTCCATGCAAAGGAATAAAAAACAATGTCGCTTGCTTATTGGTTCCGGGAGGGACCCGCGGAGCCCATCGAGGATGGGCAGATTCAATATGGACCGGCGAAGGGGATGCCCAAGCTGGTGTTCAAGGGGTTTGACAATGCACACAAGCTTGTGCAGAAGATCGCCACCGTCGATCCGGTGCGCAAGAAGATCATCCTGATCCAGCCCGGAGAGAAGGCCCTGTATGTCTCGGGTTTGAGGGAACGGGGGGTCAACGGGTACCTGTATCTGTTTGCCCATGCGACCGCACAGCGCATTCAGGGGGTAACCAACATTGGAGAAATCGCCCGTGTCATTCGCGACAGTGGCATCTGGCACAGACAGCCGATCCTGATCGATGCTTGCAACTCAGGGGCTTCGTCCGACGGCGTAGCCAGCGCCTTGGCCGGAGCACTACGCACCTATGTCACGGCACCCACTACGCTCACCTGGAACCATCCTCGGGGAGGCTCCGCCATCGGTCAAGGCGCGTTCGAGAAGTTGCCGGGGGCATTGGCGCGACTGGCTATCCCCAACTTTCTGCGCCCAGGGCAATGGCGTACTTGGGGGCCAGATGGCCAGGCCCTCGCTACTACGCGAACCTCACCGCGCGATGGCGGCGAACTCGTCAAGGGCCCGCTGGCCCATGAACTGCTGAGGAAACGATGATGCCCCGATGGTGGAAACGCATCGGCTGCGGCTTTCAACTGCTTCTGATCCTCTCGCTCCTGCTAGGCGCCTACACCGCATGGTGGTGGATCGACAGCGCTCGCACCTGCGAGACGCAGAATGAATACAACCTTCGCGGGATCTGTCTCATGCGGATCCAGGAGCGCGCCGAGCAGGGCGACAACGCCGCGCAGTGGACTTATGGCAGTTACCTCGAAACGGAACGCCGGGAAACGGAAGCGCGTGCTTGGCAACTGCAAGCCATGCACGGCGCCCAGGTAGGGTTGGCTCTGCGGGGCGAAATGCTTTCCTTTTGCGACCGCATGCCCGGTTTCGAGGCGCGCACGGTCGAGGGAATCATGCTGCGCGTGGCGCGAAACAGCCCCGATGCGCACCTGCGCCTGCTCCAACTCTATATCTACCCTCAATGCGGCGCCTTCGACCTCGACAAAGCCAGCGCGCAGATTCCCCTGCTGACGCAGTGCGCACCCCTCACGCTGCGCGACTACCTTGAAAGCGCCGAGAGCGCGCATCGCCGCGTACTGCCCGCCACGCGAGAGGCCATCCGTGCCAACGTGAAAATCTGCGAAAAGGAGCTGGCAGGGCAGACGCCTCCGGATACGACCGTGCAGGAGATCATTCCGGTGCGAAGAGACCATCTGGACAATCTGGCGCGCAGACTCGCCGCACTGGAGCCATGAGATATAGATGCCGCAGTTCCTTTGGCCTCTGGCATGGTGGAAACGCATCGGCTGTGGCTTTCAACTGCTTCTGATCTCTTCTCTCGTGATCGCCGCCTGCACCGCATGGTGGTGGATCGACAGTGCTCGCTCCTGCGAGGCGCAGGACGAATACAACCTTCGCGGCATTTGCCTCTTGCGGATCCAGGAACGCGCCGAACAGGGCGACAGCGCCGCGCAGTGGGCCTATGGGCACTATCTTGAAGCCGAAAGCAAGCAGGCAGAGGCCCAGTTCTGGCAGCGCAAGGCGATGCATGGCGCGCGCACTGGACTGGGCCTGCGTGACAGCATGGAAGCCTACTGCGACCGTGTTCCGGGTTTTGAGGCGCGCACCGTCGAATCCACCATGCTGCGCGTTGCGGAGAACAGCCCCGATGCGCATCTGCGCCTGCTGCAGCTCTACACCTACCCCGGCTGCGGCGCCTTCGACCTTGATAAGGCCAGCGCGCAGATTCCTCGGCTGACCCAGTGCGCTTACCTTGCCATCGCCCGCTATCTGCGCACTGCCGAGGAAAAGCGTTATCGCGTATCGCCTTGGGTCCGGGTTGCGATCCAGTCCAACATGAAGCGTTGCGATCAGGAACTGGCGCACCCACCTCTCCTGGGCACGACAGTCCGCGAAATCATGCCGGTACGACAACAAGACCTGGACGACTTGGCGCGCAGACTCGCCGCGCTGGGGCCATGAGCCCCCCTGCTGAAGACCCCCGGGCATGCCAACCCAGGCCCGGTGCCTGGCGGTAGTGGCCCTCCGCCGCTTTTTCGTCCTTCACCCGTCCTGCACGCCCCCGAGCGCCCGCAGCACATTCTCTGCCGTGGCAGGCGCCACCAGGTGCACCGGCCCAGCATCGCCCCGTGCGGCGGCCACGGCTTCGCGCAGGGCTTCGTACACGCTGATGGCCAGCATGAAGGGCGGCTCGCCCACGGCCTTGCTGCCGCCCACGTTGTCCTCGCGGTTGGCCTCGTGCCAGAACGCCACGCGGAAATGCGCGGGAATGTCGCCCGTGGCCGGGATCTTGTACGTGCTGGGCGCGTGCGTGGCGAGGCGGCCTTCGGTGTCCCACACGAGCTGCTCGGTGGTCAGCCAGCCCATGCCCTGCACGAAGCCGCCCTCGACCTGGCCCAGGTCGATCGCCGGGTTGATGCTGCGGCCCACGTCGTGGAGGATGTCCACGGCCAGCACCCGGCTCTCGCCCGTGAGCGTGTCGATGGCCACCTCGGTGCAGGCCGCGCCATAGGCGAAGTAGTAGAACGGGCGCCCCGTGAGCGTGGCCTTGTCGTAGTGGATCTTGGGCGTGCGGTAGAAGCCGTCGCTCCAGAGCTGGATGCGGTTGGCGTAGGCGGCCTTGACCACGTCGCCCCAGGCGTGCGATGCCTTCGGGGTCCGGATGCGTCCGCCCTCGAAGCGCACGGCGCCCGCGCCGCAGCCGTCCATGCCGGCGACGAAGGCCGCCAGGTTGTCGCGCACGTGCCGGGCCGCGTACTGGGCCGCACGGCCATTGAGGTCGGTACCGCTCGACGCCGCCGTGGCGCTGGCGTTCGGCACCTTGCTCGTGTCGCTCGCGGTCACGAGCACGCGCGCCAGCGGCACGCCCAGCTCGTCGGCCACGATCTGCGCCACCTTGGTGTGCAGGCCCTGGCCCATCTCGGTGCCCCCGTGGTTCACCTGCACGCTGCCGTCGGTGTACACGTGCACCAGCGCGCCGGCCTGGTTGAACAGCGTGGCGGTGAAGCTGATGCCGAACTTGACCGGCGTGAGCGCCAGCCCGCGCTTGAGCGTGCGGTGCCGCGCATTCCACGCGGAAACTGCCTCATGCCGCCGTCGATATTGAGAAGTTTGCTCTAGTTTTGGTAGCAAATCGTGCAGGACGTTGTCTTCCACCGCCATCTGGTAGTGGGTGACGTTGCGCTCCTGCAGGCCGTAGAGGTTGGCCAGGCGCACGTCCAGCGCGTCGCGGCCCAGCGCGCGCGCGATGTCGCCCAGGATGGTCTCGATCGCGATCACGCCCTGCGGGCCGCCGAAGCCACGGAACGCCGTGTGGCTCTGCGTGTTCGTCTTGCAGCGGTACGAGGCGATCTCCACGTCTTCGAGGAAATACGCGTTGTCGCAGTGGAACACCGCGCGGTCCGCCACCGGTCCCGAGAGATCGGCCGAGAAGCCGCAGTTCACCGCCATGCGCAGCCGCAACCCGTGGATGCGGCCCGTGCCGTCGAAGCCCACGTCCCAGTCGTAGGCGAAGGGGTGGCGCTTGCCCGTCACCATGAAGTCGTCGTCGCGGTCGAGCCGCAGCTTCACGGGCCGGCCGGTCTTGTGCGCGGCCACGGCCGCCCAGACGGCCAGGTGGCCGGCCTGCGTCTCCTTGCCGCCGAAGCCCCCGCCCATGCGCCGGCACGCCACGGTGACGGCATGGCTGTCGATGCCCAGCGCGTGCGCCACCCAGTGCTGCACCTCGCCGGGGTGCTGGGTGCTCGAATGGATGTGCCATTGGCCCTGTTCCAGCGGCAGCGCGTAGGCGATCTGGCCTTCGAGGTAGAAGTGCTCCTGCCCGCCCACTTCCAGCGTGCCGTGCAGCCGGTGGGGCGCGGCCGCCAGGGCGGCTTGCGCGTCGCCGCGGCGCACGACCACCGGGGGCAGTACGTAGCTCTCCTGCGCGAGCGCCTCGTGCACCGACAGCACCGGCGGCAACGCGTCGATGTCCAGCCGTACCTGCCGCGCCGCGCGGCGGGCCTGCATCACCGTGTCGGCGAGCACCAGCCCCACCACTTGGCCCGCGAACTGCACCGTGTCCTGGGCGAACACGGGTTCGTCGTGCGCGAAGGCCGCCAGCACCGGATCGCCCGGCACGTCGCGCGCGAGCACCACGCCGCGCACGCCCGGCAGGGCCAGCGCAGCGCCGGCCTCCACGCCGCGCAGGCGGCCGTGCGCCACGGGCGAGAGGATCGGTGCGGCATGCAGCGTGCCCTTGACCTCGGGCAGATCGTCGATGTAATGCGCTCCGCCCGCGACCTGCGCACGGGCGCTTTCGTGGAAGGACGATGCACCCACGGCGCGGCGCGCGCTGCGGGGCTCGGCATCCAGCCCCGGGGGCGGCGCCTTGCCGGCCATGGGGCCGGCGGCCCCTGCGGCGTCCGCGCGCGCGGCCACGGCATCGTCGCCCGCATCGCGGCTCAGCAGGGTGTCGGTGGAGGAGGGCGCGCCGGAGGCGGGGTCTTCGCGCCGGTTCATGCCTGCTCCTCCGGGCACGTCACCGGGCCCAGCCGCTCCAGCGTGGCGGGCTGCGCGCCGGCCGCCGCGGCCGCTTCGGGGCTCTCCAGCCAGCAGCGCTGCAGCAGCGATGCCAGCACCGCGCGGCGGTAGGCACCGCTCGCGCGCATGTCCGAGATGGGCGAGAACTCCGCCTGCAGCGCGGCGCCTGCCGCCAGCGCGGCGGCCTCGTTCCAGGGCCGGTCGGCGAGCGCGGCTTCGGCGGCCCGCGCGCGCGACGGCACGGCCGCCACGCCGCCCGCGCCGATGCGCGCCGCCTGCACGGTGCCGCCCTGCAGGGTCAGGTTCACGGCGAGGCACACGGCCGAGATGTCGTCGTCGAACCGCTTGGACACCTTCCACGCGGCCAGCCGGTCGTGCGGGCCGGGCAGCGGCACCTCGATGCGCGCCACGACCTCGTCGGGCGCCAGCAGGTTGCGCCGGTAGCCGGTGTAGAAATCCTCCAGCGCGACCGACCGCTCGCCGCGCACGCTGGCCAGCGCGATCCGCGCGCCCAGCGCGATCAGCACCGGCATCGAATCGCCGATCGGCGAGCCGTTGGCGATGTTCCCGCCCAGCGTGCCCGCGTTGCGCACCGGCAGGCCCGCGAAGCGCTCGGCGAAACGCTGCAACACCGGCCAGTGTCCGACCAGCGCCGCGAACGCATCGGTGAGCGTGGCCGCCGCGCCGATGGCCAGCAGGCCGGGCCGGGCCTCGATGCGGCACAGTTCCTGCGCGCGGGTGACGTCCAGCAGGCGGGCGAACTGGCGGTGCTGCTTGGTGATCCACAGGCCCACGTCGGTCGCGCCGGCCACCACCTGGGCGTCGGGGTGCGCCGCGCGGGCGGCCAGCACGCCGGCCAGCGTGCTTGGCGCCAGGTAGGCATCCTCCACTGTCGATATAGAGGCCAAATCTGCTCCATGCCGCCGGATTTGCTCATTTGTTTGCTCTAGTTTTTGTAGCAAATCATCCTCGTCCAGCCGGTGGACGGGCCACTCGCCCATGCGCTGCGCGGCCTCCAGGATGGGACGGTAGCCCGTGCAGCGGCAGAGATTGCCCGACAGCTCCACGGCGGCGCGCTCCCGCGTGATGGCGCGGCCCTGGCAGACATGGTTCTGGTACATGGCGAACAGGCTCATCACGAAGCCCGGCGTGCAGAAGCCGCATTGCGACCCGTGGCATTGCACCAGCGCCTCCTGCGCGGGATGCAGCGGCCGCGCGGCGGGCGGCGCGGGCGTATCGGCCACCTCCGGCGCGGCGGTGCGCTGGATGAGCGGGTCCTGCGCAAGGTCCTCGGCCGTCCAGAGCGCCATGCCGTCGATCGAATGCGCTAGGCGGATGCAGCTGTTCACGGCCTGCAGGCGCACCCGGCCCTCCACCGCCGAGCCCAGCACCACCGTGCACGCCCCGCAATCGCCTTCGCCGCACCCTTCCTTTGTTGCGCAATCGCCCAGGTCCTCGCGCAGCAGCTCCAGCAGCGTGCGGTCGGGCGGCACGCCGCCAAGCTCCACGGGCTGGCCACGGCGGATGAATCGGAGCGGGCGGGAACGGGGCATGCGCGGGGCTTTCTGAAGAGAGTGCGGCCCGGGCTCCGCTGGGCGAAAGCCGGGCCGGGCGGCGTGGGCCTGGACGCAAAGCGTATACCGTCCGGGCACGGGCCGCCATTGCAAATTCGGTGCCAGTGGGCTTGCTGGCCCGCGTTCCCGCGCTTGCCGCCTAGCGTTCGCAGTCCTCGCACACGTAGAAGTAGACGCCGCCCTCTCTGCCGTTTACCAGGGGTGCGAGGTACGCTACCCCGCTGTCCGCCGCGAACGCCATGCGCATGCGGTGGCCATCGGAGAAGGTCACTTCGACCGGGGCGCTCGTACATTCCCCGAAGGCGCCGTAATGGTTCATCACTGCGATCTGCGAGACGGGAAAAGCCTTGCGCAGGTAGGTGCGCACATGCCCTGGCGTGATGGCGCGGGAGCGTGGTGGAGGCGAAGCGCAAGGCCGGTTGTCGGCATCGAAGAAACGCGCATTGCGGATCTTCACGCTGCGCACGGAGCCCAGGGGATGAGGATAGGGCCGGACCTCGTTGCGGCGCCTGTCTTCCCGATCCTGCGCGTCGGATGCTGGCTGAGAGGCAGCAGAGCTGGCCGGGGCGCTGCCTCGGGATGGAGCGGAAGCGGTCGCTGAGTACACAGGCTGATGAATGGCGCAGGCCACCATCAGAACGAGGCATGCGGCACGCAGCCCCCCGGACTGAAGGGGTCGGATCCCAGTGTTCATTGCCATACGGCCGTTTCCGCTTCGGTCGGGTTCTTGCGGCTGACGGTGGGGTGCTTGAACACTTCTCCGGCAGGAATGGACAGCGACATGGCGAGTTCGCCGATCAGCCACTGAAGCGACGCATTCTGTGCATTCGTGACCGGTTCGTAGACGGCGTGTTGATTGAAATAGCGTTCCTTGTCGATCGGTGTCGCGTTCACGGGCGGCGTCTTCCCCGGCGGAAGTGCCGGCCGGCCCACGAGTTCGATGCCCAAGCTGTCCACATTCGAAGGGTATCGAACGGGAACGGATTTTTGCATTTCAATCTTGTGCATTCTTTGCGGAGCGCTGGTTTCTGGGTTGCTTTGGGACAATCCGAACTCTGTAGGCTTGCAGCGAAGCTCGGCCAGGCACCTGGCCAGCAGCGGCCCTACGTGGTGGGTCCTCTTCTTGACGGACGCCGTTTGATAAACGGTGCCGTCCTTGTCGATCAGGAAATGGGCACCATTGGCATTGGCCAATCCGTAGCTGTTGAATGTGCTCGCTGCCGTGCCGGAGCCTGTCTGGTGGACGATGATTCCACGGACCTGCGCGAGCGGTTGCCTTTCTATCTGGCTGAAGCGGCGCGGCACGATTCCTGCGTTCACGATCATGCCTTGATCGTTGATGTCGAGCATTTTTGGGGTCCTCCGTTGTCTTCTGATGGGTGTCCCGGGGCTCCCGCCGCAGTTCCAGGGCACGGTGAGCAATGTAGGGGGACCGTGTCTGTCTGCCTGTCACAAGGCGTGAGAGACAACTTTCGGGCACCCACCGATTCCGCTTCCGGCTTTTCAAACCAAGAGACAATCGCCCGATGAATCCTTCCCCCTCCCCGCAAGCCTCCGGTGCCCCGCCGCGCCTGCAGCTCGCGGGCATCACCAAGCGCTATCCCGCCGTGGTGGCCAACAGCGGCGTGTCGCTCACCGTGCAGCCCGGCGAGGTGCATGCGGTGCTCGGCGAGAACGGTGCCGGCAAGTCCACGTTGATGAAGATCATTTACGGGTCGGTAAAACCGGACGAGGGCTCGGTGTGGTTCGATGGCCGGCCCGTGGACATCCGCAATCCGCAGGAGGCGCGGCAGCTCGGCATTGCGATGGTGTTCCAGCATTTCAGCCTGTTCGATTCGCTCACGGTGGCCGAGAACGTCTGGCTCGGGCTGGACAAGGGCCTGCCGCTGGCCGAGGTGACGCGCCGCATCGAGGGGACGGCGGCGCAGTACGGGCTGGGCGTCGATCCGCTGCGGCCCGTGCACACGCTGTCGGTGGGGGAGATGCAGCGCGTGGAGATCATCCGGGCGCTGCTCACGTCGCCGCGGCTGCTCATCCTCGACGAGCCCACGTCGGTGCTCACGCCGCAGGCGGTCGAGAAGCTTTTCGTGGTGCTGCGCCAGCTCAGCGCCGAGGGCTGCAGCATCCTCTACATCAGCCACAAGCTGCACGAGATCCGGGCGCTGTGCACGGCCTGCACGGTGCTGCGCGGCGGGCAGGTGACCGGCGTGTGCAACCCGGCCGAAGAGTCGAACGCTTCGCTCTCGCGGCTCATGATCGGCGCGGAGCCGCCGGCGCTGCAGCACCGCCCCGCGCGCACGGGCGATGCCGTGCTGCAGGTGGAGGCATTGAGCCTGCCGCGCGCCGATCCGTTCGGCGTGGACCTGGTCGACGTGGCGTTCGAGGTGCGCGCGGGCGAGGTGGTGGGCGTGGCCGGCGTTTCCGGCAACGGCCAGAAGGAGCTGCTCTACGCGCTCTCGGGCGAGGACACGCGCGCCGCGCCCGCGATGGTGCGCGTGGCCGGGCGCCCGGCCGGGCGCCTGGGGCCGCGCGGGCGCCGTGCGCTGGGGCTGCATTTCGTGCCCGAGGAGCGCCTGGGCCGCGGGGCGGTGCCCACGATGGGCCTGGCGCACAACCTGTTGCTCACGCGCTCGGACTGCGTGGGCGCCGGCGGCTGGGTGCGCACCGGCGCGCTGGCCGTCCAGGCGCGGCGCATCATCGAGCGCTTCCAGGTGAAGGCGGGCGGCCCGCATTCGCCGGCGCGCTCGCTGTCGGGCGGCAACCTGCAGAAATTCATCGTCGGCCGCGAGATCGATGCCCGCCCCCGGCTGCTCATCGTCTCCCAGCCCACCTGGGGCGTGGACGTGGGGGCCGCCGCGCAGATCCGCGGCGAGATCCTCGCGCTGCGCGATGCCGGCTGCGCCGTGCTGGTGCTGAGCGAGGAACTGGACGAATTGTTCGAGATCTCCGACCGCCTGCACGTGATCGCCAAGGGCCATCTCTCGCCCTCCATCGACCGGGCCGACGCCACGGTGGAGCGCATCGGCGAATGGATGAGCGGGCTTTGGCACGCCGACGTGCAGGCCCACCTGGGCGGCCGGCACACCGCGGAGGGCTCGCATGCTCAAGCTTGAACCGCGTCCGCAGGCCTCGCGCCTGTGGACCTATGGCTCGCCGCTGCTCGCGCTGGCCATCACCATATTGATCGGCATGGTGCTGTTCGGCGCCATGGGCAAGGACCCCGTGCGCGGCCTGCAGGTGTTCTTCTGGGAGCCGGTCAAGTCGCAATATGCGCTGGGCGAACTGATGGTGAAGGCCACGCCGCTGCTGCTGATCGCGCTGGGGCTGGCCGTGTGCTTCCGGTCCAATGTGTGGAACATCGGCGCGGAGGGACAGTTCGTCATCGGCGCCGTGGCGGCTGGCGGCACCGCGCTGCTGGCGGGGCCGGGCACCGGCCCCTGGATCGTGCCGGCCATCCTCGTGGCCGGCGTGCTGGGCGGCATGTTCTGGGCCGGCATCGCCGCGCTGCTGCGCGACCGTTTCAATGCCAACGAGATCCTCGTGAGCCTGATGCTGGTCTACGTGGCCACGCTGGTGCTGGGCTATCTCGTCTATGGCCCCTGGAAGGACCCCATGGGCTACAACTTCCCGCAGACCAAGACCTTCGAGCGCGTGACGCAGATCCCGCGGCTGATGCAGGGATCGCGCATGACCATCGGCCTGCCCATCGCGCTCGCGGCGGCAGCGGCGCTGTGGGTTTTCCTGTTCCGCACGCGCGCCGGCTTTGCCCAGCAGGTGGGTGGGCTGGCCCCGGCGGCGGCGCGCTACGCCGGCTTTTCGTCGCGGCGCGCGCTGTGGACCGCGCTGCTGGTCTCCGGCGGCGCGGCCGGGCTCGCCGGTGCGCTGGAGGTGGCAGGCCCCCTGGGCCAGCTCACGCCGTACGTGCCGGCGGGCTATGGATTCGCGGCCATCATCGTGGCCTTCGTCGGGCGGTTGCACCCGGTGGGCATGGTGTTCTCCGCCGTGCTCATGAGCATGTTCTATATCGGCGGTGAACTGGCGCAGTCGCGCCTCGGGCTGCCGAAGTCGCTCACGGGAGTGTTCCAGGGCCTGCTGCTGTTCACGCTGCTGGCCTGCGACACGCTCATCGCCTACCGTGTCCGCTGGACCGGCACGGCGGCGCGCGGGAGGGCTGCGTGATGGAAGCCTACGCACTGCTCCTGGGCTCCACGCTGAGCGCCGGCACCGTGCTGGCGCTGGCCGCGCTGGGGCTGCTGATCAACGAGAAGGCGGGCGTGGTGAACCTGGGGGCCGAGGGCATGATGCTCTGCGCGGCCATCGCGGGCTTCGCCACCGTGGTCCACACCGGCAGCACCTGGCTCGGCTTCGCGGCCGGGATGGGGGCAGGCGCGCTGCTCGCTGCCGTGTTCGGGGTGCTGGTGATCTGGCTGGGCACCAACCAGTACGCCACGGGCCTGGCGCTGAGCCTCTTCGGCGTGGGGTTCTCTGCCTTCGCCGGCATCCAGTACGTGCAGGCCAAGCTGCCCGCGCTGCCGCAGTACGCGGTGCCGGTGCTGTCCGACCTGCCGCTGGTGGGGCCCGCGTTCTTCCGCCAGCACCCGCTCGTGTACGGCGCGATCGCCCTGACGGCGGGGCTGGCATGGTTCCTGTACCGCTCGCGCGCCGGCCTGGTGCTGCGCTCGGTGGGGGAGTCGCCCGAATCGGCACACGCGCTGGGCTATTCCGTGCGGCGCATCCGCCTCGCGGCCGTGGTGGCGGGTGGGGCGCTCTGCGGCCTTTCGGGCGCCTACATCTCCACGGTCTACACGCCGCTCTGGGTCGAGGGCATGGTGGCCGGGCGCGGCTGGATCGCGCTGGCCCTCACCACCTTCGCCACCTGGCGCCCGGCACGGGTGTTGCTTGGTGCCTACCTGTTCGGTGGCGTGACGATGCTGCAGTTCCACCTGCAGGCCACGGGCGTGCAGGTGGCCAGCCAGTTGCTCAGCATGCTGCCCTACGTGTCGACGATCGTGGTGCTCGCGCTCATCTCGCGCAACCCGGCGTGGATCCGCGCGAACATGCCAGCCTCCCTGGGCAAGCCGTTCCATCCCGGCGCGTAAACCGGGCCGAGCCGCCGCGTGACATCATTTCCGTTTCCGGGTTCCAGAACCCTCCTCAACCTTTTCCCTGAAGGACTTTCGACATGACCGATCTGCACAAGCGTTCGCTGCTCAAGGTGGCCGCGCTCTCCGCCCTGGCGGCCGCCGCGATGGCGGGCTGCGGCAAGAAGGACGAGCCGGCGCCCGCGGCACCGGCTGCGCCTGCCGCCCAGGCGCCGGCGGCCAAGGCCGAGCCGCTCAAGATCGCGTTCGCGTATGTGGGCCCGGTGGGCGACGGCGGCTGGTCTTTCGCGCACGACAACGGCCGCAAGGCCATCGAGAAGGAATTCGGCGACAAGGTGCAGACCAGCTTCGTCGAGAGCGTGCCCGAGTCGGCCGATGCCGAGCGCGTGCTGCGCGACATGGCGGGCCAGGGCAACAAGCTGATCTTCGGCACCACCTTCGGCTACATGGAAACCATCCAGAAGCTGGCGCCCGAATTCAAGGACGTGAAGTTCGAGCACGCCACCGGCTACAAGACGGCCGAGAACGTCCGCACCTACGACAGCCGCACCTACGAGGGCGCCTACATGGCCGGCGTCATCGCGGGCGCGATGACCAAGACCGACACGCTCGGCGTGGTGGGCTCGGTGCCGATTCCCGAGGTGATCCGCAACATCAACAGCTTCACGCTCGGCGCGCAGTCGGTCAACCCGAAGGTCAAGACCAAGGTGGTGTGGGTGAACGAGTGGTTCAGCCCCCCGAAGGAAACCGAAGCCGCCACCTCGCTCATCAACGGCGGCGCCGACGTGCTGTTCCAGAACACCGATTCGCCCGCGGTGCTCAAGACCGCGCAGGAAAAGGGCAAGCGCGCCTTCGGCTGGGATTCCGACATGACCGCCTACGGCCCCAAGGCCCACCTGGCCTCGGCCGTCATCAACTGGGGTCCGTACTACATCCAGTCCACGCGCGAAGTGCTCGAAGGCAAGTGGACCACGGGCCAGCACTGGTGGGGCGTGAAGGAAGGCGCGATCGATCTCGTGTCGATCGCCGAAGACGTGCCCGCCGAAACCCGGGCGAAGGTGGAGCAGGTCAAGGCCGGCCTGAAGGATGGTTCGTTCTCGATCTGGAAAGGCCCCATCGTGGGCCAGGACGGCAAGGAACTGCTGGCCAAGGACGTGGTGGCCGACGATAAATTCCTCTCGGGCATCAGCTTCTACGTCAAGGGCGTGGAAGGTACCGTGCCGGGCGGCGACAAGAAGTAACCGGCAGGCGCTGCCCGCCGCGGCAGCGAAGCGTTCATGCAGGGCCGCCCCAGGGCGGCCCTTGCCTTTTGGGGTGTGCTGTCTGTTGCAGAGGAGGGGCCCGGGGGCTTTCCAGGGGCGCGGCCCCGGCTGCACAATGGAACCGGGCCCGACAATGGGGCTCCATGAGTCACACGCCCCGCAGTCCGGAGCTGCCATGCCCGCTGCGGACGCCAACAAGGAAACGACCCCCTGCTGCCCCCCGCATGCCCATGACCGACCATCCACTCGACGCCCCTTCGCTCGCGCTGATCGATGCGTGCTCCGAGGCTTCGCTTGCACTGCTCGAAAGCAATCTCACGCCCCACGGCATCCTGGCTGCAAGCCGCACCGCAGCGGCCGTGGCACGGCGCTACACGCGCATCTTCGGACGCGACGCGGCCATCTGCGTGATGGCGATGTGCGGCAGTGGCGTGCCGGCCCTGGAAGAGGGCGCAGTGGCCAGCCTCGACGCGCTCGCGGCGCAGCAGGCGCCCAATGGGCAGATCCCGAAATACGTGGACCCCGAGGGGCAGGATGCGGACTTCTGGTACCTGGGCTGCATCGACGCCACGCTGTGGTGGCTGATCGCGGTGGACCATGTGCGCCGGCACGGCGAGGTGGGCGGGACGCGTTGGTCGGACAGCGTGGAACGGGCGATCGGCTGGCTGCTGGCGCAGGAGCACCAGCACTTCCGGCTGCTCCAGCAGAACGAGGCCAGCGACTGGGCGGACATCATGCCGCGGTCGGGCTACGTGCTCTACACCAACGCGCTGTGGTTCGAGGTGAAGCGCCGCTTCGCGCTGTGCCATGCGGAAGAGACGCACCACCATTTCAACCACCTCTTCAACCCCTTCCAGCGCGATCTTCCCCACTACCACCGCGCGCGGCTCCTGCAGCATTACGCACGCCGCGGCCGGCGCGATCCGGGTCTCTACCTGAGCTTCGTGAACCTGGCGGTGGTGGGCGACGAGGGCGATGTGTTCGGCAACCTGCTGGCCATCCAGGGCGGCCTGGCCGACGAGGCGATGGCGCACAGCATCACGAATACCATCGAAGCCACCCACGCGGGCGGCACGCACCCCGTGCGCGTGGTGCTGCACCCGCTCTCGCAGCAGCACAGCCTCTGGCGTGCCTACATGGGCCGGCATCGGCAGAACCTGATGCACCAGTACCACAACGGCGGCATCTGGCCTTTCGTGGGCGGGTTCTGGGTGATGGCCCTCGCGAAGCTGGGGCTGCACTCGGCGGGCTGGACCGAGCTGGAAAAGCTGGCGCGCGCGAATGCGCGCGACGACTGGCGCTTCACCGAGTGGTTCCATGGCCGCACGCTGGCCCCGATGGGCATGGCTGGCCAGAGCTGGAATGCGGCGACCTTCCTGCTGGCACGGCGCGCGTTGCAAGGCGACTGCACGGCCTGGTGACGGCGCGGCCGGCGGGTTCCGGGGACGCCGCGCCTTATGCTGTGTCCGCCCGCGCTCGGGGCACCTGTTTGAAACTCCCACGGATCTCCCCATGACCGATCACCACCCCGCCATCGACGCGCGGATCGAACACCTCGATGCCCTCGGCGCGGCGCGCCTGCCCGAGCTGCTGCGCACCATGCCCAAGGCCGAGCTGCACATGCACATCGAGGGCTCGCTGGAGCCCGAGCTGATCTTCGCGCTGGCGCAGCGCAACGGCGTGCGCATTCCCTATGCCAGCGTGGAAGAACTGCGCAGGGCCTATGCCTTCACCGATCTGCAGAGCTTCCTCGACATCTATTACGCGGGTGCGAGCGTGCTGCTGACCGAGCAGGATTTCTACGACATGGCCTGGGCCTACCTGGAGCGTGCGGCGGCCGACCACGTGGTGCACACCGAAATGTTCTTCGACCCCCAGACACACACCGCGCGCGGTGTCGGCATGGAGGTGGTGATCGGCGGCCTGCACCGCGCATGCGTGGATGCCCGCGCGCGGCTGGGGGTGAGCGCATCGCTGATCCTGTGCTTCCTGCGCCACTTGAGCGAGGAAGACGCGTTCGCGACGCTGGAACAGGCGCTGCCATTCCGCGAGCAGTTCATCGGCGTGGGGCTCGATTCCAGCGAAGTGGGCCATCCCCCCGAGAAGTTCGCGCGCGTGTTCGCGCGCTGCCGCGGGCTGGGCCTGCGGCTGGTCGCCCATGCGGGCGAGGAGGGGCCGCCGGCCTATATCCGCAGCGCGCTGGACGTCCTGCACGTGGAGCGCATCGACCATGGCGTGCAGGCCGTGCACGATGCCGAGTTGATGCAACGGCTCGCGCGCGAGCGCATCCCGCTCACGGTGTGCCCGCTCTCCAATCTCAAGCTCTGCGTGTTCCCCGATCTGGCGCGCCACAACCTGCGCCAATTGCTGGATGCCGGCCTGGCCGCCACCGTCAACTCCGACGATCCCGCGTACTTCGGTGGCTACGTGAACGACAACTTCCTGCAGCTCTTTGCCGCCGATCCGCTGCTCACGGCGCGCCACGCCTACCAACTGGCCTTCAACAGCTTCGAGGCCAGCTTCGCTCCCGATGCGCAGCGGCGCGAGTGGATGCAGCAGCTCCGGCAGCACTTCGAACAGGCCGCCCTTCCCGGAGAGTGAAGCCGCAGGCAGAGTGAGCGCCGGGTGCCGGGTTCCCCTCGCCATCTTCTGTGTTCGTGATCGCTTGCATGCCGAACGGTTTTGAACAGTCCGGGGCCGTTCAGCGTCATTTCCCTGGAGCCCCACCGGCTCGCACCGAGCCCACCCGCACCCACGTCGGGGGGAACCGGATTCCGTGGCCCCAGAGAGGGTCACCTCCAGGAGATCTGTCTGCATGCATGAATCATCTTGTTGCGGTTTGCGTCCGCTGTCCGCGCTGTGCCTTGCCGCCCTGACGGCCTGTGGGGGCAGCACCGGCAATGCCACGGGCGACGCTGCCTCCGGCCGCCCGGCTGCCACCTACCAGGCCGAGATCCGCCGCACCGCGATGGGCATTCCCCACATCAAGGCCAACAGCTGGGGCAGTGCCGGCTTCGGTTACGGCTACGCACAGGCACAGGACAACCTGTGCACCATGGCGGACTCCTTCCTTACCTACCGGGGCGAGCGCTCGCGCCATTTCGGCGGCGACGCGCGGGTGGCCTACGACAGCACGCTCGGCCGTCCGCTCAACATCGAATCCGACTTCTTCCACCGCCATGTGCTCACGGCCGATGTGATCGAGCGCATGGCGGCCTCGCAGCCCGAGAAACTGCGCCAGATGGTGGAAGGCTTTGCCGCCGGTTACAACCGCTACCTACAGGAGGCCCGCACATCGGAAACGGCCCATGCGGCCTGCCGCACCGAATCCTGGGTGCAGCCGATCGCGGCGCAGGACCTGTGGCGCCGCATGTTCGCCGCCAACCTGGCCGGCGGATACAGCAATTTCGCGGCGGCGATCGCCAACGCCACGCTGCCGCAGCAGACCCCGCTGCAACCCGCCGCAACGCATGCGCCCGCTCGCACGGCCTCCATCGACCCCCGCCTCACGCGCGCACCCGCCCTGCAGGTGGGCGGCACGCTCGGTGTCGGCAGCAACATGATGGGTTTCGGGTCGGCCGCCACCGGCGAAGGCACTGCGCTGCTGTTCGGCAATCCGCACTGGTACTGGAAGGGGGCCGACCGCTTCTACCAGGCCCAGCTCACGATCCCGGGCGAGCTGGACGTGAGCGGCGTGTCGTTCCTCGGCATTCCGGTGGTGCTGATCGGCTTCAATGCCGACATCGCCTGGAGCCACACGGTGTCCACCGCGCGCCGGTTCGGGCTCTACCAGCTTCAGCTCGCCGAGGACGATCGCACCAGCTATCTGCGCGATGGCCGGCGCGTGGCGATGCAACCCCACACCATCACCGTGCAGAACCGCGATCCGTCCGGAGCGGTGGTCGACGTCACGCGCACGCTCTACCAGACCGACGTCGGGCCTGTGGTGAACCTCGGCCACCTCAATCCAGCCCTGGCCTGGAGCGACACCACGGCATTTGCCATCCGCGACATCAATGCCGGGAACTTCCGCAGCTTCCGCATGTGGATGCGCTGGAGCCAGGCGAAATCGCTCGACGAATTCATCGGCATCCAGCGCCAGGAGGCGGCGACCCCGTGGGTCAACACCGTGGCAGTGGGCCGCGGCCAACCCGATGCCTGGTATGCCGATATCGGTGCCGTGCCCAATGTCAGCGCCGAGCAGATGGCCTCCTGCGCCACGGCGGCCGGCAAGGCCGTCGCGGCGGCGCTTCCCAACGTGCCCTTTTTGGACGGATCGCGCAGCGACTGCGACTGGCAGAGCGACCCCGATTCGGTGCAGGCCGGTGCGGTGGGCCTCCAACGCATGCCGAGCCAGCTGCGGCCCGATTACGTCGCCAACATGAACGACAGCTACTGGCTGACCAACGTCCACGCGCCGCTCACGGGGTTTCCCGCCATCTTCGGACCGGCGGGCACGCAGGCGCAGACCCTTCGCACGCGCCTGGGCCACGCCATGGTGCTCGACCGTTTCGCCGGTGCGGACGGTTACGCGGGGCGGCTGGCCAGCAGCGCCGCGGTGCGGCAGATGGTGCTGGGCAGCCGTGTCTTCTCGGCGGAGCGCTTCAAGGACGATGCCCTCGGCATCGTGTGCGCGGCACCGCAGATCGCCCTGAACGGCAGCGATGTGGAGGTGGCTTCCGCATGCGCCGCCCTGCGCGCCTGGGACAACACCGGCAGCGCCACCGCGCGCGGCTCGCATGTCTGGGACGAATTCTGGCGGCGCGCGCAGGCGCTGCCGGCCACGCAGCTCTATGCCGAAGCCTTCGATCCCGCCCGCCCCATCGACACGCCCCGGGGGCTGCGGCCCGCGGCGGCGGGGCCCCTGCGGCAAGCTTTTGCCGAGGCGGTTGCCAAAGTGCGCGCCAGCGGGTTCGCGATGGACGCACCCCGGGGCGAGGTGCTGTATGCCACGCGCGGCGGGCAGAAGATCCCGCTCTACGGCGGCTGCGGTTGGGGCTACTTCACCATCACCTGCTCCGAGAATCCCATCGATCGAGGCGGCTACAGCATGGACGGCCAGCCGCACGGCAACAGCTATCTGCAGGTGGTGGGCTTTCCGGCAGGGCGCGTGCTGGCCCACACGCTGCTGGCCCACTCGCTCTCGGACGACCCGGCCTCGCCGCACCAGGGCGACTCCACCCGCGCCTATGGAAGGCAGCAATGGCTGCGCGTGCCTTTCACGGAGGACGAAATCACCGCAGACGCGGACTACCGCACGATCACCGTGCGCCCATAGCGCGGTGGGCCGGGTGGGCTGGCGCACAATCGGGAGACCGGCCGTCCCAGCGCCCGTTTCCCGGGCGTTCCGCGCCACCGAATGGAAGCAATACCGTGTCCACACCCCGCATTCCCCTTCTCGTCCTCAATACCCTGTCGCCGCAGCACCAGGCGCAGATCGCCGCGGTCTACGACCTGCACTACGCGCCCCAGCCCAACGACCGCACGCAGGCCATCGCCGCGCAGGGCGGGCTGTTCCGCGCGGTGCTGACCATCGGCTCGGTCGGGCTGACCGCCCAGGAGATCGAAGCCATGCCTTCGCTCGAACTCATCTGCGCACTGGGCGCGGGCTACGAGAACATCGCGCTCGATGCCGCCCGGGCACGGGGCATCGCGGTGGCCAACGGCGCGGGCACCAACGACGACTGCGTGGCCGACCATGCCTTCGGGCTGCTGATCTCCATCGTGCGCGGCCTGCGCCCGCTGGACCGGCTTTGCCGCGAAGGCGTGTGGCGCGATGCCATCGGCCTGCCGCCGAACGTTTCGGGCAAGCGCCTGGGCATCTTCGGCCTGGGCACCATCGGCCAGAAGATCGCGCGCCGCGCGGCCGGCTTCGACATGCAGATCGGCTACCACAACCGCAGCCCCCGCGAGGGCACGCCCCACACGTATTTCGGGAGCCTGCGCGAACTCGCCGAATGGTGCGACATCCTCGTGTGTGCCACGCCCGGCGGTCCCGCCACGCGGCATGCGGTGAACACGGAAGTGCTCGACGCCATCGGCCCGCTGGGCTACCTGGTGAACATTGCGCGCGGCAGCGTGGTCGATACCGAGGCGCTGGCGGCAGCGCTGCGCGAGCACCGCATTGCCGGCGCAGGGCTGGATGTCTACGAGAGCGAGCCGCATCCGCCCGAGGCCCTCATCGGGCTCGACAATCTGGTGTTGACGCCCCACGTGGCCGGCTGGTCACCCGAAGCCGTGCAGTCCAGCGTAGACCGCTTCCTCGCGAATGCTGCGGGGCATTTCGCCGGGACCGGCGTGGTTTCCCCGGTCTGAAGCGTCTGCGCTGAGCGGGGCCGGCGGGTAGAATCCGCCGGCTTTCGCAAGCGGTTTTCCGCCAAAAGGCTGCTGTCCCGGCAGCCTTTTCTTTTTCCAGAGCCCGGGACCATGTAGAGGACCACCATGTACAAAAACCTCGCTGCCGCGCTCGCGGCCGCCTGTCTTTTCCTTGCCCCCACCGCGTTCTCCCAGCCAGCCGCAGCCGGCGCTGCTCAGCAGCCCGGGCCCGTGAAGGCCGGCTTCGTCTATGTGTCGCCGATCACCGAAGCCGGCTGGACGCGGCAGCACGAGGAGGGCCGCCGCGCCGTGGAGGCCGCGCTGGGCCCGCAGGTGCGCACCACCTTCGTAGAGAACGTGGCCGAGGGCGCCGACGCGGAGCGCGTGATCCGCGATCTGGCGGCGACGGGGCACCAGATCATCTTCACGCCCAGCTTCGGCTACATGGAGCCCACGCTGAAGGTGGCGCGCGACTTCCCCGATGTGAAGTTCGAGTCCATCACGGGCTACAAGACCGCACCCAATGTGGCCACGGCCAATGCGCGCTATTACGAAGGCCGGTACCTCGCGGGGGTGGCTGCCGGCCGCATGACCCGGTCGCATGTGGCGGGCTTCGTGGCAGGCTTTCCGATTCCCGAGGTGCTGCAGGGCATCAATGCGTTCACGCTGGGCATGCGCTCGGTGGACCCGAAGGCCACGGTGAAAGTGGTGTGGCTCAACGCCTGGTTCGATCCTCCGAAGGAGCGAGACGCCGCCATGGCGCTTTTCAACGACGGCGTGGATGTGGTGGCTTTTCACACCGGCTCCACCGCCGTGATGGCGGCAGCGCAGGAGCGGGGCCGCTTCGCCATCGGCTACCACTCCGACATGCGGCAGGTCGGCCCGGACGCGCAGATCCTGGCCGTCACCCACCAATGGGGCGCCTACTACACGGAGCGTGTGCGCGCGGTGCGGGAGGGCCGCTGGAAGAGCGGCAACGTCTGGGGAGGTGTGCGCGAGGGCATGGTGCGTGTGGAAGGTTTCGGCAGCAAGGTGCCCCCCGCCGTGCAGAAGGAAGTGCTGGCCCGGCAGGAGGACATCGCGCGCGGCCGCCTGCACCCGTTCCGGGCCGGTGCCTCGCCCGTGCGCGACAACACCGGCCGCGAGGTGATCGCCCCTGGCCGCACGTTGACCGACGAGCAGATCCTGCGCATGGACTGGTTCGCCGAGGGCGTGCAGCGATAGGCGCCGCCCCGGAGCGTCAGTTGCGTTCGCCTTCGTTCGGCGCGACATACACCTGCAGCGTGCCCGCGCCGAAGTCCGGCGGACTGATCGCGGCCAGGCTCACGGGGCGGTGGGCCGCCACATCGAACTTCCACGCGAACGTTTTGTCGCCATTGCGGAACGCGATGGTCTGGCCGCATTTCACGTTGAGCGTCCGCGTCTGCGAGGCATCGACTGTACGTACTGCGTCTGTGGCGCTCGCGGGCCGGCCGAGGGTGGACTGGCCGCTGGCGTAAGCCGTGCCGTCTGCCTCGGCTTTCGAACGGGAGGCGGCGGCCGGGGCCGTGCCTGCGTGGTCGGGGTGCGAGGTGTAGCCCGACTCGGTGGGGGCGCTGTGGATGATGCCGCTGGCAAAGCCGGCCGCGGGCAGCAGGGCGGCGCAAGCCAGGGCGGCAGACAGGGAGTGGCGGATGCTTTTCATGGATGTCGATCTCCTGAAGTGGATGTGGATGAAGTGGAAGCCATGTCTTGCGGCGATGGCCTTGGGACAGCACCGACTCTAGGGAAGCGTCCCCGACAGGCCGCCGCCGCGGAGATGACAAATTCGTCATCTCCGCGGCAGTGCGCTCTGGGCACAATCCTGCGCATGAAACTGCTGGTGATCGAAGACGAGCCCAAGTTGGCGGAATACCTGCGCAAGGGCCTGGGGGAAGAGGGGTTCGTGGTCGATGTGGCGCACGACGGCGTGGACGGGCTGCACCGCGCCACCGAGTATGCGTACGACGCCATCGTGCTGGACCGCATGCTGCCCGGGATCGACGGCATTGCCGTACTGGCGGCGTTGCGCACCGGCCGGCAGACGCCGGTGCTCATGCTCACGGCCCAGGGACGGGTGGAAGACCGCGTGCAGGGCCTGCAGGCAGGCGCGGACGACTACCTCGTCAAGCCTTTTGCATTTTCCGAATTGGTGGCACGGTTGCATGGGCTGCTGCGGCGTGCGCGGGGTATCGCTGCGCCTGCAGAAGCCACGGTGCTGCGCATGGCCGATCTGGAACTGGACCTGATCCGCCGCAAGGCGGTGCGTGCCGGGCAACGGCTCGACCTGACCGCCAAGGAGTTCAACCTGCTGAGCCTGCTGCTGAGGCGCCAGGGCGAGGTTCTCTCGCGCACCGAACTGGCGGAGCAGGTGTGGGACATGAACTTCGACAGCGAGACCAACGTGGTCGAGGTGGCCGTGCGGCGCCTGCGCGGCAAGCTGGATCAGCCTTTCGAAAGGCCCCTGTTGCACACGGTGCGCGGCATGGGCTATGTGCTGGAGCCACGGCCCGCGGAAGCGCAGCCGTGACGGCCTCGCTCGGGGGTGCGCTTTCGCGCTGGCTGGCCGTGCAGACGGTGCTGGGCCTGGGCGGCGTGTGCGCGGCGGTGTACCTCGTCATCGCGCTGACGCTCGCGCAGCGGCAGGAAGAGTCCATCGCCAGCAAGGAGCGGGCGGTGGCCGAGGTGCTCGCGGGGCACCGGCAGGGGCATGAAACGCAGGCAGGCCACATGCTCGACGACATGCTGGCAGGGCACGGCGAACTGGCGTTGCGCGTGACCGATGCCCGGGGCGAGATCGTCTATCTCCGCAATCCGGCACTCCTGGCGTCGCAAGGCCAGGTACGCCGCTCGATCGAAGTCAACGGTCCACCCGAGCGCCCGCATGCCGTCTTCGCCACGCTGGTGCTCGACACCCGCGCCGACGACGCGCTGCTGCGCCGCCTGGGCTGGACGCTGCTGATCGCCGCGCTGGCCGGGGCGGCGACTGTATCGCTGGGGGCTTTCTGGCGGGTCCGGCGGGGCCTGTCGCCGCTGCGGCAACTGGTCGCACAGACCGCCGGCATCGCGGCCAGGAGCGGCGGCCGGCGCCTGGACGGTTCCGCCCAGCCGACCGAGCTGCAGCCGCTGATCGGACAGTTCAATGCGCTGCTGGACCGGGTTGCCGACGCCCATGGCCAGCTGGAGGCGTTCAACGCCGATGCGGCGCACGAACTGAACACGCCCCTGGCGACCCTCATCAGCAGCTGCGAGCTGGCGCTGCGCCGCTCGCGCGGAGAGGAGGAGCTGCGGGAGACCCTGGCCTCCAATCTGGAAGACCTGCGCCGGCTGGCCGGCATCGTGGCCGACATGCTGTTCCTCTCGCAGGCCGATCGCGGCACGGCGCTGCGCAGCGAGAACGTGGTGAGCCTGGCGGCGCTGGCCGGCGAGGTGCTTGAATTCCACGAGGCGGCCCTCCAGGAGTCCGGCCTGCGGACCGCCATCGACGGCGATGCGAGCCTGGCGGTGGATGCCCGGCTGCTGCGGCGTGCGCTGTCCAACATCGTGGGCAATGCCACACGCTACGCAGTGCCGGGTTCCATCCTGCAGGTGCGCATCGTGCCGGAGCCGGCTCCTGGCGGCTCCGTCCGGATGTCGGTGCGCAACGAGGGCGAGGGCATCGCGGCCGAGCACCTGCCGCGGATCTTCGACCGCTTCTACCGTGCCGACAGCGCGCGGCCGCAGGCCGACCGCAACCATGGCCTGGGCTTGTCCATCGTTGCGGCGATCGCACGCATGCACGGGGGCGAGGCCTATGCCGTGTCGGACGGCGCAGGCGTGGAAATCGGCCTGCGCCTGCCCGGCGAGCAGGCAGGGCATGGGCCCGTGTCATCATGGGCCCATGCCCGCGATGCCGCTGCCACTGCCTGAATCTCCTGCCCACCTCTACCGCGCCGCGCTGCTGCGGTTCGATGCCAGCGGCGTGCCCGCGTATGACGAAGACGGCTTGCTGGCCGTCGGCCCGGACGCTGTCGGCGTGCCGCGCGTGGTCGCCGCAGGCGCCTGGTCCTCGCTGGCGCCGCGTTTCGCCGGCTTGCCGGTCACGCACTGGCCGGACCGCATCATCGCCCCCGGTTTTGTCGACATGCATGTGCATTTTCCCCAAACCGATGTCATCGGGTCGCCCGCCGAAGGGCTGCTGCCGTGGCTGGAGAACTACACCTTCCCGCACGAATCGCGTTTTGCCGATCCAGCCTATGCACGTGGCGTGGCCACCGTTTTCATTGACGAGCTGCTGCGCAACGGCGTCACCACGGCGCTCACCTTCGCCACCTCGCACCCCGCATCGGTGGATGCGCTGATGCAGGAGGCCGAGGCGCGCGGGCTGCGGCTCATCGCCGGCAAGGTGCTGCAGGACCGGCATTCGCCCGACGGCGTGCGCGACGGTACGGAGCAATCCCTGCGCGACACCGAGGCGCTGATCCACCGCTGGCACGGCCGCGGCCGCCTGGGCTACGCGGTCACCCCGCGTTTCGCGCCGAGTTGCACCGAGGCGCAACTGCGCGGCGCGGGTGAGCTGGCCGCGCGTTATCCGGACGTCTGGGTCCAGTCCCATGTGGCCGAGAACCGCGACGAGATCCGCTGGGCACGCGAACTCTTTCCCGAGGCCCGTAGCTATCTTTCGATCTACGGTGGTTTCGGACTGCTGCGCGAGCGGGCGGTGTACGCGCATTGCATCCACTTCGACGACGACGATCGGGCGCTCATGCGCGACACCGGTACCGTGGCAGCTGTCAGCCCCACCAGCAACCTGTTTCTGGGTAGCGGTTTCTTCGACTACGCGGGTGCCGACCGGGTGGGGTTTCGCTACGGCCTGGCCAGCGACGTGGGTGGCGGTACCAGCTTCAGCCCGTTCCACACCATGCTCGCGGCCTACTATGTCGGGCGCGAGGGGCAGACCAAGCCGGGCCTCTCGCTGTCGCCCGGCCATCTGTGGTGGCAGCACACGGCCGGCGCCGCGCAGGCGCTCGGGCTCGAAGGGGTGATCGGCAACCTGCAGCCGGGCTGCGAGGCCGATTTCGTGGTGCTGAACCCCCGGGCCACCCCGATGCTGGCACGCAAGGCGGAGCAGGCGTCCAGCCTGGACGAGCTGCTGTTCGCGATGATCGTGCTGGGCGATGACCGGGTGATCGAGCGCACTGTGATCGCAGCCAAGCCATAGGCCCGCAGGGCATGTGGAGCGCCGGTATTCAGCTATGAAAAGAGTAGTATCGCGTCCGCGCGCCGCCTTCGACCTGGCGCGCCCGAGGAGAGGAAGCACATGAGCATCAAGAGCGATAAATGGATCCGCCGCATGGCCGAGCAGCACGGAATGATCGAGCCGTTCGAGCCCGGCCAGATCCGCGAGAGCGACGGCCGCAAGATCATCAGCTACGGCACCAGCAGCTACGGCTACGACATCCGCTGCGCGCCCGAATTCAAGGTGTTCACCAACATCCACAGCACGGTGGTGGACCCCAAGCATTTCGACGAGAAAAGTTTCGTCGATTTCCATGGCGATAGCTGCATCATCCCGCCCAACAGCTTCGCGCTGGCACGCACGGTGGAGTACTTCCGGATCCCGCGGAACGTGCTCACCATCTGCCTGGGCAAGAGCACCTATGCACGCTGCGGCATCATCGTGAACGTCACCCCGTTCGAGCCCGAATGGGAAGGCTACGTGACGCTCGAATTCAGCAACACCACGCCCCTGCCGGCGCGGATCTACGCGGGCGAGGGATGTGCCCAGGTGCTGTTCTTCGAAAGCGATGAAGTCTGCGACGTGAGTTACAAGGACCGCGGCGGTAAATACCAGGGTCAGGTCGGAGTGACGTTGCCCAAAGCCTGAGCGAAGGGCAGGAACGCGCTGCAACTGGAGCGTGTCCTACAAGCAGGCGGCGTTTTTCTCCGGTGCGGGCACGGTAGGGCAGGTCTAGCATCCCTGCCATGGACTGCCGTTGCATGCTGTGATGTTTGTCACACAGCCCCGGCAGACTGATTGCAGTACCGCTTCGAGGACACCGCCATGCTCGCCCCATCCCTGTCACCTTCCGCTATCGCCACCGGCGCTCCGGTGGGTATGGCCCCCGCGCGGCCGGGCGCCTCGGCCAGCTACCCCCAATGCCTCTCGGCCTCGCGCGGACCACGCTATTGGCCCGCGCAGACCCTGGATACCTTTCTCCTTCAAATGGCGGCCCGCGGGCACTGCATCAGCGCCGCCATGATGCTGGGCGATCGCCGCTATGCGCTGGAACAGATCGAGCATGCCCGCGGCCTGCAGGGCGAGACGCTGCAGGCGCTGGTCCAGGAGCTTTCCGAATATTTTCAGGATACCGAGCCCGCAGCCGCCGGACTGCACTGGTGCCATCGTTGAACCGCGGTGCCAGGGTGCGGCAACGCCCGGTCGGGGCGTCGGCCCTGGCAGAGCATTGCCCAGGAGCCTTGTCCATGTCCAACCCCTCCTTCGACTTTTCGGCATCCCAGGTGCACGAAGAGGATGTGCCTGCGCATTCTGTCGCCCGGCCGGACTTCCTTGCCCTTGGCGCGGTCGTGATCGCATTCCAGGTTGCCGCCATGGCCTGGGTGCTGGAAGACCACGTCCGGCACGCGGCGCAGCAGCAGGCTTCCTGGGTGGCGAGAGGCATGCAGGCGCCGGCCGGCGTACAGGCTTCCTCCGGCGTGCCCACGGTCCAGGCGGATGCCGGCGTGCCGGGCCAGTCGCTGGCAGTGCTCCGCTGAGCGGGGCTTTCCGGGATTACCATCCGGCCTTCAGGATGAACCGCTGCTGAGGTACGCACGATGAGATGGGACGGCAATCGCGAATCGGACAACGTCGAGGACCGGCGCGATGAAGGCAGTGGGGGCGGCATGCCGATCTTCGGCGGGCGCAGCATCGGCATCGGCACCATCGTCATTGCACTCATCGGTGGCTGGGTGTTTGGCATCAATCCGATCACGCTGCTGGGCCTGCTGAGCGGCGGTGGCGGCCCTGCACATGTGCAGACGCAACAGGCGCCTGCGCACCGCCCTCCTGCCGACGACACCATGGCCCGTTTCGTCTCCACCGTACTGGCCGATACCGAAGATGTCTGGGCCGACGTGTTCCGGCAGGGCGGTGGCACCTACCAGAACCCACGGCTCGTGCTCTTCCGCGGCTCCACGCCCACGGCCTGTGGCACGGGCCAGGCCGCCATGGGTCCCTTCTACTGCCCGGCCGACCGCAAGGTCTATATCGACCTGGGGTTCTACGAAACCCTGAAGACCCGCCTGGGGGCTCCCGGTGACTTCGCGCAGGCCTACGTGATTGCGCACGAAGTGGGCCACCACGTGCAGAACCTCATGGGCATCAGCGGCCGCGTGGACCAGATGCGGGGCAGGGTGAGCCAGGTCGATACCAACCACCTCTCGGTCCGCCTTGAATTGCAGGCCGACTGCTTCGCGGGTGTGTGGGCCCACCATGCGCAGAACGCGCGGCAGATTCTGGAGCAGGGCGATGTGGAAGAAGCCATGAACGCAGCTGCGAAGATCGGCGACGACGCCCTGCAGCGTGCTTCCGGCGGCGCCGTGGTGCCCGACAGCTTCACCCATGGCACCAGCGCGCAGCGCCAACGGTGGTTCCATACCGGTCTGCAGACCGGCAGCGTGAAGGCATGCGACACCTTCTCCAGCCGAAATCTCTGATTCAATCGGCAGAAAATGCTATGTTTTTAATAGCATAGAAAGACCATTTGGCGGCGACATGGGGCCGAAAACGGCCCCGGTGGAGGGCTGGTGCGACAATAACGGCCTCAAATGACAAGTTCTTTCTCCAATTTATCGCTGGCCGAGCCGCTGGCGCGCGCCGTGGCCGAAATGGGCTACACGTCGATGACCCCCATCCAGGCAGAGGCCATTCCGGTGGTCCTCACCGGCAAGGATGTGATGGGTGCCGCGCAGACCGGCACCGGCAAGACGGCCGCTTTCTCGCTGCCCTTGCTGCAGCGCCTGCTCAAGCACGAGAACAGCTCCACCTCCCCGGCCCGCCATCCCGTGCGCGCCCTGGTGCTGCTGCCCACGCGTGAACTGGCCGACCAGGTTGCGCAGCAGATCGCCCTCTATGCCAAATACACCAAGCTCCGCAGCACGGTGGTGTTCGGCGGCATGGACATGAAGCCCCAGACCCTGGAGCTCAAGAAAGGCGTGGAAGTGCTGGTGGCCACGCCGGGCCGGCTGCTGGACCACATCGAGGCCAAGAATGCAGTGTTGAACCAGGTCGAGTACGTCGTGCTCGACGAGGCGGACCGCATGCTCGACATCGGTTTCCTGCCCGACCTGCAACGCATCCTGAGCTACCTGCCCAAGACCCGCACCACGTTGCTCTTCTCGGCCACCTTCTCTCCGGAGATCAAGCGGCTGGCGGGCAGTTACCTGCAGGACCCGATCACCATCGAGGTGGCGCGCCCCAACGAGACGGCCTCCACCGTCGAACAGCGCTTCTACAGCGTGGGTGACGACGACAAGCGCCGGGCAGTCCACCAGATACTTCGCACGCGCGGGGTGAAGCAGGCCTTCATCTTCGTCAACAGCAAGCTGGGGTGTGCACGCCTGTCCCGCACCCTGGAGCGCGAAGGGCTCAAGGCCACGGCGCTGCATGGCGACAAGAGCCAGGACGAGCGCCTGAAGGCCCTCGACGCCTTCAAGCGGGGCGAGGTCGACCTGCTCGTCTGTACCGATGTCGCGGCCCGCGGGCTGGACATCAAGGACGTGCCGGCGGTCTTCAACTTCGATGTTCCTTTCAATGCAGAAGATTACGTGCACCGCATCGGCCGAACGGGGCGCGCCGGCGCTTCCGGGCTTGCGGTCACGCTGGTGTCCAGCAGCGACGCCCGGCTGGTGGCGGACATCGAGAAGCTGACCAAAAAGAAGATCGAACTGGAAGCGCTGGAAAGCGACGACGATCGTCCGCGGGGGCGTTTCAACGATGGACGCCGTGCATGGCGCGATGAAGAAGCCGGCGGCGAGCCACGCGCACCGCGGCGGGATGGCCGAAGTGACGGACGCGAAGCCCGTGAAGGGCGCTCCGGCGGTGGCTACCGGGCCCCGGCCTCGGTGTCGCGTGATCCGTTCTTCGACAAGCCCTATGAAGCCGGTGCCGTGGATGCGGCGCCGAGCTGGGAGGCTTCCGTCAAGTCGCAGCCTGCCCGCAGCGGTATTTCGGCCAACATCAAGCCCAAGCGCAAGGTGGCCGCGCTGTTCAAGGCCACCGCGCCGGACGCAGAGACTTCCTCCCACTGAAGGAGAGGCCGGGCCCCGGGTACGCTGGGCTTCGGCTTGCTCAGCCCGGCGCCTGGGCCTGATCGCACTGCACGCTGAGATGCTCGCGCTCGGCCAATGTGGCGCCGAAGCGCACGGCGCTCAGGCAGCCGCCCCAAACGCAACCCGTATCGAGCGCCAGCAGGTCGGGCCGGTTCATCCACCCCAGCGTGGACCAATGGCCGAAAGCGATCAGCGTGTCCCGTGTGCGGCGGCCCGGTGCATCGAACCACGGCACCAGGCCTTCCGGCGCCGTGTCGGCGCCTTCGCTGCTTTCGAAATCCATGCGCCCGTCGGGGGTGCAGAACCGCAACCGGGTCAACGCGTTCACGATGGCCCGCCAGCGGTCCATGCCTGACAGGTCGGCGCTCCAGCGGTCGGGCTGGTTTCCGTACATCGCCTGCAGAAAATCCGCCAATCCCGGCCCTTGCAGTTGTGCGTGCACGTCGGCGGCAAGGCGCAGCACGTCTTCTGCACTCCAGGAAGGCAGGACGCCTGCATGCACCATCAGAAGCCGTTCTCCGCCATGGCGGTGCTCCCGGGCGAGCGGCTGCTGCCTCAGCCACTCCAGCAGTGCGTCACGGTCGGGTGCTTCCAGCACGCTTTGGAGTGTGTCGCGCCGGGAGGGCTTGCGGGCGCCTTGGGAGGCGGCCAGAAGATGCAGGTCATGGTTGCCTAGCAGACTCCGCACATTGTCGCCGGCCTTGGCGCATCGCCGGAGCACCTGTACGGATTCCGGCCCGCGATTCACGAGGTCGCCGAGGAGATAAACCGTATCCCGGCTTGGAGAAAACCCTATGTTGTCGAGCAGTCGCTGCAGTGCGCTGTCGCACCCCTGAATATCTCCAATGCAGTAGAGGGCCATGGTTGGGTTGGGTTAATTGCGCAAGGCGCCATTGTGAAGGTGAAAGCCAAAGGCCTGTTGGATCCGCTATTGCTGCTATTGCCGGTGGGCGGGCTTCGAGAACGACAGGTTTTCAAAGTTCCGCATCCAGCACCCGGCAAGGTTTTTTCCAAATGGATGAATCCGGGCTGGCGCACTTAATCAAAAATAGTTTCTATAATGCGACCTCGTTTTCCACTTCCATTTCGACTGACATGACCACCAGCTACAAAGATCTGCTGAAACAGCGTGAACAACTCGAGCAGCAAATCAGCGAGGCTCGCCGCCGCGAACTGTCGGACGCGATCTCCCAGGTTCGCTCCCTCATCACGGAGTATGGCCTGAAGGCCGATGACGTATTCCCTTCCGGCCGTGCCCGCAGTGCCAGCGCCGGTACCAAAGTGGCTCCCAAATATCGCAATCCGGCCACTGGCCAGACCTGGACGGGCCGGGGCAAGGCGCCCAAATGGATCCAGAACGAAAATCGCGATCAATTCGCCATCTGATATTCAACCCCTTACCGGTTGCCGGCGAGGCACCGCTTCTGGCGTGCCCTGTCGTGCCCCGTGGACAGTGGTCGAATCCTTGGAACCCGCCCATGGCGGGTTTCTGCTTTTCCGGGGTGCATTTTCGAAAACCTCTCGGGCGGTGCTGGCGGGTGCCGATTGCAGTGCGAGGACGGGGGAGTCTTTCGATCCCCTGCGGTTTTGCAGCACCGGTATATGGGAAAGCGGTTTAACGGCCGAGTTGCCTCGGCCTGGAATGCGCTGATTCCCGGAGGCTGGGGATATGGGGCGATGTGCCTGTGGCGGCATTTATCGCGTGCGTCCAAATGGTGCATGCCTCGCGAATAACACAGTTCCACCTTTGTTATTGCAGGACAGAGCGCTGACCGCCGGTATCGAAACGATGTGCATACCGACACGGCGAGCCCGATGCATGGGCAGGGTTGCGCAGCGGTGGCGGAAAGCCATTGAATTGCCGCGGTACCGAACTTCCCGCTGCCGCAGGCATCGCATGAAAAGCCTGCCGGGTGTCTTCCATTCATCGCCCCACGATTGCATCGAATTCCCGGACTGCCAGAATGGCAAGGTCGCCCCCAATTAAAAGGAGTAGTGCTACATGGCCTCGAAGTCCTCCGTGGTTTCCCCCCACGCTTTCGCATCGACCCTCCAGACATTCACCACCGGATCGGGCAAAAGCGGCCAGTTCTATTCGCTGCCCGCATTGGCGAGGCAGTTTCCCGAAGTCGAGCGCCTGCCGGTGTCGATCCGCATCGTGCTGGAGTCGGTGCTCCGCAATTGCGATGGCCTGAAGGTGACGCCCGAGCATGTGGAGCAACTGGCCCGGTGGCAGCCGGTAGCCGACCGCAAGGACGAGATCCCCTTCGTCGTCTCGCGCGTGGTGCTGCAGGATTTCACGGGCGTGCCGTTGCTGGCCGATCTGGCCGCGATGCGCAGCGTGGCCCAGCGGCTGGGCAAGAAGCCCAAGAAGATCGAGCCGCTGGTGCCGGTCGATCTGGTGGTGGACCACTCGATCATGGTCGACCACTACGGCAGCAAGAAGGCGCTCGACCTGAACATGAAGCTCGAATTCCAGCGCAACCGCGAGCGCTATGAATTCATGAAGTGGGGCATGCAGGCCTTCGACACGTTCGGCGTGGTGCCTCCGGGCTTCGGCATCGTGCACCAGGTGAACCTGGAATACCTCGCGCGCGGAGTGCACAAGCGCGCCGATGGCGTCTACTACCCCGACACGCTGGTGGGCACCGACAGCCACACGACCATGATCAACGGCATCGGCGTCGTGGCCTGGGGCGTGGGCGGCATCGAGGCCGAAGCTGCGATGCTGGGGCAGCCGGTGTATTTCCTTACGCCGGACGTGGTGGGTTTCGAGTTGACGGGCCAGTTGCGCGAAGGGGTGACCGCCACCGACCTGGTGCTGACCGTGACCGAGATCCTGCGCCGCCACAAGGTGGTGGGCAAGTTCGTGGAGTTCTTCGGAGAGGGCACGCGCACGCTGTCCCTGCCGGACCGCGCGACGATCGGCAACATGGCGCCCGAATATGGGGCGACGATGGGGTTCTTCCCCGTGGACGAGAAAACCATCGACTACTTCCAGGGCACGGGGCGCACGCGGACCGAGATCGAGGCATTCGAGGCGTATTTCCGGGCCCAGGGACTGTTCGGCGTGCCGCAGGCCGGGGAGATCGATTACTCGCAGGTGGTGCGGCTCGACCTCGGCGATGTGACGCCGAGCCTGGCCGGTCCCAAGCGGCCGCAGGACCGCATCGAACTCGGCAAGGTCAAGGAGCAGTTCACCGCGCTGTTCGCCAAGCCCGCGGGCGAGAACGGATTCAACCGCCCGGCCGAACTGCTGCACACGCGGCACCACATCCACCGCGGCGATGAAGGCGTCTGTGAAGACGTGCCCGACGAGAAGGCGACGCCCGCGGGCGGCCCGCGCTTCCTCGTGGAGATGGAGCACAACAAGCCCCGGCTCGCGGTCAAGCACGCCGACCCGTCGATCCGGCTGCCGGCGAAGGGCTCGGACCCGACCATCGGCAATGGCGACGTGCTGATCGCCGCGATCACCAGTTGCACCAACACGTCCAACCCCAGCGTGCTGCTGGCCGCCGGCCTGCTGGCCAAAAAGGCGGTGGAGGCGGGCCTGAAGGTGCAGCCCCACATCAAGACATCGCTGGCGCCGGGCTCGCGCATCGTGACGCAGTACCTCACCGAAACGGGCCTGCTGCCGTACCTGGAGAAGCTGGGCTTCGCCGTCGCGGGCTATGGCTGCACGACCTGCATCGGCAATGCGGGCGATCTGGCGCCCGAGATCAACGACGCCATCACGGGCAACGATCTGGTGTGCGCGGCGGTGCTGTCGGGCAACCGCAACTTCGAGGCGCGCATCCATCCCAACATCAAGGCCAACTTCCTCGCGAGCCCGCCCCTGGTGGTGGCCTACGCGATCGCCGGCACGGTGCTGCGCGACCTGATGAGCGAGCCGGTGGGCAAGGGCCGCGGAGGCCGGGAGGTGTACCTGGGCGACATCTGGCCCAGCAGCGAAGAGGTGCACCAGCTCATGAAGCACGCGATGAATGGCAAGGCGTTCCGCGAGAACTACGGCAAGGTCAAGACGGACCCGGGCGCGCTGTGGGGAAAGATCCAGGGCGTGACCGGCGACACCTACAACTGGCCCGCGAGCACCTACATCGCCGAGCCTCCGTTCTTTGCGAAATTTGCTATTGATTCTGTAGCAAAGAATTCAATGGATCCGGCGGCATCAGGCCAAAAAGAGTCTCAATCCGTGCTGGGGGCGCGCATCATGGCCCTGTTCGGCGATTCCATCACCACCGACCACATCTCGCCCGCGGGCTCGATCAAGGAAACCTCGCCCGCGGGCCAGTGGCTGCTGCAGCACGGCGTGATGAAGCAGGACTTCAACAGCTACGGCGCCCGGCGCGGCAATCACGACGTGATGATGCGCGGCACCTTCGCGAACGTGCGGATCAAGAACCTGATGATTCCGCCCAAGGAGGACGGCTCGCGCGAAGAGGGCGGCCTGACGCTCTTCCAGAACGAGGGATCGCACCACGGCACCAAGATGTACATCTTCGATGCGGCCATGCAGTACATGGCGCACGGCACGCCCACGGTGATCTTCGCCGGGGAGGAGTACGGCACGGGTTCCAGCCGCGACTGGGCGGCCAAGGGCACGCAGCTGCTGGGCATCAAGGCCGTGGTGGCGCGCAGTTTCGAGCGCATCCACCGCTCCAACCTCGTGGGCATGGGGGTGCTGCCGCTGCAGTTCCGCGGCGACGACTCCTGGGAGTCGCTGGGCCTGAAGGGGGACGAAACCATCGACGTGGTGCCCGATCCGGCGCTCGCGCCGCAAAGCGATGCGCGGCTGGTGATCCGCCGCGCCGACGGCACCCGCCAGGAAGTGACCGTGACCCTGCGCATCGACACCCCCATCGAGGTCGACTATTACCGCGCCGGCGGCATTCTTCCCTACGTGCTGCGTCAGCTGCTGACTTCCTGAAAGGTGGCTCGACCGGACGGACGGGCCACCGCCCGCGCGGCAGGGTCGATACACTTGTGACGATATGTTTGTCGCGTAGCCCGTCACGAGCCAGCCTGCCCCCACGACCACGCCATGCGCCCGTCCCGTACGCCGACCTTCGGCTCTTTCTGCCGCGCCCTTCTTTCTGAAACCCCGGCCGTCACCGCCATGCTGGTGGTCGCGGGGATGGCGCTGCTGCTCGTTCCCATCGTGCAGTTGCTGGGGCCGGGGCTCAAGGGCCTCCATGGGCTGGAGCCGTTTCTGGACATGGTGGGGGTTCTGATCGGGCTGCTGGCCGTTTCGGTGTCGCTGCACATGCTGGACGAGAGCGCCCAGGGCCGGGCCAATGTGCTGGTGCTGGGCCTGGCCACGGCAGCGGTGTGCAATTTCCTGCACGGCGTGCTGCAGCACGAGGTGATGGGCGTCGTCGAGAGCGGCCGCATCCATGTGTCGGGCTATTTCGCGATGTGGGCCCGCGGTGTCGAGGCTGCCACTCTCTTGCTGTTCGCGCTGCGTGCCTCGGGGCGCGGCCCCGGGCGGGCGTGGGCCGTGGCAGCCGCCGGCGTGTCCCTGGCCATCGTCTGGACGGCCACCGCAGGCTGGCCGGAGCGCCTGTCGGCCGTTTTCGGCAGCGCCTTGCCCCAGGTGAGCGGCGCGGTGTCCGGCGTGGTGCTGGCACTGTCGGCGGCCCTGCTCTACGGATTGCCTCCGCGGGCGGGGGAAGCATCGCCGGGCCATGGCCGCCGGCACACCATGGCCGCGGCGGCTGCGTCCATGGCGGTGGGCCGGTTCGTGCTGCTGCTGCCGGCAGGCCCGTCGGCATGGATCGATACGCTGTCGCACGCTTTCCATGTGCTGGGGTATGCGCTGCTGTTCCAGGCGGTGTTCGTGGCCGGCATCCGCCTGCCGTTCGCGCGGGTGCGCGAAGCGGAATCGCGGCTGCGCGAGAGCGAGCTGCGGCTCCAGCTGCTGGGGCGCAACCTGCCCGACAGCGTGCTCTACCAGGTGGTGCGCGAGCCCGACGGCCGGCGCCGTTTCGTGCACATGGGCGAGGCGCTGGAGCGGCTGGTGGGGCTGCGCGCCTCCGAAGTGATGGAGGACGCAGGCCGCCTGTTCGCGCAGATGGAGCCCGAGGACCGCGACGCCAGCGCCGCGGCCGACGAGGCCTCCTACCGCACGATGGGCGTGAGCGAATCGGTGGTGCGCATGCGGCGCACGGACGGGCAGCAGCGCTGGATGCGCCTGAGTTCTTCGCCGCGGCCGCTGGGCGACGGCAGCGGCCGTGTGATCTGGGACGGCGTGCTCACCGACGTGACCGAGCAGCGCGAGGCACAGGATTTGAGCCGGGCGCACGAGATCCAGCTCGCCAGCCTGCTGGGCCGCATGCCGGGCGGCGTCTCCCGGCTCGACCACGATCTGCGCATCCTCTACGTCAACCCGTCGCAGGCGCAATGGCTGTACCGCACGGCGGAGGAACTCGAAGGCCAGTTGCTCACCGACGTGCTGCCCGCCGAGCTGATCCATTCCCTGCGTCCGCAGGTGCTGCGCGCGCTGCAGGGCCACACGGTGGTGTTCGAATACCGCACGCCGGGCAGCAGGTCCGGCCCGCTTTTCTTCCACACGACCATCGTGCCCGAGACGGGCCCCGACGGCCGGGTGGCCGCGGTGGTGGTGTTCGCGTTCGACCTGACCGAGCAAAAGCGCCTGGCTCTGGAGCTGGCGCAGCAGCGCTCGCGGCTGGCGAGCCTCGTGAACGCCATCCCGGACGTGGTGTTCCTGAAAGACGCGAACGGCGACTACCTGTCGTGCAACCCGGTGTTCGAGCGGTTCGTGGGCCGCCGCGAGCGCGAGATCATCGGTCTCAGCGACGAAGAACTGCTGCCGCCGATCGAGGCCGCGCGCGTGCGCCAGCTCGACGAGCGCGCCATGTCCGCCTGGCAGCCGCTGGTGTACGAAGAAACGCTCACCTTCGCGGAAGACGGCTACGCGGGTTATTTCGAGACCATCAAGACGCCCATCCGCGATCTGCACGGCCACGTGACCGGGCTGCTCAGCGTGTGCCGCGACATCACCGACCGCAAGAAGGCCGAGCAGCAGATCGAGCTGCTGGCGTTCTTCGATGCGCTCACGGGCCTGCCCAACCGGCGCCTGCTGCTGGACCGCCTGCAGCGTGCCAGCGCTGCCTGCCAGCGCAACCACCAGCTGGGCGCGCTGCTCTTCATCGACCTGGACAACTTCAAGGACCTGAACGACACGCTGGGCCACGACATGGGCGACCGGCTGCTCGTGCTCGTGGCGCAGCGCCTGCAGGAGTGCGTGCGCACCTCCGATACCGTGGCGCGCTTCGGCGGCGACGAGTTCGTGGTCATGCTGGAGAGCCTGGACGGCGACGTGGCGCAGGCCGCGCTGCAGGCCGAGCAGGTGGCCGAGAAGCTGCTCGCGCAGCTCAACCAGCCGTTCCCGATGGGCGCACAGGAGCACTACAGCACGCCCAGCATCGGCATCACGCTGTTCGGCGACCAGCGGCGCAGCGTGGACGAATTGCTCAAGCGCGCCGACCTCGCCATGTACCAGGCCAAGGCGGCCGGGCGCAACACGCAGCGTTTCTTCGATCCGGACATGCAGGCCCAGGTGACGGCGCGCTCGCAGCTCGAAGCCGACCTGCGCCAGGGCATCGCCCGGCAGGAGCTCACGGTGCATTTCCAGCCCATCGTGGACGGCAGCACGCGCCTGTGCGGCGCCGAGGCGCTGGTGCGGTGGCGGCATCCCGAGAAAGGCACCGTCAGCCCGGCGGATTTCATTCCGCTGGCCGAAGAGACGGGCCTCATCCTGCCGCTGGGCCGCCAGGTGCTGCAGATCGCCTGCGAGCAACTGGTGCGCTGGGCGGAGCACCCCGCCAGTTCCGCGCTCACCGTGGCCGTGAACGTGAGCGCACGGCAGTTCCGCCAGCCCGATTTCGTCACCGAGGTGCTGGAGACGCTGGTGCGCACGGGGGCGAATCCGCAGCGGCTCAAGCTCGAGCTCACCGAAAGCCTGCTGCTGGGCGATGTGGAGGACACCATCGCCCGCATGGCGCAACTCAAGCGGGCCGGCGTGGGCTTCGCGCTCGATGATTTCGGCACGGGCTATTCCTCGCTCAGCTACCTCAAGCGCCTGCCGCTCGACCAGGTGAAGATCGACCAGAGCTTCGTGCGCGACGTGCTCACCGACCCCAACGACGCCGCCATCGTGCGCACCATCCTGGCGCTGGCCAAGAGCCTGGACCTGCAGGTGGTGGCCGAGGGGGTCGAAACCGCCGGGCAGCTCAGCTTCCTGAAGCTGCACGGCTGCGAAGGCTTCCAGGGCTATCTGTTCGGGCGGCCCGTGCCGGTGGCCGCGTTCGAGCGCGAACACCAACTGCCAGGCGCCGCGGTGCCTCCGCCGTCTCCGCCCACGGGGCAGGACGTGGTGGCTTCCGGCGCATGAGCACGCGCATCGCCTGGATCGACGCCGCGCCGGCGCCGGAGCGCGCCGCGGCGGCCGCGGCCCTGGCGGTGCAGGGCGCGGAATGGGGCCACACGTGGGAGGTGGTGCCGCTACCCTGGCAGGCGGCCGGCACGCCCCCGGGCGCCCGGGGGCGCGGGGCCGATGGCCTGTCCGGGCCGGGCGCCGGCTTCGAGTCCGTGGTGCTGGCGCCGGACCGCCATGCCACCACCTTGCCCGCCTGGGCCGTGCAGCCCGGCCGGCGCCTGCCCGTGCTGCTGAGCCTGGGGCAGGAGCCCGCGCAGGAGGCCCTGGCCGCGCGGGCGCTGCGCGCGGGCCCCGGCGACTACGTGCTGACTGCCGGCCAGGGCGACGGTACGGTGCGCGAACTCGCCCTCCGGCTCGTGGCCCTGCTGGAGTCCCGGCCGGGCAGCGGCATGGACTGGGTGCGCGACGCCGCGGTGCGGCCGGAGGGCCCGGCCGCCTGGTCCAGCGCCGGCGCTGCGCCCGCGGAACTGCTGCAGACGGCGCTGGACCACATGGCGCTGGGGCTGCTCGTGCTCGGGCCGGACGACCGCGTGCGGCTCTACAACGCCCGCCTGCTGGACATGCTGGAGCTGCCGCGCAGCGTGCTGGACGGCGCGCCCACCCTGTCCGAACTCACGCTGCTGCAGGCCCGGCGCGGCGACTTCGGCGAAGACTTCGCCCGCGTGGACGACCGCGGGCGCCCCCATGTGGAAAGCGGCGCCAGCCTGGCCGCGCCCGGCGTCTATTGGCGCAGGACGCACGACGGCCGCACGCTGGAGGTCTATACCACCACGCTGCCGGGCGGCGGCCTGCTGCGCACCTTCTCCGACGTGACGCCGCACACGCGCCTGCAGGCCGAGCTGCGCCTGAGCGAGGCCCGCTTCCGGAGCCTGAGCGACCTGTCCTCCGACTGGTACTGGGAGCAGGACGCCGACTACCGCTTCGTGCATTTCACGGGCGGGTCGAACCGCCTGCGGATGGCCGCCTCCGAGATCGTGGGACGCACGCGCTGGGAGCTGGGCGCCCTCAACTTCGACGAGTCCGACTGGGCCGCGCACCGCCGCCTGCTGGACGCGCGCGAACCCTTCCGCGACCTGGAGCTGCAGCGCGCGGGCTCGGACGGCAGCCCCTACTGGGTGGCCGTGAGCGGCGTGCCGGTGTTCGGCGGGGACGGTACGTTCGTGGGGTACCGCGGGGTGGGGCGCGACATCTCCGAGCGCAAGCGCGTCGAGGCCGAGATCGAGCGGCTGGCGTTCTTCGATGTACTGACCGGCCTGCCCAACCGGCGGCTGCTGACCGACCGGCTGCAGCGCGCGCTCGGCACGGCCGCGCGCGAAGAGGCCCACGGCGCGGTGCTGTTCCTCGACCTGGACAATTTCAAGGACCTGAACGACACGCTGGGCCACGACATGGGCGACCGCCTGCTCGAGCAGGCGGCGCAGCGGCTGCTGACGTGCGCGCGCCCGCAGGACACGGTCTGCCGATTCGGCGGGGACGAATTCGTGGTGCTGGCCGAAGGCCTGCCGGGCGATGTGCATGCGGCGCGCGCGGAGGCCGCCGTGCTGGCGCACCGCATCGTGGCCGCACTGGGCAAGCCCTATGCGGTGGGCCGCATGGGCTACCACTACAGCACGCCCAGCATCGGGCTCACGCTGTTCGGAGGGCGCCAGGGCACGGAGGCGGGCGTGGACGACCTGCTCAAGCAGGCCGACCTCGCGATGTACCAGGCCAAGGCGGCCGGCCGCAACACGGTCCGCTTCTTCAACCCCGCCATGCAGGCGGCCGTCAACGACCGCGCGGCGCTGGAGTCGGAGCTGCGGCATGCGCTGCGCTCCGACGAGCTCGTGCTGCACTACCAGCCGATCGTGGACAGCGGCGGCCGCATGCTGGGCGCCGAGGCGCTCGTGCGCTGGCGGCACCCGCAGCGCGGCATGGTGCTGCCGGGCGAATTCATCCCGGTGGCGGAGCAGGGCGGCCTGATCGTGCCGCTGGGGCAGTGGGTGCTGGAGCGCGGCTGCGAGCAATTGGTGGCCTGGAGCCGCAGCCCGGCCACGGCGCAGCTGTCGCTGGCGGTGAACGTGAGCGTGCGGCAGTTCCGCCAGCCCGATTTCGTGGACCACGTGCTGCAGGCCGTGCGCCGCAGCGGCGCGCAGCCGCGCCTGCTCAAGATCGAACTCACCGAGAGCCTGCTCATGGCGGATGTGGAGGAAGTCATCGCACGCATGGAGCAGTTGCGCGCGCACGGCGTGGGTTTCGCGATCGACGACTTCGGCACCGGCTACTCGTCGCTCGCCTACCTCAAGCGGCTGCCGCTCGACCAGCTCAAGATCGACCAGAGTTTCGTGCGCGACGTGCTCACCGACCCCAACGATGCCGCCATCGTGCGCACCATCCTCGCGCTGGCGCAGAGCCTGGATCTGCGCGTGGTGGCCGAAGGCGTGGAGACCACGGGCCAGTTGCAGTTCCTGCAGCGCCACGGCTGCCATGCCTTCCAGGGCCACCTTTTCGGGCGCCCGGCCCCGGCCGCGGTGCTGGAGCGCGCGCTGCGCCCCGCGCTCTGAGCCGGTACCCGCGTTCGGCCGCGGTGCCGGACCTTGACCTGCCTCGTGCCGGGCGCACGGGGCTCCGCGCACAATCGCGCCCATGCAAGACACACGACAGCACGTGCTTCTGGTCGCCGGCGGCGGCATCGGCGGCCTGGCCGCGGCGCTGGGCGCGGCGCGCGCTGGCTGGGACGTGGAGCTGTGCGAGCGCGCACCGGCGTTCACCGAGGTGGGCGCGGGCGTGCAGCTCGGCCCCAATGCGGTGCGCTGCCTCCATGCCTGGGGCCTGGAGGCGGCGCTGCGCGGCGTGGCCGCCTACCCGGACCGGCTGCAGGTGCGCAGCGCCCTGAGTGGCCGTGCGCTGGCCGCGATGCCGCTGGGCCCGGCCATCGCGGCACGCTACGGAGCGCCGTACCTCGCCATCCACCGGGCCGACCTGCACTGGCTGCTGCTGGCGGCGGTGCGCCCGCTGCCCGGCGTGCACCTGCACCAGAGCGAAACCATCGCCAACCACACCGACAGCGGGCAGGGCGTGGTGCTGCGCACCGCGGCCGGCCACCAACTGCACGGCGATGCGTTCATCGGCGCCGACGGGCTGCGCAGCGCCACGCGCGCGCGGCTGCTGGGCGAGGCGCCGGCGCGGGTGTCGGGCCACCTAGCCTACCGCACGGTCGTCGCGCAGGCGTCGCTGCCGGAGCGGCTGCGCACCGCACAGGTCACGGCCTGGCTCGGGCCCGGGCTGCATGTCGTGCAGTACCCGGTGCGCCGCGGCGAACTCATGAACATCGTCGCCATCCGCCACGGGCGCCCGCCGGACGACCTGGACCACTGGGACCATGCCGCCAACGCGGGCGACCTGGAAGGCGCGCTGCGCGGCACCTGCACGGCGCTGCAGGACCTCGTGCGCGCAGTGCCGCAGGCCGGTGCGGGCTGGCGGCTCTGGCCGCTGTGCGATCGCGACCCCGTGGGCGGCGCGCACGAGATGGCCCGGGGCCGCGTGGCGCTGCTGGGCGATGCGGCCCACCCCATGCGCCCCTACCTGGCCCAGGGCGCGGGCATGGCGATCGAGGATGCCGCCGTGCTGCAGGACGTGCTGGCGCAGGCCGGCATCGGCGTGCCCGAGCGGCTGCAGCGCTATGCGGCCCGGCGCTGGCAGCGCAGCGCGCGGGTGCAGCGGCGGGCGGAGCGCAATGGGCGCATCTTCCATGCGACGGGGCCGGTGCGCTGGGCGCGCGACCTGTCGCTGCGCCTGCTGGGCGAGCGGCTGCTCGACCAGCCCTGGCTCTACCGTGCGCCGGGCGGTGCCGCGTTGCCCGGGGGCGCGGGCAGCAGCCGGTAGGCCAGCGCGCCGGCCAGCAGCAGGGCGGCGATGGTGAGCAGCACCGTGGCGTACGGATCGGCGCCGCGTGCCGTGGCGAGCGACGCCGCCCAGCCCGTCACCCACTGCACCAGCGCCACGCCGAGGAACATCGCCATGGTGAAAACGGCCATGGCGCGCCCCGTCATGGCGGGCGGATAGGCCGAGCGCACGTCGGCGTACTGCAGCACCAGCGCGCCGGAGAAAACGCCCACCGCCACCGCACCGGCCACGTCGGCCGCGGCGCTGTGCAGCATGCCCATGGCCAGGAAGATCGCCGCGATCAGCAGCGTTCCGGCCAGGACCCAGCGGCGGCGGCGGGCCGGCCCCGGGTCGAGCCGGCCGAAGACCGCGGGCCCGAACAGCGACACCAGCGATACCAGCAGCGCGACGTTGCCGCTGTCCACGAGCGAGAAACCATGCCGCCCGATGAGCAGCGGCCCCAGCCAGAGCCCGCGCAGCGCGAGGAAGGCCGCATAGGTGACGAGGCCCAGCAGCAGGATGCCCAGCGTGTGCGGCAGCAGGAACAGCGCGCCGAAGCCGCGCATCGCCGCGCCCACCGATTCGCGCGGCGGCGCGCTGCCGTCGGTGCGGACCGCCGGTTCGCGCACCCGCCACGCGATGAGCAGCCAGGCCGCGGCGGCCAGGCCCGCGAGCACGCCGAAGCCCACGCGCCAGGACGAGCGCTCCACCAGCCAGGCCAGCGGCGTGCCCGTGAACAGCATGCCCAGCCCGCCCACGCCGATCGCCACGCCCGAGACGAACGCGAAGCGCCGCGCCGGGAAATGCCGCGCGATGAACACCGTGCACACCAGGAAGGCCGGCGCGCAGCCCACGCCGATCAGCACCTGCCCGATCAGCACCGTGCCATAGCCGGGGGCGAGCGCCGACAACAGCGCGCCCGCGACCGCCAGCGGGAACACCGCGAGCACCGTGCGCCGCACGCCGAAGAGATCGATGCCCACGCCCATGAAGAGCTGCATGGTTCCGAATGCGAAGGCGAAGGTGCCCGCGAACGTGCCCAGCGCCTGCGCTCCGAGCCCGAATTCGGCCTGCAGGCCCGTGGCGATGATGGCGGTGACGGTGCGGAACGCCTGGCTGAGCGCGAAGCCCGACACCAGCGCGAGCAGCATGGCCCAGGGCGCGGAGGGCTCCGGGGGCGTGGGCGTTTCGGCGGCGGGCGGGTGAGCGGAGGGCATGGCGGCGGAACGAAGCACCGGCATTCTCGGCCTTCCGCCGCGGGCGCGCAGTCCCCCAGGCGCAGGGCGGTGGGCCGCCGCCCGGGCCGGCGGGCGGCCTCAGAGGCTGGTTCTGAGCTTCCAGATCTCCGGGAACAGCACCACGTCCAGCATGCGCCGCAGATAGCTCACGCCCCCGGTGCCACCCGTGCCGCGCTTGAAGCCGATCACGCGCTCGACCGTGGTCACGTGGCGGAAGCGCCAGAGGCGGAAGGCATCCTCCAGGTCGGTGAGCTTCTCGCCCAGCTGGTAGAGGTCCCAGTGCGTCTGCGGGTCGCGGTAGGCGGCGAGCCAGGCGTTCTCCACGGCCTCGCTTTCGGCATACGGCTGGGTCCAGTCGCGGTCGGTGTGGCTGGCGGGCACCGCGAGGCCGCGGCGCGCCAGCAGGCGCAGGGCCTCGTCGTACAGCGAAGGCGCGGTGTAGGCCGCCTCCACCTGGGCGAGCAGATCGGGCCGGTGCGCATGGGGTTTGAGCATCGCGGCGTTCTTGTTGCCCAGCGAGAACTCGATGCAGCGGTACTGGTAGCTCTGGAAGCCGCTGGACTGCGCCAGGTAGGGCCGGATGGCGCTGTATTCGGGCGGCGTCATCGTGGCCAGCACGTCCCAGGCATGCACGAGCTGCTCCATGATCTTCGAGACCCGCGCGAGCATCTTGAAGGCCGGCGGCAGATCGTCTTTCGCCACGTGGGCGATGGCTCCGCGCAGCTCGTGCAGCATGAGCTTCATCCACAGCTCGCTGGTCTGGTGCTGCACGATGAACAGCAGCTCGTTGTGGTTGGGCGAGAGCGGCTTCTGCGCGTTCAGGATCGCGTCGAGCTGCAGGTAGTCGCCATAGCTCATGTCGCGGCTGAAATCGAGCTGAGCGCGCTCCTCGTGCACGATGGCTTCGGGCAGCGCGGTTGCGGACGCGGACGCGGGTGCGGCTGCCGGGGCAGCGGATTGCGGGGCGTGGGGGCACATGGTGGGCTGTCTCCGGCCGGCCTTCAGGTCACGGCGTGTTGTTGGTTGAATTCGGGGCGGCGCCATTCGCCGCTCTCCAGCACGGCGCGCAGGTGCTCCACGGCGTTCCAGACGTCCTCGTGGCCGAGGTAGAGCGGCGTGAAGCCAAAGCGCAGGATGTCCTTGTGCGGGCCCTGGCCGCCATCGCCCTTGCGGAAGTCGCCGATCACGCCGCGCGCGATCAGCGCCTGCACGATGGCGTAGGCCCCGCTGCCCTGGCCATCCAGGCCCTGGCCTTCGTCCCGCGTGAGGCACACCTGCGAGCCGCGCCGTGCGTGCTCGCGCGGTGTGGCCAGGCCCAGTCCGTGGCCCGCGCAGCGCTCTTCGACCAGGCGGATGAACAGGTCGGTGAGCGCCAGCGACTTGGCGCGCAGCGCTGCCATGCCCCCCAGCGGCTGCGCGGCGCCGAACACGTCCAGCCCGCACTGCAGCGCCGAGAGGCTGATGATCGGCTGGGTGCCGCAGAGGTAGCGCGCGATGCCGGGCGCCGGCCGGTAGTCGGGCGTGAAGGCGAACGGCGCCGCATGGCCCCACCAGCCCGACAGCGGCTGCCAGAAGCGGTCGGCATGGCGTGGATGCACCCACACGAACGCCGGTGCGCCCGGGCCGCCATTGAGGTACTTGTAGCCGCAGCCGATCGAGAAATCCGCGTCCGCGCCGCGCAGGTCCACCGGCACGGCGCCGGCGCTGTGCGCCAGGTCCCAGACGCAGAGCACCCCCTGCGCGTGCGCGGCGGCGGTGACGGCGGCCATGTCGTGCATCGCGCCCGTGCGGTAGTTGACGTGCGTGAGCATCAGCACCGCCACATCGGCCGTCAGCGCGGAGGCGATCTCCTCGGGCTCGACCAGCACCAGCTCCAGGCCGCGCTCGCGGCACAGGCCTTCGGCGATGTAGAGGTCGGTGGGGAAGTTGCTGCGCTCGCTCACCACGCGGCGGCGGGCCGGCGCGTCCTCGCGGGCGATGTTGAGCGCCGCGCTCAGCACCTTGTAGAGGTTGATCGACGTGCTGTCGGTGCAGGCCACTTCGCCGGCGCCCGCGCCGATCAGCGGCGCGAGCTGGTTGCCGAGCCGCTGCGGCAGATCGAACCAGCCCGCGCTGTTCCACGACCGGATCAGGTCCGTGCCCCATTCCTGCGCCACCACCTCGGCAATGCGCGCGGGGGCGGCCCTGGGCAGCACGCCCAGGGAGTTGCCGTCCAGGTAGATCACGCCTTCGGGGAGCTGGAAATGGCCGCGCAGGGAGCGCAGCGGGTCTTGCGCATCCAGTGCGCGGCAGTCGTTCAAGGTGGTCATGGAGATCTGTTTGCTATTTAATTGATAGCGAAGTTTTCAATGGATACGGCGGCATGGGTGCGAAAACACTCCAAGCCTCTGTGGTGCCCAGAGCGGTGCGTCAGGCCAGCGCGCGCAGCACGGCGCGCACGGGCGAGGCATCGGCCGAGGTGAGCTTCAGGGGCAGGGCGATCAGCTCGTAGTCGCCCTCGGGCACGGCGTCGAGCACGAGGTTCTCCAGCACCCGCAGGCCGCGGCGGCGGATCACCTGGTGGCTCTCCAGCGCCTTGCTGTCGGCGGGGTCGATGCTGGCGGTGTCGATGCCCACCAGCACCACGCCGCGGTCGGCCAGGCGCTCGATGGTGGCGGGGGCATAGGCGGCCAGGGCGCCGTCCCAGCGGTCCACGGGCATGCGGTCATACGTGCGCACCAGCACGCGGGGCGGCAGCGCGGGGCCGGCGCTCTCTACCGCATGGGCGATGTGCTCCCATTCGACCAGGGGCCCCGTGCCGATGGCGTGGACCACGCGGCAGGGTCCGAGGAAGGCGTCCAGCGCCACGTCGCCGATCGTGGCGCCCTGCGGGTCGTAGTGCAGCGGCGCATCGGCGTGCGTGCCCACGTGCGGCGACAGCGTGAGGGCACTCACGTTCACCGGGCACTGCGGGCCGATGGTGGCGCACCACTGCTGCGAATAGGGCGTGTCGCCCGGAAACACCGGGCTGCCGGCATGCACCGGCGCGGAAATGTCCCACAGCGTGCGGGGGGCGGTCATAGCGGCTCCTTGGGGGCGGCGGCGGTAGGGCCGTCACGGGCGCATCCTAGGCAGGCAGGGCAGGCGTGGTGTCGTTTAATCCCTACAGCCTCTGAAATTGGATAAATCTGCCGCCCTGGGCGGATCCGGGAAAAATCTATGTCCATCGAACTCGATCGCACCGACCGCCAACTGGCCGCGGCCCTGCAGGACAACGCGCGCCTCACCTCGGGTGAACTGGCCCAGATGGCGCACCTCTCGCAGTCGCCGTGCTGGCGCCGCGTGAAGCGCCTGGAAGAGGAGGGAGTGATCGCGGGCTACCACGCGGCCCTCAACCGCCGCGCGCTGGGGCTGGGGGTGATGGTGTTCGTGATGGTTGGGATCGACCACCAGACCGAGGCCTCTTCCCGCCCTTTCGAGGAAGCGGTCTGCACCATCCCCGAAGTGGTGATGTTCCACGGCATCTCGGGCCCCGAGGATTTCATGCTGGTGGTGGTGGCGCGCGATCTGGACGCCTACTCCGAACTGCTGCAGAACCGGCTGCACCGCCTGCCGGGCGTGCGCCGGGTGCACAGTTATTTCTCGCTGCAGGAGTTCAAGGGGCGCGTCGTCGGGCTGCCCGTGCCCTGAGCCCTGGAACCTGCAGTGGGCGCGGCGCGGCCCTACAGCACGAAGCCGTCTGCCAGCGCATCCAGCCCGTGGCGCCTGCGCGCGCGGCCGCAGGCTTCGCTGCCCGCCTCGAACTCGCGGCAGGGCGAGGGGCGCCACTCGTAGATGCCGCAGGCCGCCCGCGTGCCCACGCGGCCGGTGAGGGCCGCGCAACGCGGCGCGGCGTGGTCGGTGCCGCGCATGCGCCGCAGCCGGTCGTTCACCTCCACGGTGAGGCCCGCGGGAACGCAGCCGCCTGCGTCCTCCGACTCGTGCACCGAAAAATCGACACGGAAGCTCGCACAGCAGGCGCCGCAGGTCAGGCAGGGGTGGAGGCTCATGGCGTGGCGTGCTGGGACGTTGGGGGCGGGGCGGTGCCGCGCGATTGTGCCGTGCCGTGGCCGGACGGGGCTTGCCTTGCCTGTCCGCAGGCGGGCCGGTTGCGAGAAAATCCGCGCTCCGCAGAACCTTTGCCACGGACCCGGGTCTGTGATCCATCGCAAGGCCTGCACGGGCCTGGGCGATAGAATGAGAATTAATATCATTTCTAACAATAACTCCCATGAAAATGTCCGCTGAAGATGCGGCCGGGCCCGCGCTGGACCGGCCTTCCGCCACGACCTCGTCCGTCGGCCTGGACCGGCTGCCCCGCAGCACGGCGGCCCGGGTGACGTCCCTGGAGTCCGCGCGCGACGAACGCGAGCAGGCCATCGTGCAGCGCCTCATGGAAATCGGTTTCCTGCCCGGCGAGCCCGTGCGCGTGGTGGCCAGCGGATTCCCGGGCGGCGACCCGCTCGCCGTGCGCATCGGCCAGGCCACCTTCGCGCTGCGCCGCCACGAGGCGGCGCTGGTGCGTGTGCAGGCCGTGGGAGGCGCCGCATGACCGTGCAGTCCCCGGTCTCTCCCGATTCGCCGCTGCGCATCGCGCTGCTGGGCAATCCCAACTGCGGCAAGACAGCGCTCTTCAACCTCATCACCGGCGCGCGCCAGAAGGTCGCCAACTACGCGGGCGTCACCGTGGAGCGCAAGGAAGGGCATCTGCAGACCGCCGGGGGGCGCCGCGTGCGCGTGCTCGACCTGCCGGGCGCCTACAGCCTGAATGCGCATAGCCTCGATGAGGCCGTCACGCGCGACATCGTCACCGGCCGCCGCACCGGCGAGTCCGTGCCCGATCTGCTGGTGTGCGTGACCGACGCGACGCATCTGCGGCTCAACCTGCGCCTGGTGCTGGAGGCCCGGGCGCTGGGCCGGCCCATGCTGCTGGTCCTCAACATGAGCGACATGGCCGAACGCCAGGGCATCGCCATCGACCGCGAAGCGCTCTCCCGCGAACTCGGCATGCCGGTGATCTCCACGGTCGGCGTGCGCGGCGATGGTGCCAGCGAACTGCTGGGCTGGCTGGACGCCGCGGGCTCCCTGCCGGAGCCGCCCGGTGCGGTCGACGCAACCGGTGCGGCCCCTGCCGCCGAGCGCGCCATGCGCCTGCACGAAGAGGTGCGGCGCATCATGTCCGTGGCCGTGCGCGAACCCGCGGCCGCCAGCCTGCGCACCGACGACCGCATCGATGCCGTGGTGCTGCACCCGTTCTGGGGCCTGCTGCTGCTGGCCGCCACGCTGTTCCTGATGTTCCAGGCCGTCTTCAGCTGGGCCGAGGCGCCCAAGGGCCTGATCGAGGACGGCGTGGCCGCGCTGTCGGGCGCGATCAATGCACACATGGCCGAGGGCCCGCTGCGCAGCCTGCTCACCGACGGCATCCTGGCCGGAACGGGGGGCGTGCTGGTCTTCCTGCCGCAGATCCTGATCCTGTTCTTCTTCATCCTGGCGCTGGAGGACTCGGGTTACCTGCCGCGCGCCGCCTTCCTGCTGGACCGCGCCATGGGCACGGTGGGGCTGTCGGGGCGCTCTTTCATCCCGCTGCTTTCCAGCTTTGCGTGCGCGGTGCCGGGCGTCATGGCCACCCGCTCCATCACGCACTGGCGCGACCGCATCGTGACGATCATGATCGCGCCGCTCATGACCTGTTCGGCGCGCCTGCCGGTCTATGCGCTGCTCATCGGCGCCTTCATCCCCGAACGCACCGTGGCCGGCGTGTTCAACCTGCAGGGCCTGGTGCTGTTCGCGCTCTACGTCGGCGGCATCGCGAGCGCCATGGCCGTGGCCGCGGTGGCGAAGCTGGCGCGCCGTCAGGAAGGCGCCACGCCGCTGCTCATGGAGCTGCCGGCCTACCGGTGGCCCGGCCTGCGCAGCCTCGCGCAGGGTTTGTACGAGCGCGCCATGATCTTCATGAAGCGCGTCGGCGGGATCATCCTGGCCGTCACCATCCTGCTGTGGTTCCTCTCCAGCTACCCCGCGCCGCCGGACGGCGCCACGGGTGCCGCCATCACCTACAGCTTCGCCGGGCGCATCGGCGCCTTCCTCGAACCCCTGGTGGCCCCCATCGGCTTCAATTGGCAGATCGCCATCGCGCTGGTGCCCGGCATGGCCGCGCGCGAAGTGGCGGTGAGCGCGCTCGGCACCGTCTATGCGCTGTCGGCCACCGGCGAAGAGGCCGCCACGCAGCTCGGCGCGCTGATCGCCGGCACCTGGTCCCTGGCCACGGCGCTGTCGCTGCTGGTGTGGTTCGTGTTCGCGCCCCAGTGCATTTCCACCATCGCCGCCGTGCGGCGCGAAACCAACGGCTGGCGGTATCCGCTGCTCATGACGGCCTACCTGTTCGCGCTGGCCTACGCCGCGAGCTTCGTCACCTACCGCGTGGCGCTTGCCCTGACTTCCGGAGGTTGAAGCAACATGGCCCAGCAATGGATCGTCGCAGCCATCGTCGTGGTGGCACTGGCCTATCTCGCATGGAAATGGATGCCTGCGCGCTGGCGAGGACGCCTCGGCGCCGTCCACCCGGCGCTGGCCGAATCCTCCAGCTGCGGCGGGTGCAGCAGTTGCGGCACGGGCGGCAGCGGCGGAGGCTGCTCGACGCAGGAAGGCGGCGCTGCGGCGGGCCATGCCGTGCAGCCCGTGGTGGTGCACGGCCCCGCGCCGAGGGCTTCGGCGGCGGGCGGACGGCCGGAAAATCCGCCGCAGCGTTGAACGGATCGCCGCCTGCGGTCAACGGCCGCGTTGCCCGGGAGGATCCTGGAATGCGAAGTCTGGCTCCAGGATGTCCGTGCAGGGGCGGCAGAACAGGAACTGCGTCGTGCGCTGATTGCTGACCGCGCCCCAGCCGGTCCAGTTGTCCAGGCTGACCTTGAAGCGGCGGCCATCCTTCAGCACGATGCGGCCCTCGGCATTGCAGTCGTCCGTCTGCATCTGCTGGTCATAGTCGGTGGATGAACCCGGCTTGGCGTGGGCCAGGAAAAAGCGAAGCCTTTTCTCGTCCATGAGCAGATGCCCGCATTGCCCTTGTCCGAAGCTCCTTGCCGAAGGGGTTTCGATGAGAAACCGCTGCACGTGGCGAGGATGCCAGAACGGTGCAGGGTCGCGCGGGGCTGCATGCAACTGCGGGATTGCCAGCATCCATGCTGCGACGCATGAAAAGCGAAGAGCTGTCATTGCCAGGATGCCGTGGCGGCTTCCGTCACATTCTTGCGGCTCACCTCCGGATGCCGGTGGGTTTCTGACGGGGGAATATCCAACGCCTTGTTCAGCCCTTCGATCAAATAGCGGAATGCCGCTTGCTGCAGGCCGGTGAGCGGCTCGTACACAGAGCGATTTCCCATGAAAGCCCTTTGTTGCTGATCGTTCAGCCCGGACGGCATGCGCACGCCTGAAGGTAGATAAGAGGCCCCCACCACCTCGATGCCAATGCTGTCGCCGTTGGAGGGGTAGCGTCCTGGAACCACCTTCTGCATCTCGGCCCGATGCATCACGGTAGGGCTGGCAGAACGGTACGTCTTGATTTCTGCTGGTGTGCAACGGTGCTCTGCAAGGCACCTCGCTTTCAGTGGCCCGATATGGTTGGTGCGCTTGAAAACCGACGCGGTCTGGTAAATGCCGCCATCCTTCAGGATGAGGAAATGCGCGCCGTTGGCGTTGGCCGACCGGTAACTATTGAAAGTCGAGGTCTCTGTAGGTGCACCGGTTTGGTGAACGACGATTCCCGAAATCGCTTTCATGTTCGTACGCTCGATCGCGGTAAATCTGCGGGGCTTGATCCTCGCGTTGTGAACCACCATTCCCTGGGCATCGAAAAATAGCATTCATCCTCCCTCGTTGCAGGTAAGCGCTGCTACCGACGCCACAGGCGCAACACGAGGAGGATGGATGAATTGCTTTTATTTCATGACTTCTAGAACGCCTGCCCCTGGCGCAGCCTGTCCAGCGCATGGCGCAGGTTCTGGCGGGCTTGCACCTCGTAGCGGTCGCTGAACCAGGGGGTGGCATAGACCGCCGGGCGGTCCAGGAAGGACTGCAGGATCGCGCACCGGCCCACCTGGTAGCGTGGCCAGCGCACGAAGCGGTATTCGCGGCGCACGTTCCGCTCGAATTCTGCATACACCTCCGGTGGCTGGCCCAGGATGGCGAGGTCGATGTCGACCATCCAGCGGGTGTCGCCGTCGATGGTGCATGCCGGAACATGGCGCGTGGCCAGGATGTGGTGCTCGACCCGGTCCACCGTGGTGCGCGTCAGGCCCTGCGCCTCCATGAAGCGCCGTGCCCACCGTGCGCTGCGCTCCTCGTTGAGGCCGGACCAGGGCCAGTAGATGGCGTCGTGGAACCACAGCGCCATGCCGACCGCCGCGGGGTCGGCCATGGCCCCGGGGCCGGTGGACGTGCGGGCGGCCTCCCAGTGCCGGAGGCAGGCGTCCAGATGGCGCGTGTCGTGGTATGCCCGTGGCCAGCGCGACCAGTGGCGCAGCAGGCGGCGTCCCTCGGCCTGCCAGTCCGGGCCCTCCCGCGAGAGCGACTGCCCCAGCGCGCTCCAGCGGGCCAGGAGAAGGGCCGGATCCGGTGCCATGGGGCTTTCCTGCGCGGCCCGGTTCCCTGCGGGGGCCTCTTCAGGCAGGCCGGCCGAGCAGCAGGAACTCCATGAGCGCCTTCTGCACGTGCATGCGGTTTTCGGCCTCGTCCCAGACGACCGATTGCGGTCCGTCGATCACATCGGCCTCGACCTCCTCGCCGCGGTGGGCGGGCAGGCAGTGCATGAACAGGGCCTCCGGCCGGGCCGCAGCCATCATCTCGGCATCGACGCACCAGTCGGCAAAGGCCTTCTTGCGTGCGTCGTTCTCGGCTTCGTAGCCCATGCTCGTCCACACGTCGGTGGTGATGAGGTCGGCGCCGCGGCAGGCCTCGATCGGGTCCTGGAACACCTTGTAGTGCGACCCGGGCGCGACACCGGCGATCCGGCTGTCGACCTCGTAGCCGGACGGCGTGCTCACGTGCACCGTGAAGCCGAGCAGTTCCGCCGCCTGCAGCCAGGTGTGGGCCATGTTGTTGCCGTCGCCGACCCATGCCACGGTCTTGCCCTGGATGGATCCCCGGTGCTCGATGAACGTGAAGATATCGGCCAGGATCTGGCAGGGGTGGAATTCGTTGGTGAGGCCGTTGATGACCGGCACGCGCGAATGCGCCGCGAAGCGCTCGATCTTGGTCTGCTCGTAGGTGCGGATCATCACCAGGTCCACCATGCGGCTGATGACCTTGGCACTGTCCTCGATCGGCTCGGCGCGCCCGAGCTGGCTGTCGCCCGTGGTGAGGTGCACCACGCTGCCGCCCAGCTGGTACATGCCGGCCTCGAAGCTCACGCGGGTGCGCGTGCTGGCCTTCTCGAAGATCATCGCCAGCGTGCGGTCGCTGAGCGGGTGGTGCTTCTCGTAGTTCTTGAACTTGGCCTTGATGACCGCCGCGCGCTCGAACAGGTAGGCGTATTCGTCCGCGGTGAGGTCCTTGAATTGCAGATAGTGCTTCATGGGCTGCAGGGGGTTCATTCGGCGAGGAATGCCGTGACCAGGGGGGCGAGCAGGGACACGATCTCGTCGGCCTCTTCCCGCGTGAGGATGAGCGCGGGCACCATGCGGATCACGCTGTCGGCCGTGACCGAAAGCAGCAGCCCGGCCTCGGCGGCGCGGCCCACGAGCACGCCGCAGGGGCGATCGAGTTCGATGCCCAGCATCAGCCCCTGGCCGCGGATGTCCTTCACGCCCGGCAGGCGGCCCAGCTCGCGCTCCAGGGCCGCCTTCAGGTAGGCGCCCACATCGGCCGCGTTCTGCAGCAGGCCGTCTTCTTCCATGATGCGGATCGTCTCGTTGCCGGCGCGCATGGCGAGCGGGTTGCCGCCGAAGGTGGTGCCGTGGTTGCCGGGGCCGAAGATGTGCGCTGCCTTGGGGCCGGCCACGACCGCACCGATCGGCACGCCGGAGCCCAGGCCCTTGGCGAGCGGCATCACATCGGGGACGATGCCTGCCCACTGGTGCGCGAACCACTTGCCCGTGCGGCCCATGCCGCACTGCACCTCGTCGATCATCATGAGCCAGTCGCGCTCGTCGCACAGCTGGCGCAGCTGCTGCAGGTACTCGATGCGCATGGGGTTCACGCCGCCTTCGCCCTGGATGGTCTCGAAGAACACGGCCACCACATCGGGGTTGCCTTCGGTGGCCTTGCGGATGGCGTCGATGTCGTTCATCGGCACGCGGATGAAGCCTTCCACCAGAGGGCCGAAGCCGGCCTGCACCTTGGGATTGCCGGTGGCCGAGAGCGTGGCGATCGAGCGGCCGTGGAAGGCTTTTTCGTACACCACGATCTGGGGTTTCTCGATGCCCTTGTCATGCCCGAACTTGCGTGCCAGCTTGATGGCGGCCTCGTTGGCCTCCAGCCCCGAATTGCAGAAGAACGCGTTCGTCAGGCCCGAGCGTTCCACCAGCTTGGCCGCCAGTTGTTCCTGCAGCGGCACGTGGTAGTAGTTGGAGCTGTGGATCATCTTGGCGATCTGCTCCTGCAGCGCAGGCACCAGCTGGGGATGGTTGTGGCCCAGCGTGTTCACGGCAATGCCGCCCAGCGCGTCGAGGTACTGCCTGCCGTTCACGTCCCAGACTCGGTTGCCCTGGCCGCGCTCGAGTGCGATCGGCAGGCGGCCGTAGGTGTTCATCACGTGGGGCGAGGCGGGCTGGGCGGAAGCGCTCATGCGGGGTCTCCAGGCGGTCTGTGCAAAGACGGAAAAAAGTGCGCCGGCCCGGAAAACCGGCCGGCGCGCGGAAGCCCGATTCTAGGTGCACGCCATGGCTGGGCTATTGCCGATTGCGCATCACAGCCATGCGTGCCGGAGGCGGCGCAGGGGTCTTTGGCGCAGGGTAGCTCTTATATAAGAGTTAGAATGCCGGGCGGTAGCGCCTGGCGGCGATCCTGCGGCGAATTTCATCCACGACCCCCCGATCCCCGATGGTTTCCCCCAACTCGAAAGAAGTCTTCATCCAAGGCGTCACCCACGACGGGAAAACCTTCCGCCCCAGCGACTGGGCCGAGCGTCTGGCGGGGGTCATGAGCCAGTTCCGTCCCGGGGGGGCCCGCCCGGGCAGCCACCTGAGCTACTCCCCCTGGTGCGTCCCGACCACGCTGAACGGTATCAAGTGCGTGGTGGTCCATCGGGACCTGCAGGGACATGAGCCAATGGCCTGGGATTTCGCCATGAATTTCGCGCGCGACAACGGCCTGCAGGTCGCGGAAGCCTGCCTGCTGCCCGACGGCAATAATCCGCCTCCCGGCAAGCCTTGAAGGGCCCCTGCGGCACCGCGCAGGCGCCGCACTGGCTCTTCCTCACTCCATGACAACAGCCATGCCATAGGCATCAGCGCAAACGGCCGGGCGCAGTGCATCGCGTCGCTTGGCCGGGGGGCTGTGCGGCCTTGCGCAGGCAATTCTCTTGCGTGGGTTGGGGGCTGTGGCACCGGGTTCCGCGCCGCGCGGAGAGCCCGGTCCTTGCGCGGTCAGAGCGCCTGCATTTCCTTGTTCAACTGGCGCGGCGCGGCAGGTGCCAGCGGCGCCGTGCTTGCAGCGCCGGCCCGCGGCTGGGCAGGCTGGGTCAGGTCTGCCGGAACCTCCAGATAGGGCAGATGCAGGGCCATGCTGGTCATGCGGCGGATCTCGTTCGTGAGAGCGGGGCTTTCGTTGATCTTGCGGCCATACGACGGGACGATCTGCTGCAGGCGCGTCTTCCAGCCGGCATCGGTCATCTGCTGCGGAAAGGCCTTCGCCATCAGGTTCAGCATGATGTGGGGCGCCGTCGATGCGCCCGGAGAGGCGCCCATGAGTGCGGCGATGGTGCCGTCGCTGTCGGTCACGATCTCGGTGCCGAACTGCAGCACGGCGCCCTTGTGGGGGTCGCGCTTGATCACCTGCACGCGCTGTCCGGCCGTCACGAGCTTCCAGTCCTCGCGCCGGGCGTTGGGGAAATATTCCAGCAGCACCTTGTGGCGGTCTTCATCGGTCAGCTCGGCCTGCTGCACCAGGTACTTCACCAGGTCGAGGTTGTGGATGCCCACGCGCAGCATGCCCGCCAGGTTGTCGTGCGTCACGGAAGCGAACAGGTCGAACCACGAGCCGTTCTTGAGGAACTTGGTGGTGGCCAGCGCGAAGGGGCCGAAGAGCACCACAGGCTTGCCGTCCATGTTGCGCGCGTCCAGGTGCGGTACCGACATCGGCGGTGATCCGGTCGAGGCGATGCCATAGGCCTTCACGTCGTGGCGTGCGGTGATGGCCGGGTTTTCGATGGCCAGGAACTGCCCGCCGACCGGGAAGCCCGCATAGTCCTTCGATTCCGGGATGCCCGATGCCTGCAGCAGCTTGAGGGCCGCACCGCCTGCGCCCACGAAGACGAACCTGGCCTTGACGGTCTTTTCCTTGCCGCCATCGGCGAGCTGGGCCACGGTGACGTTCCAGGTCTTGTCGGCGTTCTGGCGCAGTGCGCGCACCTCGTGCTGCAGGCTCAGCGTGAAGTGGGGGCTCTTGCGCAGGCCTGCCATGAGCTGGTTGGTCACCGCGCCGTAGTTCACGTCGGTCCCCAGGGGCATGTAGGTGGCGGCCACCTTCTGGCCCGGATCGCGGCCTTCGATCATCACGGGGGCCCATTGGCGGATCTGCGCTTGGTCCTCCGAATACTGCATGCCGTAGAAGAGCGGGTTCTGTGTGAGTGCCGCATGGCGCTTGCGCAGGTAGGCGATGTTGTCGTCGCCCCAGACGAAGCTCATGTGCGGCGTCGGGTTGATGAAGGTCCCGGGGGGCTGCATGTTGCCGCGGCCGATCTGGTGCGCCCAGAACTGGCGCGACACCTCGAACTGCTCGGCGATGCCCACGGCCCGCACGGTTTCGATGGAGCCATCGGGCAGTTGCGGCGTGTAGTTCAGTTCGGCGAATCCGGAGTGGCCCGTGCCTGCGTTGTTCCAGCCGTTGGAGCTTTCCAGGGCCACGCCGTCCAGCCGCTCGAACACCTGGATCTTCCAGTCGGGCTGCAATTCCTGCAGGTAGGTGGCGAGCGTGGTGCTCATGACGCCGGCACCGACCATCACCACGTCGATGGGCTGTTCGTTCTCGGCGGGGGGCACGGATCGGGGAAAGAGGGGCCAGTACAGGAACAGTACGGCCGCCAGAACCAGCGCCAGGAAGGCGCCGAACAAGGCTTTGAGCGACTTTTTCATGGATCTCGACAGCTGCGCGCGGAAAAAAGCCCGCAGGCTGTGCTGCAGGCTTGTGCGCTTATCAAAAAACTAGGATGTTCGAAAGCGGGATTGTCCCACCAAAGCGAAAACCTTCCTGCAGATCAAGGTTCGCTTTCCCAGATTGTGGTAGCCGAGGGCTCAAGCTGCGGACGCCTGGAAAAAGAGGCGCAGGCGAGGCGGCCAATGGCAGAAAACGAGCGCGAAAACGAAAAAACCGCCCGAAGGCGGTTTCTCGTTTTTTGCTGGCAGCGCACCCGTTGCAAACGGCGGACGGCGGGGCCGTCCGGGCTGTTGCCTGAAGAGGGTCAGGCGGCCAGTGCCAGGGCTTTCACCTTGGCGGACAGGCGGCTCTTGTCGCGAGCAGCCTTGTTCTTGTGGAAGATGCCCTTGTCGGCGATGGTGTCGACAACGGATTGCATCTTCGCGAACAGTTCGGTGGCCTTCGTCTTGTCGCCGGCCACAACGGCCTTCTCGACGTTCTTGACGGCGGTGCGGTACTTGGAACGCAGCGAGGTGTTGGCTGCGTTCAGCTTCACGTCCTGGCGCGCGCGCTTGCGGCCGGAGGCGAGGCGGGGGTTCTTTTTCTTGGGCTTGGCAGATGCCATGGTGATTTCCTTAGGTGTCTGAGGATGATGTCAGCAAAGCCGGCGATTATAGCCCAGGCTCGCGGTCGGCCCTCCATCCCCGTGGCGCCACCCGTCCGGGCGCGCACGCGCTGCGCATACACTCCCGCCGTGTCCCTGTTCAAAGCCGCCTCCACCGTCTCCCTGCTGACCCTGGCTTCCCGCGTGACGGGCCTCGCGCGCGATCTGCTGATGGCGTCGATGTTCGGGGCCTCGGCGCTGACCGATGCGTTCAACATCGCGTTCCGCATCCCCAACCTGTTCCGCCGCCTTTTCGCGGAGGGCGCCTTCAGCCAGGCGTTCGTGCCCGTGCTGGCCGGGCACAAGGCCCAGCAGGGCGAAGAGGCCACGCGGGCCCTGATCGCGAACGTGGCCACGGCGCTCTTCTGGGTGCTGCTGGCGACCTGCATCGCCGGCGTGCTGGGGGCGCCCGCACTGGTGTGGCTGCTGGCGAGCGGCCTGCGGCAGAGCGCCGACGGCTATGACGCCGCCGTGCTGATGACGCGCTGGATGTTCCCCTACATCGGCTTCATGTCGCTGGTGGCGCTCTCCGCCGGGGTGCTCAATACCTGGAAGCGCTTCGCCGTGCCGGCCGCCACGCCCGTGCTGCTGAACCTCTGCATGATCCTGGCGGCATGGCTCGGCGCGCCGCAGTTCGCCGCGCGCGGCATCGAGCCCATCTATGCGATGGCCGGCGGCGTGATGCTCGGCGGCATCGCGCAGCTGGCTGTGCAACTGCCCGCCCTCTACCGCCTGCGGCTGCTGCCGCGCATCGGCATCACGCCCTCGGCCGTGGGGGATGCCTGGCGCGACCCCGGCGTGCGCCGCATCCTCACGCTCATGGGCCCGGCGCTGCTGGGCGTGGGGGTGGCGCAGATCTCGCTGATGATCAACACCCAGATCGCCTCGTACCTCGCGCCGGGCAGCGTCACCTGGCTCTTCTACGCCGACCGGCTCATGGAGTTTCCGACCTCGCTGCTGGGCGTGGCGCTGGGCGTGGTGCTCACGCCGCAACTGGCCGCCGCCCGTGCGGCGGCCGATGCCGAGCGCTATTCCGCGATGCTGGACTGGGGCCTGCGCATCGTGGTGCTGCTGTCGGTGCCCTGCGCGGTGGGCCTGCTCACGTTCGCGCAGCCGCTCGTGGCCACGCTATTCCACCATGGTGCACTGCACGATGGCGATGTGGGACAGATCGCGCTGGCCCTGGCGGGCTACGGCGTGGGCCTGGTCGGGCTGGTGGCGATCAAGGTGCTGGCCCCCGGCTACTACGCCAGCCAGGACATCCGCACGCCCGTGCGCATCGCCGTCGTGGTGCTGGTCATCACGCAGGTGCTCAACGCCTTGCTCGTGCCGCTGCTGGACCATGCCGGCCTGGCGCTGTCGATCGGCCTCGGGGCGCTGGTGAATGCGCTCTGGCTGCTGCTGGGGCTGCTGCGGCGCGGCAGTTTCCGGCCGCAGCCCGGGTGGGGCCGGCTGCTGATGCAGGTGGTGGCGGCCAGCGCGCTGCTGGCGATCTTCCTGATCTGGGGCTCCCGGCATTTCGACTGGATCGCGCTGCGCGCCCACGAGGCGCAGCGCGCGGGCTGGCTCGCGCTGCTGCTGGCGGGTGGCGTGGCGCTGTATTTCGGCGCGCTCTGGGCAGCGGGCCTCAAACTGCGCCAGCTGCTGCGCCGCTGAGGCCGCCGGGCCGAGGGTGGCTGGCCCGGCCTGCCGTTTTCCCTTTTCCCCTTGCGCGGAATGCCGCGCGCTTGACGCCCCCCGGCGCCCGCCCGTACAACCCCAAGCATGGTTCTGAGCTATTCCCTCCCCACGCCGCTCGAATACTTCGCCGCCCTCGTGCAGAGCGACGAGCAATTCCCGCTCCTGGAGGCGGCTGCCTGCATCGCCCACGACGAATACCCCGACTTCGATGTGCAGCAGCTGCTGGGCGACATCGACCAGCTGCTGGCCCGCGTGCGCCGCCGGTTGCCGGAGGACGCGTCTTCGCTGCAGCGGCTGCGATCGCTCAACCAGTTCTTCTTCCACGACCTGGGTTTCGGCGGCAACGTCAACAACTACTACGACCCCGACAACAGCTACCTGAACGCCGTGCTGCGCACGCGCCGCGGCATCCCGATCTCGCTGGCCATCCTCTGGATGGAGCTGGCCCAGGGCCTGGGGCTGCATGTGCGCGGGATCTCGTTTCCCGGCCATTTCATGGTCAAGGTGCTGCTGCCGCGGGGGCAGGTGGTGCTCGATCCGACCACGGGCCAGTCGCTTTCCCGCGAAGAGCTGGCCGAGCGGCTGGAGCCTTTCAAGCGGCGCAGCGGGCTGGTGGACGATTTCGAGGTGCCGCTGGGGCTGTACCTGCAGGCCGCGCCCGCGCGCGAGGTGATCGCCCGCATGCTGCGCAACTTGAAGGAGATCCACCGCTCCCAGCAGGACTGGGTGCGGCTGGCGGCCGTGCAGGAGCGCCTCGTGCTGCTGCTGCCCGATGCCTGGGGCGAATGGCGGGATCGCGGCCTGGCGCGCGCCGAGCTGGGCCATGCCGACGGGGCGGTGGCGGACCTCGAAACCTACCTGGCCCACGCCGAGGATGCGCTCGACGTCGAGGCCATCTCCGCCCGCCTGGACCAGTTGCGCCGCGCCAACCACTGACGCCCACTGGCGCATCGCCGGCAGCTTCCCCGGCCCCCGGATGCAGCCGCAGCGCCGCAAGGGCGCTGCCCGACGCGCTTCCTACTGCCGCGCCGTGCGGGTGTTCGGCGGCAGCGCCTGCGGATGGCTGGTGCGCAGCGGGTTGATGTCCAGGCCGCCACGGCGGGTGTAGCGCGCATAGACGGACAGCTTGATCGGCCGGCAGCGCGTCCACACGTCCATGAAGATGCGCTCCACGCATTGCTCGTGGAATTCGTTGTGGTTGCGAAAGCTCACGAGGTACTGCAGCAGCCCCGCCTGGTCGATCTGCGCGCCGCTGTACTGGATGCGCACGCTGCCCCAGTCGGGTTGCCCGGTCACGAGGCAGTTGCTCTTGAGCAGGTGGCTCACGAGCGTCTCGGTCACGGGCGCCTCGCCCTGGGCGGCCCGCAGCAGCTCGGGCGCGGGGGTGTACCGGTCGCATTCCACGTCGAGGCGGTCCAGCAGCAGGCCGTCGAGCTCATGCACCGGCTCGCGGTCGAACATCTCGGGCAGCACGAGCTTCACGCCCACGGTGGACGGGCGGTCCGCGCCGCGCCACGCGGCTTCGCTCACGTCCGCGCGGATGCGGGCCTGCACCTCGGCGGCATCGGCGAAACGGGTGTTGTTGAAGCTGTTGAGGTAGAGCTTGAACGACTTGCTCTCCACGATGTTCGGCGTCTCGCACGGCACGGTGACGTGCGCGATCGCGACCTGCGGCTTGCCGCGCGGGTTCAGCCACGACAGCTCGAAGGCGGTCCAGAGGTCCGCGCCGAAGAAGGGCGGGGCGCCGGTGACGCCGATCTCGTCGCGCTTGGGCTGGCGGGGCAGGGGGTACAGCAGGGAGGCGTCGTACTGGTCCGCATAGGCGGAGGCGCGGCCCAGTTGCGATTGGTCGGGGGAGTTCATGGCGTGGATTGGGATCTGTCTGCTATCTAATTGATAGCAATCTTTTCAGTGAATACGGCGGCATGGGGGCGATTTCATTCAAATCGCCGCTCACGCAGCCATTTCGTGGCGATCCACTTGTCGCCTGCGACCACCGGTGCGCCGCCATGCAGCGTGCGGGTGGACGGGTGCGGGCGCTCGTAGCTGAAGAACACCGCATTGCCCCGGCGTGGGGCCACCTCCAGGTGCACGTCGGGGAAGGTGGTGCCGCCGCCCTTCTCCGGGTTGTTGAGGTAGACGACGAGCGTGGCCACGCGCTGTCCGCCGCGGCGCAGGATCGTGGGCGTGCCCGGCTCGGCAGGATCGAAGTAGTCGTAGTGCGGCTTGTATTCGGCGCCGGGGCGGTAGTGCAGCACCTGCAAGCCCTCGCCGTTTTCCAGCGGCCAGTTCACGAGCCGCGCGATGCGCTCTTCGAGCCGGGCCACCACCGGGTCTTCCCCGCGCTGGAAGAACATGCCGTGGCTGGTGCGGTCATCGTTGACTTCCTCGCCGCCCGTGCGTGTGGCGACGGTCAGCGAGCGCGCCATGCGCGGCTCGGCGGCGGCGATCAGGGCATCGCATTCCTCGTCGGAGAGCAGGTTGCCGAACAGCACCACGCGCGGCTGCGCCATGGCCATCAGCACCTCCACCTGGCGGTCGCCCACGTCGATGAACCCGGGGGCATCGGCCAGATCGGGTTCGGGCACGCGGGAGGCAGGCGGCTGGCCCTGCTGCACGGCGAGGGTCTCGAGCTGCTCGCGCAGCACGTGTTCCATCGCATGCGTGGCCACGTCCTCGTTCCAGCCGGCGTCGAGCATGGACTGCAGCACGGCAGGCGCCTCGAAGCCGGCCTGGGCCTGCGCGATGATCCACGCCCGCAGATCGGGCGTGATGGACTGGGAGAGTGCGGCGTCCGTGTCGGCGCGCGCGGGCGAGGAGCGGGAGGCGGACATGGTGTTCGGTCGGGGGATGAGAAAGCAGGGAGCGGGGACCGGCGGAAGACCGGGGACGTTAACGCCCGTGGCAAACACGCCTTTCCCGTGCGGTCTTTCAGGCGGCGGTCATGGCGCGGCCTTGCGGCGGAAGACGAGCCGGTCGGGCGCGGAGGCGGACGCGGCGAACGCATAGCCTTCGAGGTCGAAGCCTTCGAGCTGGCGCGGCGTGAGCACGCGCTTCTGGATGGCATAGCGCGCCATGAGGCCGCGCGCCCGCTTGGCGTGGAAGCTGATGATCTTGTAGCGGTCGCCCTTCCAGTCCTCGAACACGCACTCGATCACGCGGGCTTTCAGCACGCCCGTGTCCACCGACTTGAAGTATTCCTGCGAGGCGAGGTTGACCACCACCGGCGTCGCGTCGGCCGCGAGGCGCCGGTTCAGGTGCTCGGCGATGCGCGGACCCCAGAAACGGTAGAGGTTGCCGCCGGCCTCGGTGGCCAGCCGCGTGCCCATCTCCAGGCGGTAGGGCTGCATGCGGTCCAGCGGGCGCAGCACGCCGTAGAGGCCGCTCAGAATCGCCACGTGGTCCTGGGCCCACTGCAGGTCTTCGGTGCCCAGCCCGCGCGCCTGCAGGCCCTCGTAGACGTCGCCGTTGAAGGCGAAGAGGGCCTGGCGGGCGTTGGAGGCAGTGAACCGGGGCGACCACGCGGCATAGCGCGCCACGTTCAGTCCCGCGAGCGTGTCGCTGAGGTCCATCAGGGACGCGATGTCCTGGGGCGATTTCTCGCGCAGCACCTCGATCAGGCGTGTGGACTCGGGGATGAACGGCGGGAGCGTGTGCGGCAGCCCCGCAGGCAGGGGCGTGTCGTAGTCGAGGGATTTGGCGGGAGACAGCAGGAACAGCATCGGCGCGGATCCTCGGAAAGGGGCGGAGCGAGCGGGCGGAACAGGCGGAGGCAGGGCGGAAATGGCGACGGCGGCACCGCGCGATGGCGGTGCCGCCGTCAGCCTGTGCAGTCCGTCAGGCAGCGGACGACGGTGGCTGCTGTTGCTCGAACGGCAGCTTCAGGTCGCGCAGGTCGCGCCGCGTTTCCACCAGCACCAGCGGGCCTTCATCCAGAACGACCACCGGGGGCCGTTCGCGCGGCACGTGCGCCGGACGGGGCTCGGCGGCGATCGCTGCCTGTGCGGCGGCGATCTTTCCGGCATCCGAGTTCACCCACTGCAGGCCGGAGTGCTCGGCGATGCGGTTCAGGTCATCCACGGGAAGCGTGAACGCCTGGACGCGTGGCAGGCCCTGCGCCGGCACCGCCGCCGGGGCTGGTGCCGGTGCTGGAGCCGCGACCGCGGCAGGCGCGGGTGCGATCGCTGCCTGGGCGGCTGGCGCCGCGGCAACCGGGACGGCAGGCGCCGGGGCCGGCGTGGGAGCCGCGGGTGCGATCGCATCCAGCACGGGAGTCGGCACTTCGGGCACCGCGGCCGTCGCTGTCGCTGCAGGTGCCGCAGCCGGAGCGTTGCCGCCCTGGCTGAAGTAGCTGCGGCGTGGCGAGTCCTGCGCGGCATCGCCGTGCTCCGTGGAGGTCACGGAGTGGGCGGGTGCATCGCCGGCCTGCGCGGCTTCGGCCTCGGAGCCTTCGCGCGGAGCGCGGTCGCCACCGCGCTCGCGGCGGTCGCGGCCATAGCGGTCGCGCGACCGGCGCTGGCGCGGCTCTTCGCTGGGTGCGCCTTCGGCCGGGGCCGGGGCATCGCCCAGGGTCAGGTCGAGATCGGGCAGCGCTGCCAATGGAGAGGTATCGACGAATTCGGCCTGGGCCTCCTCGCCACGCGGAGCGCGCTCACCGCGCTCGCGGCGTTCACCACCCCGTTCGCGGCGCTCGCCGCCCCGGTCACGGCGTTCACCGTTGCGCGGGCCGCGTTCGCCACGCTCCTGCAGGGCATTCGCGGCATCGCCGGCCAGGGATACATCGGCCGCGCCAGGTGCTGCGCCTGCATCGACGCCCAGGGGCTGCTGGCGCTGCGGATCCAGTGCATCACGGCGTTCGCGGCCCCGGCCGCCTTCACGGCCCTCGCGCCCCTCACCGCGGCCTTCACGGCCATTGCGCTGCGCCGGCTCGCCCTCGCCACGGGGAGCGAAGTCGCGTCCGCCGTCGCGCGGGGTGTCACGGCCATTGTCGCGGCCGCCCTCGCGATCGCGGTCCCGGCCCGATCGGCCCTCACGGCCTTCGCGTGCTTCACCTTCGCGCGGGCCCCGGCCGTTGCGGGGTGCCTCGCCGTCCGGGCGCTCGGCGCGCTCGCCACGGTCTCCGCGCTCGCCACGGCGGCCGCCACGGCCTTCGCCGGTGCCGTTCTCGCGCTGTCCATCGCGGCCACCGCCGCTGCCGTTGCGTTCGCCACGGCGGCCGCCGCGGCCGTCGCGGCCATCACGCCGGCCTTCGCGCGGTGCATCGGCGGCAGGTGCGGGAGCGGGTGTGGCCACGGGTGCGGGCGCAGCCTGGGGGCCGAAGCCGAATAGGCTCTTGAGCCAGGCGAAGAAGCCCTGCTCGACTGGCGCTGCGGGGGCCGGTGCCGGCGCATGTGCGGGGGCTGCGGCCGGTGCAGCGCTGGCTGCGGCGCCGGCACGGGGGCCTGCGGCACGGGGCGACTCGGGCCGCGGCTCGGCCACGGGCGCGGGTGCGTCGGGCAGCACGCCCTTGATCACCGGCGTCTGCTTGTTGGTGGGTTCCTGCGAGCGGCGGGTGACGGTCGTGGGGTCTTCGAGCTCGTCGGCCAGCTTGTAGCTGGCCGCGATGTGGTCCAGGCGTGGATCGTCGTGCTTGAGGCGCTCCAGCTTGTACTTCGGCGTCTCCATGGTCTTGTTGGGAACCATGAGCACGCTCACGCGCTGCTTGAGTTCGATCTTGGCGATCTCGGTGCGCTTCTCGTTGAGCAGGAACGACGCCACTTCCACCGGCACCTGGCAGTGCACGGCGGCCGTGTTGTCCTTCATGGACTCTTCCTGGATCATGCGCAGGATCTGCAGTGAGAAGCCTTCCGTGTCGCGCACGTGGCCGGTGCCGTCGCAGCGCGGGCAGCGGATGTGCGCACCTTCGCTCAGCGAGGGCTTGAGGCGCTGGCGGCTCATCTCCATGAGGCCGAACTTGCTGATGGTGCCGAACTGCACGCGTGCCCGGTCCTGGCGCAGCGCGTCGCGCAGGCGGTTCTCGACTTCGCGGCGGTTCTTCGACTCTTCCATGTCGATGAAGTCGATCACGATCAGGCCGCCCAGATCGCGCAGGCGCATCTGGCGCGCGACCTCGTCGGCGGCTTCGAGGTTGGTGCGCGTGGCGGTTTCCTCGATGTCGCCGCCCTTGATGGCGCGCGCGGAGTTCACGTCCACCGAGACCAGCGCTTCGGTGTGGTCGATCACGATGGCGCCGCCACTGGGCAGCTGCACCGTGCGGGCGTAGGCGGATTCGATCTGGTGCTCGATCTGGAAGCGGCTGAACAGGGCCGCGTCGTCGCGGTAGCGCTTCACCTTGGCGGCATGCTCGGGCATGACGTGCGCCATGAACTGGTGCGCCTGCTCGTAGATGTCATCGGTGTCGATGAGGATGTCGCCGATGTCGTTGTTGAAGTAGTCGCGGATCGCGCGGATCACCAGCGACGATTCCTGGTAGATCAGGAAGGCGCCCTTGCCGCCCTTGGCCGCGCCGTCGATGGCGGTCCAGAGCTTGAGCAGGTAGTTCAGGTCCCATTGCAGCTCGGGTGCCGTACGGCCGATGCCGGCGGTGCGCGCGATGATGCTCATGCCCTTGGGGTACTCGAGCTGGTCCATCGCCTCCTTGAGCTCGGCCCGGTCCTCGCCTTCGATGCGGCGGGAAACACCGCCGCCGCGCGGGTTGTTGGGCATCAGCACCACGTAGCGGCCGGCCAGGCTGACGAAGGTGGTCAGGGCCGCGCCCTTGTTGCCGCGCTCTTCCTTCTCGACCTGGACCAGCAGCTCCTGGCCCTCGCGGATCACCTCGTTGATGCGGGCCTGGCTGGGGGAGACGCCCTCGGCGAAATACTGGCGGGAGATTTCCTTGAAGGGCAGGAAACCGTGGCGGTCTTCGCCGTAGTCGACGAAGCAGGCTTCCAGGCTGGGCTCGACGCGGGTGACGACGGCCTTGTAGATGTTGCCCTTGCGCTGTTCACGTCCCTCGATCTCGATCTCGTAGTCCAGCAGCTTCTGGCCGTCCACGATGGCAAGGCGCCGTTCTTCCGGCTGCGTGGCGTTGATGAGCATCCGCTTCATGATGCGATTCCTTTTTTCGTTGCATACGGAACGCTGCGCTGCCGGTGGCTGCACGCGTGCCGTGGGGGTTCAACCGATGACACAGGCTCTTCAGGAGCCATGGATGCCAGGGCCGACGCATCGAAACGAAGGAATTGCCGCTGAAAGCCAGGCGGCCGCGAAGCAACTAGCTTGGCAGCCGGGGAGGTGGGGCGTGGATGGGGGCGATGCAGGAAGCGTGCTTTTTTGCCACGAAGAATGTCGCTGGCAGCGCGCGCCATGCGGGCGATTCGGGCATGCGGATCGCCCATGCCAGAGGCTGTTGCCTCTGCCAGAGAGCCATGATCCAAGCCATCAGCGCCAACATGTTTTTCGCTTTGATCCGCGGCAGGGCAGTCTCGAAGGGGAGCTGGCCTGCCGGCTGGGGATTCCGTTTGGGTGTTTCAATTCGTCAGCCGGGCCGTGCGGCATGCGGGCTCTGCAGGCAATCGGCCTGCAATCTGCGCGCACGACGCCCGTTGGCATCGACCTTGCCTGCGCGGCTTGCCGGGTTGGGTGGACTAAACTCCAGATAAATCAACCACTTACACAACGTCGCACAGGTGAAACACATTATAGGGGCCAAATCGGCGCCCGCCCGTTCCCCGGGTGCCGACTCCGCCGCTGGCGCCGCTGCCGTGCGCTGGATGGAAGTCGATGCCGAGTCCGCCGGCCAGCGGCTGGATAACTTTCTGATACGTGAGCTCAAGGGCGTGCCCAAGACGCATGTCTACCGGATCATCCGCAGCGGCGAAGTGCGCATCAACAAGGGCCGTGCCAGCGCCGACACCCGGGTCGCGGAGGGCGATATGGTGCGCGTTCCGCCCGTGCGCATTTCCGACAAGGTGGCCGAAAAAGCCGAGCGGCCCGCTCCCGCGCGGGAGTTTCCGCTGTTGCTGGAGGACGAGCATGTGATCGCCCTCGACAAGCCGGCCGGCGTGGCCGTCCACGGCGGGAGCGGCGTGAGCTTCGGCGTCATCGAACAGCTCCGGCAGGCCCGGCCGCAGGCGCGTTTCCTGGAACTGGTGCACCGGCTGGACCGCGAAACCTCCGGCGTGCTGCTCGTGGCGAAGAAGCGCTCTGCGCTCACCCACCTGCAGGACCAGTTCCGCGAGAGGGAAACCGGCAAGACGTACCTGGCGCTCGTCTCGGGCGATTGGCCCGACCGGCTGAAGGTGATCGACGCCCCCCTGCACAAATATCTGCAGGCAGACGGGGAACGCCGTGTGCGCGTGACCACCGCGGATGATCCCGACGGCATGCGTTCCATCACCCTGGTGCGGGTGCGCACCCGCCTTGCGGCCCGTTCCGCCGAGGGGCTGCCGGCCATGACGCTGCTCGAAGTCACGATCAAGACGGGCCGCACCCACCAGATCCGCGTGCACCTGGCCAGCCAGGGCCACCCCATCGTGGGCGACGACAAATACGGTGATTTCGATCTGAACCGCCGCGCGCAGAAGCGCGCCCTGCGGCGGATGTTCCTTCATGCATGGCGGTTACAGTTCAGTCACCCCGCCAGCGGCGAGCGCATCGAACTGCACGCCGAACTGCCGCCCGAACTGGCCGGGTTCGTCTCCGCCTCCCACCCTTGATTGCACCCACCGCCGCCATGTCCGCATCCCGCCCCCGCCGCTTCGACCTGATCGCCTTCGACTGGGATGGGACGCTGTTCGATTCCACCGCCATCATCGTGCGCTGTATCCAGGAAGCCGTGCGCGATGTCGGCGGCACCGCGCCGAGCGACCGGGACGCGGCCTGGGTGATCGGCATGGGCCTGATGGAAGCGCTTGCGCACGCCGCGCCGCACGTGCCGCCCGAAAGGCACGCCGAACTGCGCAGCCGCTACGGCTACCACTACGCGCGCCACCAGGGCGATCTGAGCCTGTTCGAAGGCGTGCTGCCGCTGCTGGAGGATCTGCGCGCGCGGGGCCACCTGCTGGCTGTCGCCACGGGCAAGAGCCGGCGCGGCCTGGACGAGGTGCTGCACACGGTGGCATTGCGCGGCATGTTCGACGGTTCCCGCACGGCGGACGAAACCGCCAGCAAGCCCCATCCGCTCATGCTGCAGGAACTCATGGCCGAATTCGGCGTGGCGCCGGAGCGGCTTCTCATGGTCGGAGACACCACGCACGACCTGCAGATGGCCTTGTCCGCCGGGTGCGCGAGCGTGGGCGTGAGCTATGGCGCCCATGAGCCCTCGGGGTTCGGCGCCCTGGCGCCGCTGCATGTGGCGCATTCCGTGAGCGATCTGCATGAATGGCTGGCCCGCAACGGCTGAGCGGCGACCGCCACGCTGATAGATCAAAGTCCGCCATGTCTTTCCCTCCGGGCGAGCCGATCGCGCTCTGCGCCAGTGCCGAACTGGTCGAAGGCGGGCTGGCCGTGCCCTTCGATGTGGTCCACGCCGGCCAGACCTGCCGGGCCTTCGCCGTGCGCTACCAGGGTACGCCCCACGCCTACCTGAACCGCTGCACCCACGTGGCCATGGAGATGGACTACCAGCCCAACCGGTTCTTCGACGACACGGGTCACTGGCTGCTGTGCGCCACGCACGGCGCCGCCTACCAGCCTGCGACAGGCGCCTGCGCGGGTGGGCCCTGCCGCGGCGGGCTGGTGAAGATCGCAATTTCGGAAGAGCTGGGAGTGGTGCGCTGGCATACTGACCGCCAGTCGCAACCCGTGGAATTCTGAGTAATCACATGACCGATCCGAACCGGAACGAACCCTCCGGCCTGGGAAACCATCCGTCGCCAACCCCTGACCTGTGGGCAAAGCCTGCTCCTGAAAAAGGAGTGAATGAAACGAATGCCAGCGCGGCGAAGGTGCCCGGCTGGGAGCGCGACGTGCTGGAAAAGCTGGTCTTCTCCACCCTGGCGGAGCAGCGATCCGCCCGCCGCTGGAGGGTTTTCACCCGCCTGGCATGGCTGGTATTCCTGGTCGGCATCGCCTGGGTGTTGCTGGCACGCGACGCCGCGGCTCCCAGCAAGAGCACTCCGCACACCGCCGTGGTCGATGTGAAGGGTGAAATCGCCGCCGGGGCGGAAGCCAGTGCGGAGTTCGTCGTCGCGGCCATGCGCAGCGCTTTCGAGGACTCCGGCTCCCAGGCCGTGGTGCTGCTGATCAATTCGCCGGGCGGCAGCCCCGTGCAGGCCGGCATCATCAACGACGAGATCATTCGCCTGAAGGCCAAGTACAACAAGCCGGTGTATGCGGTGGTCGAGGAGACCTGCGCATCCGCTGCCTACTACATCGCCGCCGGAGCCGACCAGATCTTCGTGGACAAGGCCAGCATCGTCGGGAGCATCGGCGTGCTGATGGATGGCTTCGGCTTCACCGGCACCATGGAGAAGCTCGGCGTGGAGCGCCGCCTGCTCACGGCCGGCGAGAACAAGGGGTTCCTCGATCCCTTCAGCCCGCAGACGGAGAAGCAGCGGGCCTATGCGCAGGCCATGCTCGACCAGATCCACCAGCAGTTCATCCACGTGGTCCAGGAAGGGCGTGGCGACCGCCTCAAGACTTCGGCCGACACCTTCAGCGGCCTGTTCTGGACGGGCCAGCAAGCCGTGGAGATGGGGCTGGCCGATCACCTGGGCAACCTCGACTACGTGGCGCGCGAAGTGGTGAAGGCTGAGGAAATCATCGACTACACCCGCCGCGACAACGTGGCGGAACGCCTCGTCAAGAAATTTGGCGCGTCCGTCGGCGAGACGGCCATGAAGGCCATCGGCCGGAGCATGCCGGCGGTGCGCTGAAAGGCGTCGCGCCGCGTGGCGACCTGCAATCGCTGCACCAGGAAAGAGGCGCTCCAGCGCCTCTTTTTCATTTCCGCGGTCAAGCCCCTGCGGTCCGTCAGGGTGTGCTGGGCAATCCTGGCTTGCGTTGCCGGGAGCCGTCTTCCAGCAGGACATCGTCCGCCATGAGTTCGCCGTCTTCCGCCCACTGCCTGCGGACTTCCAGCCGGGTGCGGCCGCGGCTGTCCGGGGCGCTGTAGGTTTCCTCGCTCGCCAGCTGGCCATTGGCGTGAAAGCGCTGCTGGACGCCGGTGGGCAGGCGATCGGCGGTGAACAGGCTCCGGTGGGTCAGCCGGCCATCGTCCCGGAAGAACTCGCCCTGCAAGCGGGCAGCGGCCCCCACGCCTGTCAGCACCGTGCGCTCGCGGCGTTCTCCGTTGGCGTACCAGCGTTCCTCCAGCGTTTCCCGGCCGGCCGCATAGCGGGTCTGCTCGATGAGCTGGCCATTGGCGCTCCAGCGCCGCTGGACTGCCAATTGGCCCCCGCGGTCGGTCAGCGGGCGCGCATCGGGCTCGTGGATGCGCTCTTCGCGGCGTACCGGGGCGGGGAGGCGGGCTGCACCGGAGGGACCGTCGGCACTGTAGCGCCTGAAGACGCGGCGGCCGTGTTCGAAAAGCCATTCGGAGGTCTGGGCCCCGTCGGCATTCCATTCGGAAGATGCCATGAGGCGCCCGTTTTCGTAGCGGCGCTGGGCTGCCTTGCCTCCATCTTGAAAATAAAGCAGGGTGTCCGCGGCGCCCGCGGGGCCGAAGCCGCACAGCGAGCGGTCCTCCGGCATGGCGCTGCGCTCCGGGCAGGCCAGGCGCGTGGGCTGGCCCGCGGGGTTGTAGCTGACCGAGAAAAGTTCGCGCCCATCGCCGTGGAAAGCCAGGCGTTCCAGGCGGCCCTGGCTGTCGAAGCTCCGCGCCGGGCCTTGAGGGCGCCCGTTCACGGCGTGCTCTTCCCGGCGGAGCCGGCCATCGGGCCAGAACTCCGCGGTGCGGCCTTCGCTGTTGCCCCGCTCGTTCACGGTGCGCTCGCGCAGCAGGCGGCCTTCGCGGTCGAAGAAGCGTTCGGGGCCCACGAAACGCCCCTCGCGCAGGGTCTGCTCCCGCTGCGGGCGCCCCGTGGCGGGATCCCGGCACTGCAGCAAGCCACTTTCCCCGGCCAGTTCGGCCCCGTTGGCGGGATTCACTGCCCGCCCCTCCAGTTCGCAGAGAATTTGTGCTGATGCCGCCGTGTTTATTGAAAAAATTGCTATGAAAATAATAGCAAATGGGATGGCTTTTCGGTGCATTTCGGCAGGCAGTGGAGGCGCTCAGCGCCCGATGGCGAAGACGGCCGGTGTGCGGTTGTCCGGCGGCTCCGGCTGTTGGCGCCATTGGCGGACCAGGCGGCTTGCGGTGCGGGCATGGTCCAGCGTGAGCCCGCTGGCGATCGCGAGGCGCGTGTTGGCCTGCAGCGTCTGCAAAAGGGCCTGCCAGAGTGCGGGATTGCGGTAGGGGGTTTCGATGAAGAGCTGGGTCTGGCCCTGCTTGAGGGCCAGGGCCTCCAGGTCGCGGATGCGTTGGGCGCGCTGCGCCGCGTCCTGCGGCAGATAGCCGTTGAACGCAAAGTTCTGCCCGTTGAGGCCGCTCGCCGCAAGGGTGAGCAACAGCGAAACGGGTCCTACCAGCGGCACCACGCGCAACCCCAGGTCATGGGCCGCGCGCACCACGGAACTGCCCGGGTCTGCGACGGCCGGCATGCCCGCCTCGCTCACCAGCCCCATGTCCTGCCCGCCGAGCGCTGCCGCCAGAAGGCCGCGGGCATCGAACGGGGTGGACGCGCCGCTGCCGTGGTGGTCGCCTTTCTTGTGCACTTCGCGGGGCAGTTCGGTGATCTGCTGCTCCTGCATCGGCACGCGCAGCGGATGGAGCGCATCGATGCGCTTGAGGTAGGCGCGTGTGCTTTTGGCGTTTTCGCAGATCCAATGCGTCAGCCGCGAAGCCGCCTGCAACGTACCGGCAGGCAGGACATCCTCCACGGGAGACTGCGTGTCGCAGCCGAAATCCAGCGGGGCCGGCACGAGGTAGAGCGTCCCGCGCTGCGATGGAGCGCCGGTCTCTGCGCTGGCGGCGGAATCTTTGGGGTGTGCGGCCTCCGTCATGGCAGCACCAGCCCTGCGGCGCGCAGCATGCGGCAGGTGCGGATCAGCGGCAGGCCCACGAGCGCTGTGGGGTCGTCGCTCACGATGGCGTCCAGCAAGCTGATGCCCAGGCCTTCGCTCTTGGCGCTGCCTGCACAGTCGTACGGTTGCTCGGCCCGCAGGTAGCGTTCGATCTCCGCGTCGGACAGATCACGGAAACGCACTTCCACAGGTGCGATGTCGGTGGCTTCGAAGCCGGTGGCCTGGCAGGTGACCGTCACGGCCGTCTGGAAAACCACCGTCTGCCCGCGCATGCGCCGCAGCTGTTCCACCGCCCGCTCATGGGTTCCCGGCTTGCCGAGCGGTGAGCCGGCGAGGTCCGCCACCTGGTCGGAGCCGATGACGACGGCCTCGGGATGGTGGTGCGCCACGGCCTGCGCCTTGGCCCGCGCAAGCCGCAGGGCGAGATCGCGCGGCGGTTCTCCGGCGCGCGGGGTTTCGTCGACTTCGGGGGCCGCGACGTCGAAGGGGAGGGCGAGGCGGCTCAGCAGTTCGCGCCGGTAGCGGGAAGTCGAGCCCAGTACCAGTGGGCGGTTCAGGGGGGCGGAATCGGGCATGGCGGCGATTCTCTTACACTGCCGCCATGACCAAGGAATTCTCCCCTCAGCGCCTGGACGTCAAGGCATTCGCGCAGGCGGGCGGTCATCTGGCCGGCCATGATTCGCTTCTCAAATACGAGCGCCTGGCGCAAGAGGCCAAGGGACTGCACCCGGATCTGCTGGTGGACTGGCAAGCGCACGGCGAAGTGCGCACCACGCACGGCATTGGCGGCCAGATCTGGTTGCGGCTCGCCGTCAAGGCCGCCTTTCCCATGACCTGCCAGCGCTGCCTGGGCCCGGTGGATGTTCCGCTGGAAGTGGAGCGCGAGTTTCGCTTCGTCGCCGACGAGGCCACGGCGGAAGCCCTCGACGACGAGAGCGAAGAAGACCTGCTGGCCCTGAGCCGGGAATTCAATCTGCGCGAGTTGATCGAAGACGAGTTGCTCATGGCCCTGCCTCTGGTTCCCAGGCACGACGAGTGCCCTGCGCCCGTTCCGATGGAATCCAGCGACGATGATTTCGAAGAGGCCAACGCCGACAAGCCCAACCCCTTCGCAGCGCTCGCGTCGTTGAAGGCAAGCAAGCCCAAGGACTGAAAAAGCGTTTGGGATATAATCGAGGGCTTCGCGCGAATCCCCTCGTGTCTTCTATGGGCTGATCGCGTTTTTACCAACCCACCCTTCAAGACCAGGAGCCACCATGGCTGTTCAGCAAAACAAAAAGTCTCCCTCCAAGCGCGGCATGCACCGTTCGCACAATGCACTGAATGTGCCGGGCATCGCCGTGGAGCCCACCACCGGTGAAACCCATCTGCGCCACCACATCAGCCCCAATGGTTTCTACCGTGGTCGCCAAGTGCTGAAGAACAAGTCCGAAGCCTGACCTTCGCTTGCGCGCCCAGGCCCGCTGCTACGCAAACGGTAGCGCGGGCCTTTGTTTTGTCTGCCGTATCTTTTTTCCCGGGCCGCATTCCTTGCGGCTCGCCTAGTCGCCCATGATCACACTGGCTGTTGACTGCATGGGGGGCGATCACGGCCCCCGCGTCACGCTGGCGGCGTGCCGCCAATTCCTCGAGAACCATGCGCAAGCGCGCCTCCTGCTGGTAGGGCAACCCGACAGCCTGACCGGATTCGTGCATGAGCGGGCCGTCATCGTTGCGGCCAGCGAAGTGGTGTCCATGGACGATCCCGTGGAGGTGGCGTTGCGCCGCAAAAAAGACTCCTCCATGCGGGTGGCGATCCAGCAGGTGAAGGATGGTGCGGCGCAGGTGGCAGTCTCGGCAGGCAATACCGGCGCATTGATGGCGATCGCCCGCTACCTGCTGAAGACCCTGGAAGGGATCGACCGCCCGGCCATCGCCACGCAAATGCCGAACGCCCAGGGCGGGGCGACCACCGTCCTGGACCTGGGCGCCAACGTGGATTGCACGGCAGAGCATCTGCTGCAATTTGCGGTCATGGGCGCCGCGTTGGTGTCGGCACTCGGGGATGGTGGCGCCGAGCCATCGGTTGGGCTTTTGAATATCGGCGAAGAAGTCATCAAAGGCAATGAAGTCATCAAGAGAACGGGTGAACTCCTGCGTTCTGCCGCCAATTCCGGAGACTTGAATTTCTTTGGCAATGTCGAAGGCAATGACATATTCAAAGGTACCGTCGACATCGTCGTGTGTGACGGGTTCGTGGGCAATGTGGCATTGAAGGCGAGCGAGGGCGTGGCTTCGATGATCGTGGGCGCCCTCAAGCAAGAGTTCAAGCGCAGCATCTTCACCAAATTGGCGGCAGTTGTGGCGTATCCGGTGTTATCTGCGCTTATGCAGCGCATGGATCATCGGCGGTACAACGGTGCTGCTCTTCTGGGCCTGCGCGGGCTGGTCTTCAAAAGCCATGGATCTGCTGACACATTGGCTTTCGAGCAGGCTTTGAACCGCGCGTATGATGCGGCCCGCAACAACCTGCTCGACCGAGTCCGCTCGCGGGTTGCGCACGCCGCTCCCCTGCTGGGGCCCACCGCTGCGCAGCCAGCGCCTTGAGTGAATGTTTCGAGCCCCATTGAATGAGCCGCTATTCCCGTATTACAGGCACTGGTAGCAGTCTGCCGCCGCGCCGTCTGAGCAATGCCGATCTCGTGGCTGAACTGGCCGAGCGCGGAGTGGAGACATCGGACCAGTGGATCGTGGAGCGCACGGGAATCCGCGCCCGGCATTTCGCCGAACGCGACGTGTGCAGCAGCGATCTGGGCCTGGAGGCTGCGCGCAACGCACTCGCCGCTGCGGGCATCGGGGCCCAGGACATCGATCTCATCATCGTGGCGACATCGACGCCGGACATGGTTTTCCCGTCCACGGCCTGCATCCTTCAGAACAAGCTGGGGGCCAATGGTTGCCCTGCTTTCGACGTGCAAGCAGTGTGCAGCGGTTTCGTCTACGCGTTGACGGTGGCCGATTCGATGATACGTACCGGGGTGGCGCGCCGCGCGCTGGTGATCGGTGCGGAAGTGTTCAGTCGCCTGCTGGATTTCGGAGACCGTACCACCTGTGTCCTTTTCGGCGACGGTGCCGGTGCCGTGGTGCTGGAGGCTTCCGACGTGCCGGGAATTCTGGCCAGCGATCTTCATGCGGACGGGCGGCACGTGGGCATTCTGTGCGTGCCGGGCAACGTCTATGGAGGGCAGGTGCTGGGCGACCCGCTGCTCAAGATGGACGGCCAGGCCGTGTTCAAGCTCGCGATCGGCGTGCTCGACAAAGCTGCGCGCGCCGTCCTGGAAAAGGCGAACCTGAAGGAATCGGACATCGACTGGCTGATTCCCCATCAGGCCAACATCCGCATCATGCAGGGCACGGCCAAGAAGCTGGGCCTGTCCATGGAGAAGGTCGTAGTGACGGTGGACCAGCATGGCAATACATCTGCGGCTTCCATCCCGCTCGCACTGGACCACGCCGTGCGATCCGGTCAGGTGCAGCCGGGGCAGAACCTCCTGCTGGAAGGGGTCGGCGGAGGTTTCACCTGGGGCGCGGTGCTCTTGACATTGTGAGGATGGTCCGCCTGGCATCCATCGTGCGAGGCTGTGGCTATTCATCGGTTTGAATTCATGACAACGAAAAACTTTGCATTTGTCTTTCCTGGGCAGGGTTCCCAATCCGTGGGCATGCTCGATGCCTGGGGGAATCATCCAGCAGTGGTCGCTTGCCTGGAGGAGGCTTCCGAGGCGCTGGGTGAGGACATCGGGCGCCTGATCCATGGCGGGCCCAAGGAGGCTCTGGCGCTCACGACCAACACCCAGCCTGTGATGCTGGTGGCGGGGGTGGCCGCTTGGAGGGTCTGGCAGGCAGAAGGCGGCCCGATACCTGCGGCGGTCGCCGGTCACTCCCTTGGAGAGTACTCGGCACTGGTGGCGGCAGGCGCCCTTACCTTGGCCCAGGCGGCTCCGCTGGTTCGACTGCGTGCTTCGGCCATGCAGGAAGCCGTGCCGGTGGGAGCCGGGGCAATGGCGGCGATCCTGGGCCTGCCGGCCTCGAAAGTCGTTGCCGGTTGCTCGGAAGCGTCCGATAGGTTCGATGCCGGTAGCGGGGATGTGGTGGAAGCGGTGAACTTCAACGATCCTGTTCAGACGGTGATCGCCGGCACCAAGGCGGGCGTCGAGAAAGCCTGTGAGATGCTCAAGGCGGCAGGGGCCAAGCGCGCCTTGCCGCTGCCTGTTTCGGCGCCGTTCCATTCCAGCCTGATGAAGCCCGCTGCTGAAAAGCTGCGTGCGGCCTTGGCGGAACTGGCGCTCGAGGCGCCCCGTATCCCGGTGGTCAACAACATCGACGTGGCTGTCGTGCGGGATGCCGCCGCCATCCGCGACGCGCTTTATCGGCAGGCTTTCGGTCCGGTGCGGTGGGTGGAGTGCATCCGTGCACTGCAGGCCCGCGGCGTCACGCATGTGGTGGAGTGCGGTCCTGGCAAAGTGTTGTCAGGCTTGACCAAGCGGATCGACGCTGCGCTGGTCGCGGCGTCCGTGTCCGACCCGGCCTCGCTTCAGGAAACCCGTGAACTGCTGGCATAAGCAATGAGCAACATTTCTACCCAAAACACAAATACTCCTCCCGTGCCTCAGATTGCCCTGGTGACGGGCGCATCCCGCGGCATTGGCGCTGCCATCGCGGCGGAACTGGCCGCCCGCGGTTACCGCGTGATCGGCACTGCGACTACCGAAGACGGCGCGCAGCGCATCACGCACGCCCTGGCGGGCCACGAAGGCTGCCGGGGCGCGGCGCTCGATGTCAATGACGCCGCATCGCTGGATGCATTGGTGGACAGCATCGTGAAGGAGCAAGGTGCGTTGCATGTGCTCGTCAACAATGCGGGCATCACGCGCGATCAGATCGCCATGCGCATGAAGGACGACGATTGGGATGCCGTGCTGGACACGAACCTGAAAGCAGTTTTCCGTGCCAGTCGCGCCGTCATGCGTCCGATGATGAAGCAGCGGTTCGGCCGCATCATCAACATCACGAGTGTGGTGGGGGCCTCGGGGAATCCGGGGCAGGCCAACTATGCGGCTGCCAAGGCCGGGGTGGCCGGAATGACCCGATCGCTGGCCAGAGAATTGGGAAGCCGTGGCATCACCGTCAATTGCGTAGCCCCCGGTTTCATTCGCACGGACATGACCGCGGAACTCTCCGATGACCAGCACAAGGCGCTGCAGGCCCAGATTCCGCTGGGACACATGGGTCAGCCGTCGGACATCGCACAGGCGGTGGCCTACCTGGCTTCTGCCGGCGCGGGCTATGTGACGGGTCAGGAGTTGCATGTCAATGGCGGCATGTACATGTAATTGAAGCAAGTTAACGCCGATTATTCCGCGCGGCAGGCCATTTCGGGGTGTATCTCGATACGGCTAGAATCGCGGATTCATTTACAACCCCCAAAGGGAAACCATGAGCGATATCGAAGCACGTGTCAAAAAAATCATCGCCGAACAACTCGGCGTGGAAGAGTCGCAAGTCACCAATGAAAAGGCTTTCGTGGTCG